>JAATGN010000406.1 GCA_015654615.1 Rhodospirillales bacterium
CCGCGGCGGGGCGAATTCGGAAATCCATCGGCTGAGCAGCGGGCTGAGAAACGACCAGTCGGCATAGGGCCGGACAAAGGTGCCGCGACCCGAAACGCGGGTGATCATGCCGACCGATTCCAGCATCTGCAGGCCGCCGCGTAGCGTCGGCCGGGAGATCCCCAACTGGTCGACCAGGGCCATTTCCTTGGGCAGCAGGCTTTCCGGCGGAAAGCGGCCGACGATGATGTCGCAGGCCAGCTTATCGGCGGCCTTGCGACCCAGATCGACGCTTGGAATCTGCTGATCCGCCTTTGGCATGCCGCGCCGCCTCCCTGTTTTTTTGTTGGAGACAGCATATGTCAGACATAAGAAAATTCAAGTCAGACATTTAGGGCAACGATCCTGACGTAATCGGATCGGGGGACGGTTCGGCCGTCTGCGGTGCGGATGGGATGTCGAGCAACACGGACGGACCCGGACAGCCACGGACGCACACGGACGAGAGCGCCGCAGGCATTCGCCCGTCCTTTGGAAGAGTGTTCAAGGACTTGTTCAGAAATAATGTCGTCATTGCTTCGCTTCGCTCGCAATGACGAAGAAAAAACGAATCCGTTATTTATCAGCGGGCCCTAAACCTGCCTGCGGCGCTTCTTTTTATCCGTGTGCGTCCGTGGCTGTCCGCGTCCGTCCGTGTTTCCTAAATCCTTCGGCCCCCCGAAGCATGTCCGCAATCGCCGAACATTCCTCAACCGCCGAAGCTGGAGGCGCCCTCCTCGGCCGGCAGGGCATGGGCGCGGAACAGGCCGAACAGGCCGCGGCCGAAGCCCTGGTCCAGTTCGGAGACCGGGGCGGCGACCGGGGTGGCGGCGCGGGCTTGCCACAGGGCGGCGTCGACCTCCGCCTCGATGATCCCCGCCTCGGCGTCGAGCAGGATCATGTCGCCCTCCTTCACCCGGCCCAGGGGGCCGCCGGCGATGACTTCGGGCGAGATGTGGATGACCGTCGGGATCTTGCCGGTGGCGCCCGACATCCGTCCGTCGGTGATCAGGGCGACGCGGCGCCCGGCGTCCTGCAGGGCGCCGAGGATGGGGATCAGGGCGTGCAGTTCCGGCATGCCGTTGGCCCGCGGACCCTGGAAGCGCAGCACGGCGACGAAGTCGCGCTCCAGCCGGCCCGCCTTGTGGGCGGCCACGAAGGCCGCCTGGCTGTCGAACAGCAGGGCCGGCGCATGCACCTTGCGATGGGCCTCGGCCACGGCCGAGATCTTCATCACGCCGCGTCCGACATTGCCTTTCAGCAGGCGCAGCCCGCCCTCGCCGTCGAAGGGGTCGGCCAGGCCGCGCAACACCGTGGCGTCCAGGCTGGCCGCCGGTCCGTTCCGCCAGCAGAGGGCGCCGTCGCGCAGCACCGGCTCCTGCCGGTAGGAGGCGAGGCCGCCGCCGGCGACGGTGCGCACCGCGCCGTCCAGCAGCCCGGCGTCGAGCAGTTGGCCGATCAGGAAACCGATGCCGCCGGCCGTGTGGAAATGGTTGATGTCGGCCGGACCGTTCGGATAGATGCGGGCCAGCAGCGGCGTGGCGCGCGAAATCTCGTCGAAATCGTCCCAGGTGAGGCGAATGCCGGCGGCCGCGGCGATGGCCACCAGATGGATGGTGTGATTGGTCGAGCCGCCGGTGGCCATCAGGGCCACGATGCCGTTGACGATGGTCCGTTCGTCGACGACCTGGGCGATCGGCGTGTAGTCGTCGGTCCCGGCGGTGATCGCCAGCACCCGTTCGGCGGCGCGCCGGGTCAGGGCTTCGCGCAAGGGGCTGTCCGGCGGCACGAAGGCCGAACCCGGCAGATGCAGGCCCATCACCTCCATCAGCATCTGATTGCTGTTGGCGGTGCCGTAGAAGGTGCAGGTGCCGGCCCCGTGATAGGACTTGGTCTCCGCCTCGAGCAGCGCCGCGCGGCCGATCTCGCCGGTGGCGTAGAGTTGGCGGATTCGCGATTTTTCGGAATTGGCGAGACCGCTGCCCATCGGGCCGGCCGGGACGAAAATCACCGGCAGATGGCCGAACTGCAAGGCGCCGATCAGCAGTCCGGGGACGATCTTGTCGCAGACCCCCAGCATCAGGGCGGCGTCGAAGCTGTTGTGCGACAGGGCGATGGCCGTGCCCATGGCGATGGCGTCGCGGGAAAACAGCGACAGTTCCATGCCGGGCTGGCCCTGGGTGATGCCGTCGCACATGGCCGGCACGCCGCCGGCCACCTGGGCGACGCCCCCGGCCTTCCAGGCGGCCTCCCTGATGATCGCCGGATAGCCGGCGAACGGCTGGTGGGCCGACAGCATGTCGTTGTAGGCGGTGACGATGCCGATGTTGGGGGCCCGGCCGCCGGTCCGCCGGACCTTCTCGTCGGCGCCGAGGGCGGCGATGGCATGGGCGAAATTGGCGCAGGACAGGGTTTCGGCCGGGGGAAAGGCGGCAGCCACCGCCTGCGTGCGGCTCAGATAGGCGGCGCGGCCGTCACGGCTGCGCTCGCGAATGCGCTGGGTGATCTTGGCGATGCGCGGATCGAGGGGCATGGCTTGGGTCTCTGGAGCAAAGAGGAGGATGTGTAGTATTTCTCCATGCTAGCATTCTTGCCGGCCGATCACAACGATCTCGCGGCGTGCGGATGGCGGGGGAAAGCGGGGAAGCCCCTTTTCTCGCGCCCTCTTGCCGACCGGACGGGCCGGCCCCAGCGGTTCGGCCAAAAGTTATGTGGATTTTCTACATAGTCGATGATACCGGTAATTTATCGCCGGTCTGGCCGAAAGGAGGGAGCCCATGCTGTCCCGGATCGAAACTCTGCATCCCTCGCTGCGTCCTTCGGAGCGGAGGCTGGCCGATTTCGCCCTCGGCCGGCCGCGCGAGATCATCACGCTGTCGATGACCGAAGTGGCCGCGCGGGTGGGGGTCAGCCAGGCCACCATCGCCCGTTTTTGCCAGGCCTTGGGCTGTTCGGGATTCCGCGAATTCAAGATCGCGCTGGCCCAGGCCGTCGGAAACGGCGTGCCCTTCGTCCATCAGGACGTGGCCGAGGGCGAGACGCCGGCCGGAATTATCGGCAAGGTGTTCGACCGCGCCCTGTCGAGCCTGATGCAGGTGCGCGACACCCTGTCGCCGGCGGCCGTCCAACGGGCCATCGGATTGCTGGGCGCGGCGCGGCGGATCGAATTCTACGGGGCGGGAAATTCGGGGATCGTCGCCGCCGACCTCCAGCACAAATTCTTTCGCCTGGGGATCCCGACCGTCGCCTACAGCGATCCCCATGTCTACAATATGTCGGCGCTGACCTTGGGGCCGCCCGACGCCGCCATTCTGGTCTCGCATTCCGGACGCACCCACGACATTCTCGAAGCGGCGGAAAACCTGCGTTCGGTCGGCGCCGCGGTGATTGCGCTGACCCATTCCAATTCGCCCTTGGCCCGCCTGGCGACGGTGGCCCTGGCGGCCGACGTTTCCGAGAACACCGACGTCTTTTCCCCGATGACCTCGCGGCTGACCCATCTGACCATCGGCGATGTGCTGGCGGTGGGGGTGGCCCTCGGCCGCGGACCGGATGTCGGCGGCGTCCTGACCCGCGGCAAGGCGGCCGTGCTGAGCCGGCGGACCGATTGACCGCCCGCTCATCCGGCTGTTGACGAAACGGCTGGCGCATCGGGCGTCGTCGGCATTGGGCGTCCAACCTTGACGCCGTCAAGCAAACGGCTCTTTCCGCCTGGAAAGAGCCGTTTCGGTCCGGAATCTCAGGCGATGATCCGGTTGATCGCCGCCAAAATCACCAGGGAGACGATGCCGATCCCCAGACTCCAGCCGATCAGCTTCTTTTCGATCGGCAGCAGGGGTTCGACGGCGGCTTTCTGCAGTTCGGCCTTGATATCGACATCCGACATGGGACTTCTCTCTTTCTCAACTGGCCAGGGGCGGCGTGACGCCATGGAAGAACAGCCACGAAATCAGCAATCCCACCCAAACGACGAAGCCGAACAGGGTGAGGACGTAAACGGCGGCCAGTTTGGCGATGCCGTCGGCCCACAGTTTCTTGAAGTTGGACAACAGGCCGATGGAGAAGAAGGTCAGCAGGAAGAAGATCACCCGGAAGGTGTTGGCCTCGCCGATGACGGCCGGAAGCTTGGCCTTGAGTTCGGGCCCGCCGGCCAGGGCGAGGGCCAGGCCGATGGCGAAGGTGACGACGAAGCCCAGGATGAATTTCGGGAAACGCTGCCAGATCTCGACCGCCTTGGCCTTTTCGCCGCCTTCCGCCACATTGATGTGGTTGGTCCAGATATAGCCCAGGATGAAGGACCAGATGCCGATGAAGATGTCGATGAAGACCTTGATGGTGGCCGTCGTGCCGACGATCCAGCCCGGTTCGTAGCGGATTCCCTCGGCTGCCGCCTTGGCCAGGATCAGCGCCTCGGTGATGCCGCCGCCGGCCACCGCCGCCCCGTCGGTTTTCACCGCCAGGCCGATCCAGGCCGCCGCCACCAGGGGATCGTGCGACAGGAAGGTCTGGGCCAGGAAGGGCAGGACCAGCACCTCGACCATGGCGAAGAGGACCACCAGCGAGGACACCAGCACCGGAATCAGCGGACGGGCCCGGATGGCGCCGCCGGTGGCGATGGCCGCCGCGACGCCGCAAATGGAAATGCCCGAGGCCAGGGGGACCGCCCATTCGCGGTTGAAACCGAACCATTTGCGGGCGACGAAATAGACCACGGCCCAATAGATGAGATAAGCCTCGATGATCGCCGCCACCCCGCGCAGCAGCAGGGACGAGGCCAGAGTCAGCCGGCCGGCCGCGGTCACCGCGATGAAGCCGCCCAGGATGACGATGGCGATCTTGATATAGAGCTCGGGGCGGATCGCCTCCTTCAGCCAGTCGGCGAAGCGCGGGAAGACGTTGGCGATGACCAGGCCGGACAACAGGGCGACGATGAAGCCGCCTTCGTTGGTCAGCTTCAGCGACCAATCGATCCCGAACTTGTGCTGATCGGCCGGGGTGACCACGGCGACATAGGCGAAACTGCCGAAGATCCAGCTGGCATAGGCGATGGCGAACAGGACGGTGAAGGTGACGGCGAATCGCTTCGCGTCGATCTTCAGCGCCGCCGCGGCCGCCGTCAGCACCAGCAGCAGCGCCGCATAGGTGCCGAGCAAGGCCGCCCCGCCTCCGATGCCGGCGTAAAGCTTGGAGGTGGCGCCCAATGCTTTGGCCGGATCGATCCACACCGAGGTGGTGACCACCCAGCCGATGACGTCGACGCCCAGCAATCCGATCAGCGCCGCGGCGAAGACCAGAAATCCGATTCCGAGGGCCAGCCAATCCTCGTTGAGCCAGGAGAGCGTTTCCGCTTTTCGAGACCAGGGGATCGTTTCTGCTGCTTCAGACATGCACTGCTCCTGTCAAAAAAATCAACAGTGATTGTCTGTCCTATTGGACGTCACAACAGCCATTTGGAACAACATATGGTCCTCGATGACGAGATGGACAGAAGGCACATTGCGCCACAATGTTAACCGAGCGTCAATGTGTAGTTCATATAAAAAATAACACATAAATTATGTTATTTCCGAACGGCGGAAATCGTGGCTGCGGCTACGGGCCGCCCGCATTTAAGCCCCTCGCCCGCTTGCGGGAGAGGGGCTAAATCATGGATGAGCGGGGATTTCGAGATGCGCGACTTCCCTCCCCCGGCAAGGGGGAGGGCTTAAAGTATCGGATATTGACGCGTCCTAGAACCGGTAACCGACACCGACGCCGACCAGCCAGGGGTCGAGTCGGACGTCGGCGCGGGTGGCTTCCACGCCGTTGAGCTTGACGACCGCCGTCGTCGAGAGGAACAGCTTCTTCACATCGACGTTGACGAACCACGACCCGCTGACATTGTAATTGGCGCCGATCTGCAGGGCTTCGCCGAAGTTGTTTCTATAATAGACCCTGGTGTGTTCGCCGAGGATGCTGTCGGCGCCGCCGGCTCCGTAGAAAAAGGTGTAATTCACGCCGGCGCCGACATAGGGGTCGAAGGCCGAATGGCTCAGCGGATGCCATTGGGCGGTGAGCGTCGGCGGCAGCAGCCAGACATCGCCGAGGTTGAGCTTCTGGCCCAGGACATTGTTTCTGTCCGTCATCTTGTGCTGGGTGGTGCCGGCGATGAGCTCCGCGGCGAAATTGTCGGTGAAGTAATAGGCCGCGTCGACTTCCGGAATCAGGGAATCGCTGGCGCCGATCTTTCCGTTCAGGGTGTTGTCGCGCCCTTTGACATCGGGAACCACGCCCACGGCTCTGACCCGCACCAGAAGGTCGCCGGCGCCCAACCCGACCTTCGCGTCGTCGGCATAGCTTGCCGTGCCGGAAAACAACGCGACGACGGCCGTTAAAGCGAACAAATGCGATGATTTCACAATTTCCCCCAAAATATGGATGGTTGATGGGGAACGATCATCTTCACGCGAAAAGGGGTCAAGCCGACCCTTGATGTGGATCAAGCTGTTTATAAAACTTTTCTCACCGTAACATTTTTGCCACATTACCCCGCCCGCACCTGGGCCAGAAAATGGCCGACCTGGTCGTTCAGCATTTCGGCCTGATGCAGCAGGGCGGTGGCGGCCTGACTGATCTGACGCGCCTCTTCGCCGGTGGTGCCGGAGGCCATCTGCACCTTGGCGACGCTTTGCGAGACCTCCTGCGTGCCGGCCGCCGCCTGTTCCACATTGCTGGCGATCTCGCCGGTCACCGCCGATTGTTCCTGGATGCCGGCGGCGACCTCGTCGCTGATTTCGCCCATATCGGAAATCACCCGGCCGATCGAGGTGACGGCGTCGACCGCCGCCTTGGTGCCCTCCTGGACCGAGGCGATCCGCCCGGTGATGTCTTCCGTCGCCTTCGCGGTCTGATTGGCCAGGTTTTTCACTTCCGAGGCCACCACGGCAAATCCCTTGCCGGCCGCGCCGGCCCGCGCCGCCTCGATGGTGGCGTTCAGGGCCAGAAGATTGGTTTGGGCGGCGATGGCATTGATCAGGGCGACGATCTCGCCGATGCCGGTGACATTGTCGGCCAGGCGTTGAATCAGGCCGGCGGTGCCTTGGGCCTCGACATCGGCCTGCGAGGCGACTTTCTGCGAACGCTCCACCTGACCGGCGACGGCGCCCAGGGATCGGGCCAGGGTCTCGGCCGCCGCGGAGACGGTCTGCACATTGGCCGAGGCCTGTTCGGCCGCGCCGGCCACCGTGGTGGCCTGGACACTGGTTTCGGCGGCGGTTTCCGCCATCTGCTTCGCGGAAGACTGCAATTGGACGGCGGCGGCGGTGACCGCCTTGGCGATGCCGCCGACTTGCGCCTCGAAACCGTCGGCCAGCTCGCGCAGGGCGGCCTGGCGCAGGGCTTCCGCCTCTTCCTGCTGGTCCGCCAGGGATTGGTGGGCCTCCATCAGGGACAGGATGCAGAACTTGATGACCCGGCCGTAGCGTTTGACCCTGTCGGGCGGCCCGGCCACCGCCAGATTGCCGATTCGCCGCCCGCGAAAATCGAGGGCCCAACCGCATCCGGCCCGCAGGGTCTTGGAATGGAAGGCCTGCCAGCGGGTAATGCGGTATTCGTCGAATTCGCCCGCCATCACGCGCGCCGCCATGGCGTGCGGCTTGCCGATTCTCTGCCTGACGCTGGAGGCGATGATGATGCCCCCGTCGCCCATGACATTGACGCCAAAGCCGAATTCCTCGGCAAAACGATCGCAAAGTCCCTGGATGAACGCGACATCCACTGTCTGATACTCCCGATAGGCGGTCGACCCGTCCACATCGGAAGCGACAATAAACCATAAGGCGTTCAGCGAGAAGTATTGGCTTGGGAATAGTTACTTCGGATTGGTTCTAATTTTCGTCGA
>JAATGN010000461.1 GCA_015654615.1 Rhodospirillales bacterium
ATGATTCATGGCGATGGTCACCCAGACACCGACGATGGGCAAAGCCACGCCGATCACCAGGCTTGCCGATCCCAAGGTCCGGTGCAGCCGCAGTCGCCGCGCTTGAACCAGTCCCGTCTGGATCAGCATTAAGATGAGCCAGGCGGAGAAGAGCGCTATATGGACAAATAAGATAGGCGGATTCTGGAAAGTTGAATGAGCCACCGCAATATAAAATGTGCGGGAGAATCCAAAAAAGATCAATACCGCCATCAATATCGACATCGATATATAAAACATAGTCTAAAAATATACGCTTCTTTGATACAGCATGCCCCGATACCTTCACCGTTTTCCTGACGGTAACGGAAATTAAGCCGGGGAAGTGGTGATCAAACTGTGACTATGCATTCGGGGAAAAGGAAACCGGAACGCCTCAACGCGCCTCAGCGGAAATCATCGGCCGACAGATTGAAGCGCCGCAGCTTGTCGTAGAACGTCTTGCGGGGGATTCCCAGCGCCTCGACGGTGGCTTTGACATTGCCGCCATGCAAGGCCAATTCGTTTTCGATCACGCTTTTCTCGAAGAAGTCGACCTGCTCGGCCAGCGTCAGGCGTCCGTCCCGGACCGGCTCGCCGCCCAGGATTTCCAACTCGTCGCCCAGACCCAGAACGAACCGGTCGGCCGCGTTTTTCAATTCGCGCACATTGCCCGGCCAGGAATAGGACGTCAGGCGGTGCAGCACATGCGGCGTCACTTTCGGCGCTTCGCGTCCATAGCGGGTGGCCGCCTTCACCACGAAATGCTGGAACAGCAGCGGCACGTCTTCCCGGCGTTCGCGAAGCGGCGGCACATGGATCATCACCACATTGAGACGATAATAGAGATCCTCGCGGAAGCGTCCCTCGCCGCTCGCCCCCTTGAGGCTGATCTTGGTCGCGGCGACCACCCTGAGATTGACCGGCACCACGTCGTTCGACCCCAGCGGTTCGACCACCCGTTCTTGCAGGACGCGCAGGATCTTCACCTGCAGGGACAAGGGCATGCTTTCGATTTCGTCGAAAAACAAGGTGCCTTTATGGGCGAACTCGATGCGTCCGATCCGCCGCTTCGAGGCGCCGGTGAACGAGCCGACCTCGTGACCGAACAATTCGCTTTCGAAAATGTCCTCCGGCATGGCGCCGCAATTCAGCGCGACGAACTTGTGCTGACGCCGGCTGCTTTGATGATGCAGCGCCCTGGCCACCAGTTCCTTGCCGGTGCCGGTTTCCCCCATGACCAGAACGTCGGTGTCGGTCTTGGCGACGGCGGCGATGATGGTCCGCATCCGCTCGATGGCCGGCGTGCGCCCGATGATGGCGGACTCCCCGGCCGTATCCAGCTCCTTTTTCAGGAGCCGATTTTCCATGACCAGCCGGCGGCGCTCCAGGGCGCGGCGCACCGTATCGAGCAGAATCTCGGCGGGAAACGGTTTTTCCAGAAAGTCGTAGGCGCCGGCGTGGATCGCCCGCACCGCCATCGACACGTCGCCATGGCCGGTGACCATGATCACCGGCAGGTCGGGATCGATGAGCAGCGCCCGCTCCAGCACCGTGAAGCCGTCGATGCCGGGCATCCTGATATCGGTGATCAACACGCCGCAGTCGCGGCCGATCATCGTCAGGGCCTGTTCGCCGTTTTCCAGGCAATGAACGGTATGTCCGGCCAATTGCAGGGTTTGACGGCCGGATTCGCGAATTTTCCGATCGTCGTCCGCCAGAAGAATCGACAGGCTCATGATGCTTCGGCCCGCCGGAGCGAAAGAGAGAAGACGGCCCCGCCGCCGGCCGCATTGGCCGCCGTCAGCCGGCCGCCCAGTTCGCGCAGGATGCCTTCGGAAATGGACAGGCCCAGCCCCATCCCCTCGCCGGCCGGCTTGGTGGTGAAAAAGGGGTCGAAGACGAAGGGCATCGCTTCGTCGGGGATTCCCGGCCCATTGTCCGCCACATCGAGGCGAACCGTCGTTTCGTCGACCGCCAGGCTGATCGTCAGTCGACGCGGCGCCGCCTTGCGCATGGCGTCGAGGGCGTTGCGGATGACATTGATCAGCACCTGCTGCAGACGCACGTCGTCGCCCCACACCTTGAGATCGTCGGGCGGCGGCGCCCACCGGACATCGACGTCTTCGCCGCGCAGGCGCCCCGCCAGCAGGGACAGCGCCCCATCGACCACGGCGCCGAGCGCGATCGGCTCGGCCGCGCCGCTGCTCTTGCGCGCAAACTGCTTCAATTGGCCGGTGATGCGCGCCATGCGTTCGGTCAAACCGGCAATCTCGGCCAGATTGTCCCGGACCTGCTCCGGCCGCCCCAGCCCCAGCAAAGTGACCGCATTGTCGGCAAACGAGCGAATGGCCGCCAGCGGCTGGTTCACCTCATGGGCCATGCCGGCCGACATCTGGCCGAGCGCGGCCAATTTCGTCGCCTGGACCAGTTCCGCCTGCTTGGCCTTCACCTCATCCTCGGCCCGTTGCCGCTCGACGACCTCTGCCTGCAGACGGTGGTTGCTGTCGACCAAAGCGGCGGTCCGTTCGACCACCCGTTGTTCCAGCTCGCGGGTGTGACGGTGAACCAGACGCGCCCGGTGGATGAAGAAGCCGATCACCAGGACGGCCAAAGCGGCGCCGGCCACCATCAGCAATCCGAAATCGCGGGCCCGGGCCTCGGCCGCCTCGACGTCGAGCAGCACATGCAGCGTCCAGCCTTCGCCGTCGGCCAGGGATTGCGAGACCATCACGTAACTCCTGCCGCCCAGCGAGGCCAGGCGGGAGCCAAGCACCAAACCGAGCGGCGCCAGGGCCGCGTCGCCATACTGGCGGCTGGCCTGGATCCGCTGGCGGACGCCGGGCTCCAGGGGCGCCAGGCTGCCGAAGCGCCAGCCGGGGACATTGGTCAGAAAGACGATGCCGTGCCGGTCCGTCACGAAGACCTTCTCGCCGCCGCCGGACCATCCGTGCTCCAGTTCGTCCATCGCCGTTTTCACCACCACCGCGCCGACGATGCGCTCACCTTGGCGAACCGGCATGGCAAGATAATATCCCGGCAGGTTGGAGGTCGTGCCCAAAGCGAAATAACGGCCGGGACGGCCTTCCATCGCCGCCAGGAAATAAGGCCGGAAGTCGAAATTCTGGCCGACGAAGCTGCCCGCTCCCTCCGCCCAATTGCTGGCGGCCAGGGTCAGTCCCCGGGTATCGAGCAGATAAAGGGCCGAAGACCCCAAGGCCTCGTTCAGCGCCTGCAGCCGCCGGTCGAGAGCCGCCGCCTGGGCTTCCTTCCGAGGATCGTCGGGAGTGGCGGGGGCGGCGAGAAAGGCGACCAGCAGGGGATCGCTGGCCAGCACCAACGGAATGTTCCGCGATTTCTCCAATTCGCTGTGCAGCGCCGTGCCGTAAAGCTTCAGGCGGTCGCGACCGGCGGCGGTGAGCTGGTCGTAAGCCTGGCTTTGGCTCCAGGCAATTCCCCGCCACGTCAGCCACGGCGCCATCAGGACGAAAAGACAGATCAATCCGACCAGGATCGGCCACGACACCCGGGCCAACAGACCGCCGCCGAATTCTCTGCGGGAGAAATGCCTCACTCCTTCAGGCGACAATTCCATCATACCCCTATTTTTAATGTGTTTACTTGCCGTGGTGGGAACAGATGAACGCAGCAAAACAATACGATAAACATTTATTCTGAAATTATCTTACGAAGACATCCCTTCCCAGGCAGGATCATAGCGCCATGTGCGGAAATCCGCACATGGCCAGAGGTAGTATGGGCGAAAATCCAGCCAGTGAGAACCGGGATGTGTGGATTTCCGCCAAGTCGTCGCTTGGCACGCATGTTGCTCTTTTCAGCCACAACTCCCAATGAGCAGGTTCGCCTGCGAAACAGCTTGCGAGGATATCCAAGATGCAAACACCCAACGTGGCAGCCTCGGCGAAACCCAAAAAAAAGAAACTCTACGCCGATCTCACCTTCCAGGTTCTGGTGGCGATCGTTCTCGGCATCATCGTCGGCCATCTGTGGCCGGACATCGGAACGGAGATGAAGCCCTTGGGCGATATCTTCATCAAATTGGTCAAAATGGTCGTCGGACCGGTGATTTTCCTGACGGTGGTCACCGGCATTTCCAGCGTCGGCGACATGAAGAAGGTGGGCCGGGTCGGGGTCAAGGCTCTGATCTATTTCGAGGTGGTCACCACATTCGCCCTGGGCATCGGCCTCGTGCTGGTCAACATCATGGGCCCCGGCCGCGGCATGAATGTCGTCGCCGGCGCCATCAACAACGCCGAAGTCGCCAAATACGCCGGGGCGGCCAAGACCCAAAGCACCGTCGATGTACTGATGCATATCGTCCCCGACAATGTGATCGGCGCCTTCGGCTCCGGCGATTTGCTGCAGATCCTGTTCTTCTCGGTGCTGTTCGGCGCCGCCCTGTCGCTGATGGGCGAGCGCGGCAAACCGGTCGAAGACCTGCTGGAGCGCATCTCCCACACCTTTTTCAGCGTGATCAACATCGTCATGTATTACGCCCCGGTCGGCGCCTTCGGGGCCATCGCCTTCACCATCGGGAAATTCGGCATCGGTTCGCTGACCTCGCTCGGTGAACTGCTGCTGGGCGTGCTGCTCACCATGATGCTGTTCATCTTCCTCGTCCTGGGCAGCATCGCCCGTTTCTACGGCTTTTCGATCTTCCGCTTCCTGGCCTATTTCAAGGACGAGCTGATGATCATCCTCGGCACCTCGTCCTCCGAGACCGTGCTGCCGCGCATGATGGAGAAGCTGCAGCGCCTGGGCTGTGCCAAACCGGTGGTCGGCCTGGTGATTCCCACCGGCTACTCCTTCAATCTCGACGGCACCTCGATCTATCTGTCGATGGCCGCCATCTTCATCGCCCAGGCCTACAATGTGCATCTGTCGATCTGGCAGCAACTGTCCATCCTGGCCCTGCTGATGGTGACGTCGAAGGGTGCGGCGGCGGTCACCGGCGGCGGCTTCATCACCCTGGCGGCGACCATGTCGGCCACCGGCGTGCTGCCCATCGAAGGGCTGGCCCTGCTGCTCGGCGTCGATCGCTTCATGTCCACCGGCCGCGCGCTGACCAATATGGTCGGCAACGGCGTCGCCACCATGGTCATCGCCAAGATGGAGCACGAGTTCGATGAGACCAAGGCCCTGCAGGAATATCAGAATTACTTCGACCAGCCGGCCCTGGCCACGATGTGATTTCGAACGGAAACGCCGGCGTCAGGAGCCGGCGTTTCCTCATGGTGTTTATCCGCAGATAGACGCAGATCAAGAACAAAGTCGGGCAATCCAGCAACAGTGGCACCGGCGTCCCCGCCGGTGGAAAAGACCCGCCGCGCAAGCGGCGGACACCGGCGGGGACGCCGGTGCCACTTTATCTTTATTCTTCCGGGACGAGTCGGCCGTCGGTCAGCGACGCCGTTATTTTCATCTGCCGATAAAATAAGGCCAACCGTCACAAAGCCGCCGCCACCTGGTCGAGGGCGGCCCGGGTGCGGGCGAAGATCTCGTCCAATTGGGCCTCCTCGATGATCAAGGGCGGCGAAAAAGCCAAGGAATCATTGGCCATGGCCCGGCCGATCAGTCCCTGGGCCTGCATCGCCTCGACCGCCTTGGCGCCGATGCCGAGAGCGCCGGGAAAGTTGCGCTTGGACGCCTTGTCCTCGACCAGTTCCACCGCCCCGATCAGACCGACGCCCCGGGCCTCGCCGACCAGGGGATGGTCGGCCAGGGCCCGCAGATGGGCCTGCATCCTGGGCGCCAGGCGGCGCACATGCCCCTCGATGTCGCGTTCGGCATAGATGTCCAGCGCCTCCAGGGCCACGGCGGCGGCCACCGGATGGGCCGAATAGGTATAGCCATGGCCGAAGGTGCCGATTTTCGCCGAATTGTCGGCGATCACCTGATAAAGGGCGTCGTTCAGCAGCAGGGCCGACATCGGAAGATAGCCGGAGGTCAGGGCCTTGGCGCAGCTGATCATGTCGGGGGCGAAATCGAAGGTCTGGCTGCCCCAGGCGTTGCCGGTCCGAAAAAAGCCGCAGATCACCTCGTCGGCCACCGTCAGCACGTCATATTTGCGGCAGACCGCCTGAATTTTCGGGAAATAGCCGGCCGGCGGCACGATGACGCCGCCGGCTCCCATGACCGGTTCGGCGAAGAAGGCGGCGACCGTTTCCGGACCTTCGGCCAGGATCAACGCTTCCAATTCGGCCGCCAGCCGACCGGCGAAAGCGTCGTCGTCTTCGCCGGGCAGCGCCTCGTGATAGGCATGCGGACAGCCGGTGTGCAGGAAACGCTCGATCGGCAGATCGAAATCGCGGCGGTTGGCCGGCAGGTCGGTCAGGCTGCCCGAGGCGATGGTCACGCCGTGGTAAGCGCGCCGGCGGGCGATGATTTTCTTCTTGGCCGGCCGGCCGAGAGCATTGTTGACGTACCAGATCAATTTGATCGCCGTATCGTTGGCCTCGGATCCCGAATTGGCGAACAGCACCTTGCTCATCGGCACCGGGGCCATGGCGATCAGGCGGGCCGCCAGCTCGATTCCCGGCTCATGCGCCTTGTGGTTGAACTGATGGTAAAATCCGAGACGTTTCATCTGGCGTTCCGCCGCGGCGGCCAGGCGATTTTCGGAAAATCCCAGGGACGCGCACCACAGACCGGCCATGGCGTCGATATAGGCCCGGCCGTCTTCGTCGAAGACTTCGATGCCGCGGCCATGGGTCATGATCAACGGGCCCTTGCCCTCATGCACCCGCAAATTGGTGTAGGGGTGAAGCGAATAGGCGATGTCCCTGTCACGAAGCGCATTGGACGACATGATGTTCCTTCCGTCAGTCAACGATTGGCCTGCCGAGGCCGGATGGTACACGCAATCGGGGATGGGGTTGAGCCCATCCCGCAATGGGCGACGGCATGACCGACAAGGCTCAGTGTCGGAATCGGAATAATGGGAGAAGCCCGCCAGGACGCCCCCGGCCTGGGTGGGTGGGATGGGAGAGAATTCGGCCGAAAACCCCCTGACGGCGCATTAACCTTAGCGGGTCGCCGAAATGCGCAGCACTGCTTGATCTGCAAGGCTGGGCGCCGCTCATGACATGCCCGGCATCCCTTGCGCGGGAAGATGGCCCCCCAAGACCAACGTCTGCTTTTCCTTTTGGCAATCCATGATAGAGTTCATCGAATTCATCAGGGGGACTCGATGCACGGGCCGACAGGATATCGATCGGGAGTGGGAATCGTGCTGATGAATCGCC
The DNA here is from genome assembly GCA_015654615.1 of Rhodospirillales bacterium. GTDB lineage: Bacteria > Pseudomonadota > Alphaproteobacteria > Rhodospirillales > Magnetospirillaceae > Telmatospirillum. Next base: position 7,284 of record JAATGN010000461.1, read on the forward strand.
AGGGACTGATTTTTGCCGGCCATCGCAAGGACGGCCGCATGCCGCCCTGGCAGATGCCGCAAGGCGGAATGCAGCCGGGGGAGGCGCCGGAACAGGCGGTGCTGCGGGAACTGTCGGAGGAATTGGGCACCGACCGGGTCAGCATCATCGGATCCTGCCCTCACTGGTTGTGCTACGACTATCCGAAATCCACCGCGACCCGGCGGGCCCTGCAATTTCGCGGACAACGGCACAAGTGGTTCCTGCTGCGCTTCATCGGCCGTGACCAGGACATTTCCATCGCGACCGAACATGCCGAATTTTCCGCCTGGCGCTGGATGTCGCCGGACGAGGTCGTCGCCAATGTCATCACCTTCAAGCGCGACATCTATCGCGCCGTGATGCAGCATTTCGCCCCGATTCTCGGCCGTTCGGCACAGCAGGCCCCGATTTCGCCCTTCCTGATCGCCCCCAGCCGCCAGCAGGACGACCTGCACCGGTAGATTTATCGTCCCGCCGACGGGTCCCAGCCGCAAGCCAGAAGCGCTTTTTCCATGTGAGGCGGCGGCGGCGCGACCACCTCGACGGCCGGCCGATCGGCCCAATAGGGAACGGCCACGGCGCGGGCATGCAGATGCAGCGGCCGGGCGGCGTCCGCCGCATAGACGGCCTCGCCGACGATCGGACGGCCCAGGCCCGAGGCGCAATGCACCCGGATCTGATGGGTCCGCCCGGATTGCGGCGTCAATTCCAACCAGGCCATTCCCCCCGCCGCGCCGCGGAGGCGCCACAGGGTGACGGCCGGCGATCCGTTCGGGTCGACGACCATCCGCCACCCTTGCCTGTCGGAGATCTTCCGCAGCGGCAAATCGATCCGCCCGCTCTCGCCCGCCGGGCGGCCGGAAACGATCGCCCAATAGGTCTTTTGCACCTTGCCGGCGCCGAACAGCCGCCCCACGCGGGACAAGGCCTTGTCATGGCGGGCCAGGACCAGACATCCCGACGTATCGCGGTCGAGCCGGTGACCGAGACGCGGCGGCCTGGCCAGGCCGAAACGCAGGGCATCCAGCATGCCCTCCAGATGAATCGTCGTGCGTGGACCGCCATGCACCGCCAATCCGGCCGGCTTGTCGAGCACGATCAGATTGGAATCCCGGAAGAGAATGCGCGACGGCAGGTCCTCGCCCCGCCATGCCGGCTCTGGGGCGGCACGCGGTAAATCAGAAAGGGCCATGGGATCCCTCAAGTCGGAAAAAATCCGGACGCGGCCGGCAAGGCCGGACAGTGCGCCCGCCCCCGGCGGGCGTCAAGGCATGCCGGCCGCGGCGGGAACGGTTGCGTCGCCGCGCCCGGCGGGCCAAACCCGGATAAAAATTGCAGGCATATGGACCTTGAACAACAGGCCGCCGCCACATAGATTCCACAACCGATGATAACGCAACCAACGACGCCTGCAATCCGGCTCCGGCAAGGAGATTGAGATGACGGACGGTCCCGGCACGGCATTGTCGCGCCGCCGCGCCTTGGCTCTTTCGGTCGGGTTCGGCGCGGCGCTTTGGACGTCCGGCAGGATCGGACCGGCGGCGGCGCAGGGCGGGCCGGCCCCCCTGCTCTCCCGTCCCATCCCGCGTTCCGGCGAAGCGCTTCCGGTGATCGGACTGGGCACGGCCTATGTTTTCGACGTCGGCGACGATGCCACCCAGCGCGACGCCCGCGCCGCGGTGATCCGGACCCTGCTCGCCGGTGGCGGAACGCTGGTCGACACGGCGCCGTCCTATGGACGGGCCGAGGCCCTGGTGGGCGAGATCCTTGCCGCCGGCGGATCGAGGAGCGGCGTCTTTCTCGCCACCAAGCTCGAAGAGTACGACCGGACGTCCGGTCCGGCCGCCCTCGCCGCATCGCTGCGGCAGCTGCGCACCGATCGGGTCGATCTGATGCAGCTCCACAACGTCAGCGACCTGCGGCAGGATCTGGCGATGATGCGCGAATGGAAGGCGCAAGGCCGCTGCCGCTACATCGGCATCACCACGACCTATCGCGGGGCTTTCGACGTGGCCGAGGCGGTGCTGCGGCGCGAAAAACCCGATTTCCTGCAGATCGACTATTCCCTCGACGATCGCGAGGCGGAGGGACGCCTGATCCCGGCCGCCGCCGAGGTCGGCGCGGCGGTGCTGACCGCCCTGCCCTTCGGCCGCAACCGCCTGTTCCGCGCCGTGCAGGGCCGCCCCCTGCCGGACTGGGCGGCGGCCTTCGACGCGCACAGCTGGGGCCAGTTCTTCCTCAAATATCTGCTCGGCAATCCGGCGGTGACCGCGGTGATTCCGGGGACCGGCAATCCGGAGCATATGCAGGACAATCTCGGCGCCGGGCGCGGCCGTCTGCCGGATGCGGCGGAACGGCGCCGGATGGTCGACTTCATCGGTTCGCTCGGCTGACGGGCATCATGGGAGAATTAAGGATGGCTGAGAATCATCGCATCAATCGCGGTCGCCGCGGCTTTCTCCTGATGAGCGCCGGCGCCATGACGTTTCTGGCCCTGGCCGCCCGGCCGCTGGCGGCCCTGGCCCAGGCCACGGCCGGTCCGCCGCTCAAGATCGCCACCATCGGCGCCGGCCATGTCGGCAGCACGCTCGGCACATTGTGGGTGAAGGCCGGACATCCGGTGATGTTCTCGTCCCGTCATCCGGAAGAGCTGAAAAGCCTCGTCGACGGCCTCGGCCCCCTGGCCCGGGCCGGCACGCCCGCCGAGGCGATCGCCTTTGCCGACGTCGTCCTGCTGGCCGTGCCCTATGGCGCCATGCCCCAGATCGCCCAGGATTTCGCCCAGGCCCTGACGGCCAAGGTCCTGGTGCTCGACGCCACCAATCCGGTCGTGCAGCGTGACGGCGAGGTGGCCGCCCAGGCCCGCGAAAAGGGTGTCGCCAACACCGCGGCGGCCCTGCTGCCCGGGGTGCGCCTGGTCCGCGCCTTCAATGCGATCGGCGCCGGACGATTGCCCGAGGACGGCAAGCGCTCCGAGGGCGAGCGGATCGGCATGCCGATGGCCGGCGACGACGCCAAGGCCATCGCCGTGGCCTCGACGCTGGTGCGGGAAGTCGGGCTCGAGCCCGTGGTGATCGGACCGCTGGCCATGGGAAACCATCTGTTGCCGGGAACGCCGTTGGCCGGCGAACATACGCCCGAGGAAATCCGTCAGATTTCGGCCACCTTGAAGTGAGGAGGCCTTTGATCGACGGTTCCGGGCCGGAGTCCGCCTCGGCGGGCGCCGGTCTCGCCTATCGGCTGCTGCGCCGGCTGGTCGATATCCAGCCCGAGGAGATTCCCGTCGTCGGCTGGTGCTGGCTCTATATCTTTTCCGTGCTGTCGTCCTATTACATCATGCGGCCCATCCGCGACGAGATGGGCGTCGCCGGCGGCGTCAACAATCTGCAATGGCTGTTCACCGGCACATTGATCGGCATGCTGCTGTTGAACCTGCCCTTCGGCTGGCTGGTCAGCAAACTGCCGCGCAGCCGCTTCATTCCGATCACCTATCGGTTTTTCGCGCTCAACATCGTGGTGTTCGCCGCCGTCCTCCATTGGTCCGATCCGGCGGCGGCGATCTGGATCGGACGGATCTTCTTCATCTGGGTGTCGGTCTTCAACCTCTTCGTCGTCTCGGTGTTCTGGCAGATGAACGTCGATCTGTTCAGCCCCGAGCAGGGCAAGCGGCTTTTCGGCCTGATCGCCGCCGGCGCGACGGTCGGCGCCATCGTCGGCTCGAGCGTCACCGCGACGCTGGCCCGCCATGTCTCGCCGATCCTGCTGCTCCTGGGCGCCGCCCTGCTGCTGGAAATCGCCGTGTTCAGCGTCGGCCGGCTGTCGCGCCTGTCGCCGCAGCTCCATCATCGGCCGGTGGCCGGCGGCCCGGCCGAAGCGCCGATCGGCGGCAGCGTCTTCGCCGGCATCACCCATGCCTTCCGCTCGGCCTATCTCGCCAACGTCAGCCTTTTCCTGCTGCTTTTCGCCATCACCTCGACCGTTCTCTATTTCGAGCAGGCCGGGATCGTCAGCCACAGCTTCAGCGATCGCGGCGCCCAGATCTCCTTCTTCGCCACCGTCGACCTTCTGGTCAATGTGCTGACCCTGGTCGTCCAACTGTTCCTGACCGGGCGCATCCTGCTGCTGTTCGGCGTGGCGCTCAGCTTGGGGATACTGCCGGCCCTCACCATCGTCGGCTTCGGCGCCCTCGCCCTCTTGCCGACCATCATGGCGGTGGCGGTGTTCCAGGTGGTGCGCCGGGCGGCCGATTACGCGATCGCCAGGCCGACCCGCGAGGTGCTTTTCACCGTCGTCCCGCGCGAAGACCGCTACAAGGCGAAAAACTTCATCGACACCGTCGTCTACCGCACCGGCGACCAGGTCGGCGCCTGGTCGGTCACGCTGCTGCGCGGCCTGGGCCTGGGCACCGCCGACCTGGCGGTGGTCGCCATCCCGGTCGCCGTGCTGTGGCTCGCCAACGCATTGTGGCTCGGCCGCCGGCAGCAACGGCGCGCCGCGCAGCAGGCGGCGGGGCCGGAAGGAACATGACCGCCCGGCCCGGATTCTTCGCCTGAAGGCCAAGAAGAAAAGCGTCAGTGGCGCCGACGTCCCCCGCCGGTGCCACTTTTCCTTATTTTTCCAGGGCGGGGCGCGAAACGATGTCGAAGGGCTTTCCCCCTCAGCGCCGCACCGACTCCCGCTGGCGACGGGCTTCGTAAGCCTTCAGATGCAGATGGGCGAGCTTGAGCAGCGGAATGCCGAGCCCGGCCGCTTGGCCGCGCCGCAGCAAATCGCCCAGCACATGGTCGACCTCGACGGGTCCGCCCTTTTCCAC
>JAATGN010000259.1 GCA_015654615.1 Rhodospirillales bacterium
GCCCCGGCCTCCGCCTTCTGCGCCTCGCTCAGCTTGTCTGCCGCCGACAGCCAAGCCTGAAATTCCGTCCGTTTCATCGCGTAAATTCTCCAGCGTTTCCGCCAATCTACATCATATCAATACAATTCGCGAATAGAGCCATAATAAAAGAAACGCCGCAGACGTTCTGCCTGCGGGGCTCGTCCGGCCCGTTTGGAAATAACGCCGTCATTGCGAGCCGAAGGCGAAGCAATCCAGCAACAGCGGTGGGATCCTGGATTGCTTCGCTCGCGCTCGCAATGACGGAGAAGAAAACGAAGCCGCCCGCAGAAGATGCCTGCGGCGCTCGTCCCTTGTCCGTCCGTGGTTGTCCGTGTCCGTCCGTGTTGCCCCCCAGCATCCCGAAACCCGTCCGCATTCGCCGAATTTTCGCTCGCCGGCGGGTGACAAAATGCGGACCATCGTCCCTGCCGCTTGCAATCCGCCCATCGCTATCTGATTTTTAGGGCATGACGTCGCTTCCTGCCATCGGCCGGGTGATCGCGGTGCTGGGGCCCACCAACACCGGCAAGACCCATTTGGCGCTCGAGCGGATGCTCGGACACCGCACCGGCATGATCGGCTTTCCCTTGCGTCTGTTGGCCCGCGAGAACTACGACCGCATCGTGCGCCTCAAGGGAAAAGGCGCGGTCGCCCTCTTGACCGGCGAAGAAAAGATCATCCCGGCCCATCCCTCGTGGTTCGTCTGCACGGTCGAAAGCATGCCGCTCGACCGGCGCGTCGATTTCCTGGCGGTCGACGAGATTCAACTTTGCGCCGATCCCGACCGCGGCCATGTCTTCACCGATCGCCTGCTGCATGCCCGCGGCCAGACCGAGACCATGTTCCTGGGCGCCGAAACCATCAAGCCGCTGATCCGCCGCCTGGTGCCCGGCGTCGAATTCGATACCCGGCCGCGCTTTTCGCAACTCAGCTACACCGGCGAGCAAAAGCTTCAGCGCCTGGCCCCGCGCTCGGCCGTCGTCGCCTTTTCGGCGGCCGACGTCTATACCCTGGCCGAACTGATGCGCCGCCAGAAGGGCGGCGCCGCCGTGGTGCTGGGCGCCCTCAGCCCGCGCACCCGCAATGCCCAGGTGGGGCTTTACCAGGCCGGCGAGGTCGACTATCTGGTGGCCACCGACGCCATCGGCATGGGCCTCAACATGGACGTCGACCATGTCGCCTTCGCCGGCTTGCGAAAGTTCGACGGCCGGGTGCCGCGCCGCCTGGAGGCCTCCGAGGTGGCGCAGATCGCCGGCCGGGCCGGCCGGCATATGAACGACGGCACCTTCGGCACCACCGGCGACATCGGCCCGATCGACGCCGAGATCGTCGACGCCGTGGAGGGGCACTGCTTCCCGCCGCTGCAGCGCCTGCAATGGCGCAACAGCGCCTTGCGCTTCACCTCGATCGCGGCCCTGCAGGGCGCGCTCAACCGGCAGCCGGATCGTCCCGGTTTGATCCGGGCCCGCGACGCCGACGATCAGCTGGTGCTGGCCGCCCTGGCGGCCGACCCGGAGATCGCCGCGCGGGCCCGTTCCCCCGAACGGGTCCGCCTGCTGTGGGACGTCTGCCAGATTCCGGATTTCCGCAAGACCCTGGCCGAACAGCACAGCCGGCTGCTCGGCGTCATCTTCGGCCACTTGAGCGGACCGGACGAAAGGCTGCCCGCCGATTGGCTCGATCGGCAGATCAAGCGCCTCGACCGCATCGACGGCGACCTCGACACCCTGATCATGCGGATCGCCAATGTCCGCACCTGGACCTATGTCAGCCACCGGGCCGATTGGCTGACCGACGCCGCCGGCTGGCAGGAGCGCAGCCGCGCCATCGAGGACCGCCTGTCGGACGCCCTGCACGACCGCCTGACCCAGCGGTTCGTCGATCGCCGCACCACCATGCTGGTCCGCAAGCTCAAGGGGGCCGACGCCTTGCTGTCCAGCGTGGCGACCGACGGCCAGGTGCTGGTCGAGGGACATTTCATCGGCAATCTGCGCGGTTTCCGCTTCGAGGCCGACCACGCCGAGGGGATCCACGCGACGCGCACCGTCGCGGCGGCGGCAAGCCGCGCGCTGCGTCCGGAAATCGCCAGCCGCGTCGCCAAGGTCGCCGCCGAGCCCGACGCGGCCTTCCGTCTGGACGAGCAGGGACTGATCCTCTGGCAGGACAACCCGGTGGCCGGATTGACCGCCGGCGCCACCCCCCTGCGGCCGGCGATCGCCCTGCTGCCGTCCGACCTGATCGAGACCGCCGCCCGAGATTTGCTGCACAGGCGGCTGACCGCTTGGCTCGACGGCTTCCTGGCCAGGGGATTGACGGGGCTGTTCGCCGCTCTCGACGCCGCCTTGCCGGGACCGGCCCGCGGACTGGTCTTCCAACTGGGAGAAGGCCTGGGCTCGCTGCCCCGCAGGAATGCCGAGGCGCAGATCCGTTCGCTGGTCGAAGCCGACCGCCGGGCCCTGGCCCGTCTCGATGTCCGCCTCGGCATGGAAAGCGTGTTCCTGCCGTCCCTCCTGAAGCCGGCGAGCCGAAGCCTGCGCGGTCTTCTGTGGTGCCTGCATCGCGGCCTGCCGGTTTGCGCCGCGCCGCCGGCCGGGGCCGTCACGGTGCCGATGGCCCCGGGATGCCCGGCCGGCTTCTATGAGGCCGTCGGTTTTCGCCCGTTGGGCGGCCTGGCCGTCCGTCTCGACACGCTGGAACGGTTCTCCGCCGAAATCCGCCATCTGGCGCGCTCCGGGCCCTTCGCGGCGAGCCAGGCCCCGTCGGCCCGGTTCGGCCTGTCGCCGAGCGACGCCGGAACCATCCTGGAAGCCCTGGGTTATCGGCCGGAGACCGGCGAGCAGGGACTGGTGTATCGGATGGCCCCGCGGCGACCGTCCGACCATCGGCCCCGCCGCTCCGAGCGGAGCGAGACCTCCCCCTTCGCCGCCTTGCGCAGTCTGACCCGGGCATGAGCGATGGAGGGGCTGCGCATCGACAAATGGTTATGGTTCGCCCGCTTCTGCAAGACGCGCAGCCTGGCCCGGCATCTGGTCGACGAAGGGATGGTGACGCTCAACGACCGGCCGGTCGGCAAGGCCAGCACCACGGTGCGCGCCGGCGATGATCTGACGTTTCGCCAGGGCCGCGGCTGGCGGCGGGTGGTGGTCACCGGCATCGGCGGCCGCCGCGGCCCGGCGCCCGAGGCTCAGGCGCTGTATCGGGAATTGGCCGCGCCCGAGCCGCCGCCGGACGACTGGGCGTAGGGATTTCAGAGGAAAACGGCCCGGTGGAATCCCTGATGGAACAGGGGGTTGTTCCCACGGCCATGCTGTGTTAGGCAAGGCGCCATGTTCGATAATCTCAAGTCTTTGTTTTTTGGTGGAAGTGACTCCGCTCCCGGGAATGTGGACGACGACGTGCGCCTGGCCGCCGCCGCCCTGCTGGTCGAGGCGGGGATGGTCGACGGCTCGCTGGAGGGGGTCGAAAGCGCCAGGATCCTCAAGCTGCTGAGCGAGCGCTTCGGCCTGTCCGGCGAGGCCGCCCAGGCGCTGCTGACGCAGGCCAGCGCCCTGCAGGAACAGTCCAACCAATTGTTTCCTTTCACCAAAGTGATTGTTGATAAATTCGATTCCACCCAGCGCATCATGGTGATCGAGATGCTGTGGGAGGTGGTCTACGCCGACGGCCAATTGCACGATTACGAGGCCAGCCTGGTGCGCCGGGTGGCCGGATTGCTTTTTGTTTCCGACCAGGACAGCGGTGCCGCGCGTCAGCGGGCCTTGGCTCGTCTCGGGCTCGCCGGCCCCTTGGTCTGAAACCCAACCCTTATCGGAGAGCGTTATGACTTACGTCGTCACGGAAAACTGCATCAAATGCAAATTCATGGATTGCGTCGAGGTCTGCCCGGTCGATTGCTTCTACGAGGGCGAGAACTTCCTGGTGATCAATCCCGATGAATGCATCGATTGCGGTGTCTGTGAACCGGAATGCCCGGCCGAGGCGATTTTCCCGGACAGCGAGGCGGCGGCGGCCGAATGGGCCGAAACCAACCGCACCTATGCCGGCTTGTGGCCCAACATCACCCGCAAGGGCGAATCGCCGGCCGACGCCGACAGCTGGAAGAACAAGCCCGGCAAGGCCGAGCTGCTCAGCCCCAATCCGGGAAAACGTTAGGCGAGGTCCCCCTCGCTTCGTGGCACCGGCGTCCCTGCCGGCGTCCGTCGCTCTGCGGTGGAGTTGCTCCACCGGCAGGGACGACGAGACCCATCGATTACCACAACCGCAGATGGTGTTTTGATTTCGAAACGGATTCGTTCTGTTCCTCGACAATCGCCTATGTTATAAAGTCCTTTCCGCTGACCTAGGTTTGACGGACGGCCGCCCAGCGGCTGGGCCATTTGGGCTGATGCCCCACACGGCAAGACCAGGAGTTCCGAATCGACCGCTTTTGCGGTGCGGTGCGCGGCGATTTTGCTGCGCCTGGCCGTTGCCCAGGTTTTTTTGAGGGATGAGCAGGATATGCTGGACGAATCGTTTTCTGAAGGCGACTACGTGGTCTATCCGACCCATGGGGTCGGAAAAGTTGAATCGATCGAACTGCAACGGATTGCCGGACACGAGCTCGAACTGTTCGTCATTACCTTCGACCGCGACCGCATGACGCTGCGGGTTCCGGTGCCGAAGGCGCGGAAGTCCGGGTTGCGCAAATTGTCGTCGCCGGGAATCATGGACACGGCGCTCAGCACCCTGCGCGGCCGCGCCAAGGTCAAGCGGGCCATGTGGAGCCGCCGCGCCCAGGAATACGAGGCCAAGATCAACTCCGGCGACCCCATCTCGATCGCCGAGGTGGTACGCGATCTGCATCGCAACGCCAACCAGCCCGACCAATCCTATAGCGAACGTCAGATCTATGAAGCCGCTCTAGAGCGTTTGGCCAGCGAACTCGCTGCCGTCGAACGCATTGAACCGGAAATGGCGACGCAAAAACTGGAAAAGCTGCTCGACGCCGCTTAAGGTATCAGGAGCGGCATCAGCCGATGCCGCTCCTCGCGACCTTTGAGGAGGTGAGACGCAGCGCATGTCCTCGGAGCAGAGCATCTTTGCGACATTGCGTGGCGAATCGCGCGTCTGGGCGATCGCCGCCATCCATGGCCAGGCCGACCGCCTGAGCGCGCTGCACCAGCAGCTCTCCCAGAAATTTCAGCCGGGCGATCAGATCGTCTATCTGGGCAATTATTCCGGCCGCGGCCCTCAGGTCCGTCAATCCATCGATGAATTGCTGCTGTTCCGCCGGGCCATCCTGGCCCGCCAGGGGGTCGATTGCGGCGACATCGTCTTCCTGCGCGGCGCCCAGGAGGAAATGTGGCAAAAGCTGCTGCAGTTGCAGTTCGCGCCCAATCCGGTGGAAGTCCTGCAATGGATGGTCGCCCAAGGCATCGAACCGACCATCGAGGCCTATGGCGCCTCGGTGCAGGAAGCCGTTCTGGCCGCCCGCGACGGCACCGTGTCCCTGACCCGCTGGACCAGCCAGCTGCGGCAGAATCTCCGGGCTCTCGACGGGCATGCGACCCTGATGAGCGTGCTGCGCCATGCCGCCTTCACCGAAAGCGGCAGCCTGCTGTTCGTCCATGCCGGCATCGATCCGCAACGCCCGCTGTCGGCCCAGAGCGACAGTTTCTGGTGGGGCAGTTCGGCCTTCGCCACCATCGACCAGCCCTATGGCGACTACCGGCGGATCGTCCGCGGTTACGATCGGCAGCATGCCGGCGTGCAGGAAACCGCCTTCACCCTGTCGCTCGACGGCGGCTGCGGTTTCGGGGGAGACCTGCTGGCGGCGCAATTCGATCCCGGCGGAGCCCTTTTGCAAGTCTTGAAGGCATGAGCGGAAGGGATCGCTTGCGCCCCTTCCGCCTCGCCGCCGTCACCGTCCGCCTCGTGCCGTTTCTGGCCGCCCTGCTGGCGCTTCCCGCCGCCGCCCCGGCGGCGGCTTCCGACGCCGACCCGCCCGACGAGCCGGCCGGCGTCCCGGCCGCCTGGGCGGACGCCGGTCTCAGCTTTCGCGGCACGGCTGTGGTGTCCGGCATCGAACCGGGCGGCTCCGGCACCTTGGCGCTGGCCGACGGCCGGCGGCTCCGCTTGGCCGGCATTACCCTGCCGCGCCGGCCCCTGCCGGTACCGGCCGACCAGGCCTGGCCGATCGAGGCCGCGGCGGATGCGGCCCTGGCCGCCTTGACCAGCGGACGGGAGCTTCGCCTCTATCAGGCCGGCCGATCGCAGGACCGTTACGGCCGCCTGCCGATCCAGGCCGTTCTCGAGGACGGACGCTGGCTGCAGGCGGTCTTGCTGCGCCAGGGATTGGCCCGCGTCGAGGTGACGCCGGGCGTCCGAATTCCCGTCGCCGCCCTGCTGGATGCCGAATCCGAGGCCCGGCGGGCCGGAATCGGCCTCTGGGCCTTGCCGGCCTATCGGGTGCGGCGGCCCGGCGAAGCCGGCGCCTGGATCGACAGCGTTCAATTGGTCGAGGGACGCGTCACCGGGGTCTATCGCGGCAAGGACGGCCTGACCCTCGCCTTCGGCGGCCGGCGGCGGAATGCTTTTTCCGTCCATTTGCCCTTTGCGGTGTGGACGGAATGGGCCGGGATGCCCACTCTTAGAAGGGAAAGGGAAAGGGAAAGGGAAAGAGCGACGTCGTCGTCGCGGCCTTGGGCCGCCGACCCGGCCGCTCTGGTCGGTCGGCGTTTGCGGGTGCGCGGTTGGATCGGCAGGGGACGTAACGCCGAGATCGAGGTCGGCGATGCCGGACAGATCGAGTGGATCGGCCCGACAAGAACAACGGAACGCCGACGGCGCGACCGCGCCGACCGGTGGGCGGATGGGAAATAGGGATCATTAAGGACGCGACCATGAAAGGCGACAAGGAAACCGCGGGCGCGCTTTACCCGCCCATCGAACCCTACCGGCAGGGCTGGCTGGCGGTGGGCGGCACGCACCGCCTTTATTGGGAGGAATCCGGCAATCCGGCCGGCCGGCCGGTGGTTTTCCTGCATGGCGGACCGGGGGCCGGCTGCGCGCCTTTGCATCGCCGCTTTTTCGACCCGGCCCATTACCGCATCGTGCTGTTCGACCAGCGCGGCGCCGGCCGCTCGGTGCCGGCCGCCCTGGTCGCCGACAATACGACGCCCCTGCTGGTCGAGGATATCGAAAGCCTGCGCCGGCATCTCGACATCGAGCGCTGGCTGGTCTTCGGCGGCTCCTGGGGCAGCACGCTGGCGCTCGCCTATGGCCAGGCCCACCCGGAGCGCTGCTTCGGCTTCGTGCTGCGCGGCATCTTTCTGTTCCGCCCCGAGGAGGTCGACTGGTTCCTGCACCACATGGGCCGTTTTTTCCCCGAGGCCGGGCGCAGCTTCCTCGGGCATCTGCCGCCCGGGGAACGCACCGATCTGCTCGCCGCCTATTACCGCCGGCTGACCCACCCCGACCCCGCCACCCATATGCCGGCCGCCCAGGTGTGGTGCAGTTACGAGGAATCCTGCTCCCGCCTGATCTTCGAGCCGGGCGACACCCGCTCGTCGCCGGCCGCCCTGGCGATGGCCCGCATCGAGGCGCATTACATGATCCACGGCGGCTTCCTGGAACCCGACCAATTGCTGCGCGACATGCCCCGGCTGCAGAGCCTGCCCGCCACCATCGTGCAGGGCCGCTACGACATGGTCTGTCCGATCGCCAGCGCCGACGACCTGGCCCACGCCTGGCCCGGCGCCACCTTCCAGATCGTTCCCGACGCCGGCCACTCGGCCATGGAGCCCGGCATCCGCGCCGCCCTGGTCACCGCGACGGATCGCTATCGGGCGTTGACGTGAGGGACTCCGCGCACCTTTCTTGATCGCCGCCGCCCGCCATGCGATAACCGCCGCTGGGCGCCCGTAGCTCAGCAGGATAGAGCACAGGATTCCTAATCCTGGGGCCATGGGTTCGAATCCCGTCGGGCGCACCAAATTCCCGGTTGGCGCAAGCGCCAAGATACCGCATTTTCCATGTCCATTCTGGACACATGGGTGTCACCGTAACGGGTCTCTTCATCGATTTCGACCGCAATATCCTTCACGTGCGCCGCGCCGCCATGATCGCGAGCCTGATCATAGAGTTTGGATCCTTGGTCACATGAACACGAGAGCAACCTGAACCACTTTGTTACCGGAAACTTTTTGTCAATTGTTACTGGTTACGAAATCCGATAAAATTACCGGTAACAAGGAGCGGCCCGTGTCAGATCTGCAAAAACCGGCCAAGGATCGAGTGAGAGAAACCCGCGAGCGTTACCGCCAGGCTGGCTTCAAACGGGTGGAGGTCTATGTTCGGGCGGACCAAGTCGATTTGGTGAAGGCCTATGCTGCGGAGCTGCGGGAACATTCGGATTCTGAAATTCGGCGCCAGGTCTCAAAACTCCTGGACAAAGCTTTCAGCAAATATCGGGCAAGCTGCCTCGACAACATCTCTATCGACCCGAAAACGGCCTCGCTTGCGGATGCCCAAGTGGTCGCCGCCGCGCTTATGCACCGGGGGAATGCCGAAGCATTCAAGCTCGGTCGTGAGATCAGGGGGCTGATTCGCTAATGCCCCTGACTCCACTTCAACGCATCGTGATCGAAATCTTGCGCCCCTATGATCGCCCCATGATTATGTCGGCGGAGGGGTTGCTCTCAATCAGCATTGGCCACGCCTGTCCGACGACATGGACATCTTTCATGACAGGCGCGCGAGACTCCCCTTGGATGTCGGAGCTGAAATCGCGGCCCTGCATGAAGCTGGCTTTTCCACCGAGGTCACGACCGAAAGCGAATGGATGGTCGAAGTCATCCTGCGTCGCTTCGGTGAGGAGACAAAGATCCAATGGCTCGATGAACCGGAGACCTACCGCCGTTTTTTCTCCTGTGTCGAGGACGATGAATTGGGTTTCCGCCTCCACCAGGCCGATGCGGCCGTCAACAAGGTGCTTTGCGCGTCGCGGCGCAATCAGGCGGCACGGGATGCCGTCGATCTCTATTTGATCGAAAAACGCTACGCGCCGATCGGCGCCTTGGTGTGGGCCATCACCGGCAAAGACGAAACAAAGGCGCCGCCCGAAATATTACGGAACCTGCGGACCAATCTGTTTGGATACAGCGAACAGGAGATCGAAACGGTGCGCATGGAGGCGGGATTCCGACTGTCCTGGCGGGATCTGCGCACCGAACTTGATCGCGCGCTTGGCCAAGCCGGCGACTATTGCGACAGGGTCGCGCCCGCAGATTTCATCGGACATCTGTTCGTCGACGATGACGAGATCCCGAAGGCCGCCAGCGGCGATGACGTGAGAGCCAGACGCGTACGCCCTGTCAGCCTGCGTGATTTCGCCCTCATTCCGAGATTTGGCTGAGTTGGTCGAATGCCGAATTTTGAGCTATCCTAAAGCTGTGGAATGCCCTCAATTCGATGATTGATTTCTGCATCGACTTCGCCCTGCCCTGGTTTCGCCCCGATCCCGAACATATCGTTTGCCACAACCATACGACGCGGCGAGTGCATCGAAGCTGGCAGGGCGAAACGGTCAACCGAGGCAAGCGCATCGAATCGCTGACCATCGGCAAAATGCCCGGCCGCCAAGTGATCCTCTACGACAAGACCCACGAAATCGTCGCCCACGAAAAACCCTTCTGGTGGGATTACCGGAAGCTGGACCCGGCCCAATATGACGGCGAGGTCTGGCGCGTCGAAGTCCGCGCCGGCAAGGCCGAATTGGACAACTGGAATCTGAGGAGCTTCGGCAATCTGGAGCGAATCGCCGGAGCGGTGATCGAAAGCACGCTGAACGCCATTCATTATACCGAACCGACCAACGACATCCAGGCGTCGCGTTGGCCGTCGCATCCGTTGTGGACGGCCTGTCTGGCGGCGGCGGACGATGCGCTTGCCCCCCTATAAATCCCCGGTGACGCGCGGCAAGGTCATCGAGGGCTTGCGAGCGGACGCCATCGAACGATTCACCAAACTGTTTCCCGGCTTGGTGGCCTCTTTCACCCATCTGCTCGGCCATGACATTTCCGAACTGCCCACCGTTTTAGAACGGTTGGAAGCCGATATCCTGCGCTACGCCACGAAAAACCCGCGCGCCATGGAGGCCAAATTTCAGCGGGCGATTAACTGATACGCTTTGCTTCGATAGAGGCTGACGGCTTGTGGCTTTCACGCCTCTATCGCATACCACTTGAAAAACGTACCAGAAAAGGTACATTCCATGATGGTCAAGAAATAAGAAACCAACATCGGCCGTATCGCCGACAAGCCCGATTGTTATGAAAAAGGTTCCTGCAATCTTCTTCATGACGGAAGCTGGAAACGAGCCGGTGCGAGATTGGCTGAAGAAGACGGACCGCGAGGATCGGCGGCTCATCGGTGAGGACATTAAAACGGTCGAGTTCGGATGGCCAATCGGGATGCCGACCTGCCGACCGATGGGCGACGGCCTGCATGAAGTGCGGGCCCATCTTCCCGGTAACCGGATCAGTCGGGTTTTCTTTTATATCGACAAGCTGCAACGGATGGTTCTGCTGCACGCCATCATCAAAAAGACCAAGACGACAACCGACGACGATCTGGATTTGGCACGCGGCAACAAACGCAAGCATGAGAAAGGGCTACCATGAGCACCGAACCGACGCCCCCCTACGACCACAGCGGCTCCAGCTTCGACAGCTTTTTGGAAGAGGACGGCATCCTTGATGAGGTTGAGGTGGTGGCGATCAAGCGCGTCATCGCCTGGCAATTGCAGGAAACGATGAAAACGCAGCACGTCACCAAGAAGGCCATGGCCGAGCGCATGGGCACCAGCCGCTCGCAGCTTGACCGGCTGCTCGACCCTGAAAATGGTGCCGTGCATCTGAAAACCATTGCGCGCGCGGCGCGGGTGATTGGGAAGAAACTGCGGTTGGACATGGTGGACGCAGCTTGAGACATCAAGCCGCCGATCCTGAGCGACACATCAAAGCGACGGTCAAAAGGGTGAAAGCGATGGAACGAGACATTGACAAGCCGGTTGAAGGATCAACCGCCGCCCACCGCACCGGCAGTTTCGAAGAGTTCAAGGCATATACCTTGGCCGTTGTCCGGGGTGAAAGAACGGTCGATCCAAACACGCCGAAGATTTGGATCGAACGCGCGGTACAAGACGGAACATTTCCTTTTTGAAATGACGAACGCGGCAGGTCAGCCCCGCCGCAACCGCACCCCCGGCCCGCCCTCGCCCTGATAACCACCGGCAGGGATGAACTCGATGCCGGCGGACTCATTCGACATCGGCGGCAACAAATACCGGATCGTGGCCTGGATCAATTATGCCTTCGCCACCGTCTATGTGCGGTTCATCGGAACACATGGACACTATGGCACCATCAAAGCGGACGAGGTATGAGCCATGAGCATCAATCGACCGATCAAAACCGACCAAGAGCATGCGGCGGCACTGCGGGAAATCGACGGCCTGATGCGGGCGATGGCGGGAACGCCGGAAGGTGACCGCCTCGATCTTCTGGTCACGCTGGTTGAGATTTATGAATCGAAGCGCTGGCCGGTCGAAGCCCCGGACCCGATCGAGGCAATCCAGTTCATGATGGAACAGAAGGGCCTGACCCGCCGCGACTTGGAGTCGGCGATCGGTGCGCGCAACCGGGTCGCCGAGATTCTGAACCGGAAGCGGCCGTTGACCCTGCCGATGATCCGGCGGTTGAGTGCCTTGCTGGAACTGCCGGCGGATGTTCTTGTCCAACCCTATGAGACGCATCAGGCGGCATAAAGGCTCATCTCTTCGGTTAAGTGGACTGTCACCGTAACATGTCACCGTAACCCGGACTGTCACCGTAACCCCACCCCGGTGGGGAAAGCGGGATTGAGGCATCGGCGCATCGGTTGCTATGATGCCGGCCGCTATCCGAGGAATTCCCAGTCATGAGCAAATTGGCAAGCAAAGCGTCCGAGCTGTTGAGCGCCGGCGTCGGCCATCTGCAGGCGGGCCGTCTCGCCCGGGCCGAACAATCTTTCCGCAAGCTTCTCAAGGCGGATCCGGGGCATGTCGATGGCCTGGCCATGCTAGGCACCGCCTCGAACATGAGCGGCCATCACGACTATGCGGCAAGCCTTCTCGAACGGGCGTTGGCGAAGAATCCCGACCATCTGGGGGCCCTTTACAATCTGGGGGTCGCCTGTCAGGCCCTGGGCCGGCTGGAAGCGGCGCTCGCCTGCTATGACAAGGCGGCCAGGCTGGCCCCGCGCTTCCTCGAGGCCGCCTTCAACCGGGCGGTGGTTTTGCAGGACCTGGGCCGCCTCGACGACGCCCTGACCCGCTGGCAGGAGATCCGGGCGGCCTGGCCCGACAGCGCCGAGGTCCACAATCACCTGGGCCATCTGCTGATCGCCAGGGAGCAGTGGAGCGA
>JAATGN010000139.1 GCA_015654615.1 Rhodospirillales bacterium
AATTAGAACCGGAACCAACGCCGATATTCGCGCCATTTCCGCGGAAATTTACGTTATTGTTTCCATTTCCTAGCGATATGTTCGTTGGGCTGGCCACGACATCAAAAACCCAATTGGCATTCGGGTTCGCAGGATCGTAGGCTCCCCATTGAAGGCTTGGCACGTTGATCACCGCATAGGGATCAGAGGTACCTCCACTTGAGCCGCCAGATCCGTGAGTACTCGATCCGGTAATGGTGGCCCCTGTCAAAAAATACGGGAGCAAATCAGGAGTCGCCAAACCCGAAATGGCGGACGGATCCCCACCATCGGCCGACGTAATGGTGACCGACGTTGTAATTGTTCCATTAGCGTTGTGGGTTTCCGTCCACGTGATCGTTGATCCATCATCGCCATTTATGTTGGATGTCGACTTGCTAAGGATGCCCTGCGCTTTACCAATTACGACTGTTGTCGATGATTTATAGCTATCTTTTGTTGTTATTACGATAGAGCCATCCGGCTTTGTTTCCGTGGTCGTTATCTGATTGGCCAAGTTGGGCGATGACGTCGTCGTGACGATCGACCCATCCAAATTTTCCGTGGTCGTTGTTGTCGTCGTGCCGTCAGGAGTTGTTGTCGTGCTCTGAACGACGATTGACCCATCCGGGTTTGTTGTTGTCGTTACAATCATTTTCTATTCCTCCAGCCTCCACACGGCACAGTCTTGTCTTCAATCGTCCTCAGTTGTCATTCTGAGTCGGCCATCTTCCGGTACATCCTCGATGAGGAATAAGGACACCGACGCATTCCTTTCAAAATACTCATCGTTCCCTCAAACTCTCATCCCGATAGCGCAACACCGGATCCAGCACATATTCGATCACCCTGCGTTTGCCGGTCTTGATCTCCGCCGTCACCACCATGCCGGGCGTCAGCGCCACGTCCAGGCCGTCGACCCGGATGGTATCGGCCGACGGCCTGATCCGCACCGAATAGACTGCCCCTTGGCCCTCTGCCGTCTGTCCCGTACTGCTGTTGGCGCTGCCGTTGGTGGCCCCAGGGCGGCGTTGCGTCGGATCGCTGTCGGGTCCCTGCACGGCATCGCCGGAGACCGTCTGCACGGTTCCCGGCACCGTGCCGTAGCGGGTGAAGGGGAAGCTCTCCACCTTGATCTCGACGGCCTGGCCCGGCCGCACGAAGCCGGCATCCTTGTTGGGCAGCGCCGCTTCGACGGCGATACCCTCGTTCTCCGGCACGATCATCAGCACCGGCTGGGCCTGGCTGACCACGGCGCCGGGGGCATGCACCGCCAGCTGCTGCACGACGCCGTCGACCGGCGCGGTCAGCTTATACAGGCGGTCGCGATCGACGGCCTTGGCCAGGTCCTGGGACAGGCTGGCCGCCTTCTGCTCGGCGTCGGCCCGCTGGGTCAGGGCGTCGCCGCGGAATTGCGCCTCGGCCTGGCGCAGCCGCTCGGAGACATTGTTGATGGCGGAGTCCGCCTCCGTCAGCTTGTGGCGGGCGCCCTCCAGCTCCTGGGTGCGGTCGATGTGCTCCTGCTCGACCTTCAGATAGTCGGTGCGCGATTGCCAGCCGAGGTCGGACATCTCACGTTTGGTTTTGGCCTGTTCGCTCAGCAGGGGCACCGTCCGTTCCAGGCGCAGGATGTCGGCCTCGGTGGCCCGCCGCTCGGCCTGTTTCTGGCGGCGTTCCTGTTCCAGGGCCTCGATGGTGGCCCGATGGTCGGCCAGGCGTTGGCGCAGGGTCAGGCGATGGACGGCGAGGATTTGGGATAGATCGGCGTCCCACCCCACCCCCGACCCCGCCCCATCAAGGGGAGGGGAGACGAATTCGGCCGGCAGCGCGATGTCGTCCCGCCCATCGACCAGGGCCTTCAGGCGGGCGACGGTGACCACCTGTTCCAACCGTTCGCGCCGCAGGCGGGCGACGTCGGCCTCGGTGGCCGCCGGGTTCAGCTCGATGAGGATCTGTCCCGCCCTGACCCGGTCGCCGTCGGCCACATGGATGGCGGCCACCGTCGCCGCCTCGGCCGGCGCCACCGGCTTGGTCTTGCCGCCGGGGATGATCCGTCCGGGCGCCGTGGCGTGGATGTCGACTTCGCCCAAACAGGCCCAGGCCAGGGCCGCCGAAAACAGCGCCATGACCAGCCACAGGGTGCCGCGACCGAGCGGCGAGGCCGGCGTTTCGATGATCTCGATGGCGGCGGGAAGAAAGGCCAGTTCGTCGGCGGTGCGGAGGAGCAGCCGGGGGCGCAGCGTCTCCAACGACCAGGCGGCCTGCCAGATGGCGATATGCCGACGCAGGGGCTCCAGACGCATGAGGAGGGAGTCGCTGCTGAACAAGGTCATTTCTCATTCACCACGGAGGCACGGAGGACACGGAGGAAGGAAAGAGAGAAAGATGAAATATTGCGGGCAAAGCCCGCCAGAGCCTCTTCTCCGTAACTCCATGGTGAGCCTTCCCGTGGGAGCTTGCTCATAGGACGAACCTCTTCAGGCCGTCTTTGAGGCGGACGGTATTGAAGTTCATCAGCAGCCCGACCTTGTGACCACTCAGACGCAGATACGTCAGGATTTGGGCTTCATGAATCGGAAGCAGCCGTTCGACGGCCTTGAGTTCGATGATCAGGTCATTTTCGACCAGGACATCCAGGCGATAACCGCAATCAAGCCGAACCTTCTTGTAGCGGACGGGAAGATCCACCTGCCGTCTGAACGCCAACCCAGCCTCCTCCAACTCAAAGCAAAGGCATTCCTCATAGGCGGATTCCAGAAGCCCGGGTCCAAGCTGTCGATGCACATCGATCGCCAATCCCACAACGCGTTCGCTCAAGGCATGTCCATGCCGCAGCCCCGGTTTCTTCTCCGTGTCCTCCGTGTCTCCGTGGTGAACCAATTCTTCAAACGACATGGCCGGCCTCCTGGGCAAACCACAGCTGGGCGTAGCGGCCGTTCTGGGACAGCAGCAGGTCGTGCGGCCCCTGTTCGACGATCTCGCCTTTTTCCAGTACGATGATGCGGTCGCAATCGCGGACAGCGCTCAAACGGTGGGCGATGACGAACACCGTCCGGCCGCGGCACATGGCTTTCATGTTGCGGCGAATCTCGGCCTCGGATTCATAGTCGAGGGCGGACGTCGCCTCGTCGAAGATCAGGATACGGGGATTGGTGATCAGGGCGCGGGCGATGGCGATGCGTTGGCGCTGGCCGCCGGACAGATTGGCGCCGCGTTCCACCACCATGGTGTCGTAGGCTTCCGGCAGCTCCAGGATGAAGTCGTGGGCTGCCGCCATCCGGGCCGCCGCCATCACCGTTTCCATCGGCAGGGCCGGATTGACCAGGGCGATGTTCTCGCGGATGGTGCGGTTGAACAGGACGTTCTCCTGCAGGACGACGCCGATCTGCCGGCGCAGCCAGGCGGTGTCGACCAGGGCCAGGTCGAGCCCGTCGACCATGACGCGCCCCGACTCCGGCAGGTAAAGGCGCTGGATCAGCTTGGCCAGCGTGCTTTTGCCGGAGCCGGAGCGGCCGACGATGGCGACGCTCTCGCCGGGTGTGACCTCCAGATCGAAATTCTTCAGCACCGGCTCGCGATCGAGAGAATAGCGGAAGGTGACGTTCTTGCAGGAGACCGCGCCCTGGATGGCCGGCAGGTTGGAGCGGCTGCCCGGATTGCGCTCGGTCGGCGTGTTGAGGATGTCGCCGAGGCGGTCGACCGAGACCCGCATCTGCTGGAAATCCTGCCACAGCTGGGCCAGACGCAACACCGGCGAGGCGACGCGGCCCGACAACATGTTGAAGGCGACCAAGCCGCCGATGGTCAGGTCGCCATCCATCACCGCCCTGGCGCCCAGCCACAAGACCAGCACCATCTGCGCCTTGCTGATGAACTGAGCGACCTGCGACGCCATGGCGTTCAGATTCTGCACCTTGAAGGAGGCGCCGACATAGGCGGCCAGCTGGCTTTCCCACTTGCGCTGCATCTGCGGTTCGACCGCCATCGCCTTGCACGTCTCGGCGGCGCCCACCGTTTCGACCAGGAAGGCCTGGTTCTCGGCGCCATGCTGGAATTTCCGATCGATGCGGCGCTTCAACACCGGGGTGACCAGCAGCGATAGGACAACATAGAGCGGAATGGTGCCGAGCACGATCCAGGTCAGCGTCGCCGAATAGAGGAACATCACCACGAAGAAGACCACGGTGAAGGCCAGATCGATCACCAGCGTCACCGCCGAACCGGTGAGGAAATTGCGGATATTCTCCAGTTCGCGCACCCGGGCCACCGTGATGCCGGCCTGGCGCACGGCGAAGTAGGAAAAGGGCAGGCTGATCAGATGGCGATAGAGATTGGCTCCCAATTCGACGTCGATGCGGCTGGTGGTGTGGCTGAACACGAAAGAGCGGGCGGCCCCCAGCAGGACCTCGAACAGCGAGACGATGCCGAGGCCGATCATCAGCACGTCGAGGGACGACAGGCCGCGATGCACCAGCACCTTGTCGGTCACCACCTGGAAGAACAGCGGCGTCACCAGGCCCATCAACTGCAGGAAGAACGAGCCGGCCAGCACCTCGGCCAGCAGGCGCCGGTATTTGACCACTGCCGGAATGAACCAGGAGAGGTCGAAGCCGCGGGCCGGCCCGGCCAGGGCCTCGCGGTGGGTGAGGAAGATCAGTTGGCCGCTCCACAGGGCTTCGATTTCTTCCCGGGTCTTTACTTCGGGAGTGGTGGCCCGCGGGTCGTGGACCAGGAGTTTTCCTGATTCTACGTCATCCGGCTTGCCCCCCACCCCAGCCCTCCCCACGAGGGGGAGGGAGTCATGGTCAGGACTCCCCTCCCCTTGATGGGGTGGGGTGGGAGCAGCAAAGAACCGGGCGAAAACCACGAAGGTCCCGTCGGCAAGCGGCGCGATGGCGGGCAGCGGGGCGCGATCGAGGCGATCCCAGCGGCTGCGCGACAGGCGGGCCAGCAAGCCGTGCCGCTTGGCGCAGCGGATGATGTCGCCGCTGTCGAAGCGGGCCTCGGCCTTGCCATGCTGGTGACGGAGCTGCGCGGGGTCGACCGGCCTCTGGAAAAAGCCCAGCAGCAGGGCCAGGCAGCCCGCCCCCGTATCCCGCAAGGCAGGATCGGAGTCCTCCGCCGCATGATGCAATCCCTCCGGCACGCGTCCACCCCACCAGGTTGCGGTCATGCATCAGAAGACATGTTTTATAGGCATGTTTTTCACCTTCTGTTAACTATGGAGAAGGCTATCCATGACCTTTGGCGAAGGTCTTATGGAGAAGGCCATAGGCCGCCGACCGCGCACTGTGGCCATGTTGCCATCACCTTGGTGATGGGATAGCAAGACGGCTGAGCCCTTCGGAGGAAAACAGTCCGATGCCCGCATCCTCCCCACCCATCCACGCCGTCGACATCGCCAATTTCGGGGCCGCCGCCTTGACCCGGCGAGGCCGGGAGGCCATGGGACGCGGCCTGGTCCATCACCGGGCCGGGCACTTCAGGGAGGCGATCGCCGCCTATGACGAGGCCTTGGCGGCGGCGCCGGACAAGATCGCCGCGCTGGTCAACAAAGGCGTGGCACTTCGCCTCCTGGGACGCGCGGCGGAAGCGATGGCCTGCTACTGGCGGGCCTTGGCGATCGACCCCGACAATCTGCAAACCTGGTGCAATGCCGGCAATGCCTTGCTCGACCTGGGGCGGACCGAGGAAGCCCAGGTGGCGCTGGAGACGGCGCTTCGCAAGGGGCCGCTGATCGCCGAGACCTGGCTGGCCCTGGGCAATGTCCTGGTGCGCCGCGAGCGGTTCGACGCCGCCGAGGCGTGCTTGCGCCGTGCGGTGAGGTTGGCGCCCGACAATATTGCCGCCCATCTGCAACTGGCCGGCCTGCTGGAGCCGCGAAAGCCGGAGGCGGCCCTGGCGGTGTTCGCCGCCTTGCGCAAGCTGGCCCCGGCCGAACCGGCGGCCCACAGCGGGAGCGGCCAGGCGCTGATCAGTTTGGGCCGGCTCGACGAGGCCGAGCCTTTCCTGCGCCATGCGCTGCAATTGGACGGCAATCATCTCGACGCCCATCTGGGTCTGGCCCGCCTGCTGCTGCTGAAGGGCGATCTGGCCGCCGGCTGGGCGGAATACGAATGGCGCCGCAAGAAGTCGGAGGGGCGGTACCCTAAGCTGCCCGGCGCCGAGTGGGATGGCGCGGATCCCACCGGCAAGACCATCCTGGTCTATGCCGAACAGGGCTTCGGCGACACCATCCAGTTCGTCCGCCTGCTGCCGCTGCTGGCGGAGAAGGGCGCCCGGGTCGTCGTGGTCTGCCAGAAATCGCTGCTTCAGCTGATCCAACGGGTCAAGGGCGTCACCAGTGCCCAGGCGGTGTGGAAGCCGCTGCCGGCCTATGATTTCTGGATCCCGCTGCTGTCCTTGCCGGGCCGCCTGGGGATCACGGCGGACAACATCCCGGCGGAAGTGCCCTATCTGCCGATTCCTTTTCGTCGTTCCCGCGAAAGCGGGAATCCAGCGGACCGTATGGATCCCCGCTTTCGCAGGGATGACGAAAAAAATGAGACCTGTCTGCCGGCCCCCCTCGGCACCAGGCTGCGGGTCGGGCTGGCCTGGGCCGGCAGCCCGACCCATGGACATGACCAGGACCGTTCGGCCGGCCTGGAAACCCTGCTGCCGCTGACCGGCGTCACGGGCACGGCCTTTTACAGCCTGCAGGCCGGTCCGCGCGCCGCCGATCTGGGGAAGTTCGCCCATCCGGCCCTGATCGCCGGCCCGCGACGGCCGCTGGAGGACTTCGCCGAGACGGCCGCCCTCGTCGCCGGCCTGGATCTGGTCATCACGGTCGACACCGCCGTCGCCCATCTGGCCGGCGCCCTGGGCAAGGCGGCGTGGGTGCTGATTCCTTGTCCGCCGGACTGGCGCTGGCAGACCGGGCGGGACGACAGCCCTTGGTATCCGACCATGCGGCTGTTCCGGCAAAGCGAGTCCGGCGAATGGGGGCCGGTGGTCGATCGCCTGGTCGGGGAATTGCAGACGCTTGCTGCGTCGCGGCCGCTGCCGGCGGGGGAAGAGGCCGAGATCGTCGTGCATTCGGTTTTTTCAAAGGAAATTCACCACGAAGACACGGAGGACACGGAGGAAAAGAAAGCGGAAAAAAAGGAATTATTGCCGGCTTTGCCGGCGATCGAATCTCCTCCGTGCTCTCCGTGTCTCCGTGGTGAAAATACTCTTACACCAAGGTTCCGCATGACGGCGCCGCGCTCGTTCCTGTCCGATCCGGGCATCAGATATCTGGTCCACCGGGAACGGGCCGGGGCCGGTTATGAATATGCGACGCGCAGCTTCCTCGACGCCCATCTGCAGCCGGGCGACCTGTTCATCGACGTCGGGGCCCATTGGGGCATCATGTCGCTGCAGGCGGTAACCCGCTGGCCGGGGAAGGTGGAGGTCCTGGCGATCGAACCGTCGCCCGGCAACCTGCCTTATCTCCGCCGCTGGATCGACGACAATGGCGTCGCCGGCCATGTCGAGGTGGTCGGCGCGGCGGCCTCCGACGTCGCCGGCCGGGGAGAGTTGCGGCCGGAAAGCACCATGGGCCACAGCCTGATCAAGACCGCGGCGGGGACCATCCCGGTGGTGACGATCGACGGCCTGCTGGCCGAACGTCCGCACCTCGACGGTCGGCGCGTCGTCGTCAAGATCGACGTCGAAGGCTTCGAGCCCGAGGCGATCCAGGGCATGGCGAAACTGCTGGCGACGGGGCGGGTCGCCGCGGTGATCTGGGAACGCGGCATCGAATATGACAAACCCGAGGGGCAGAAGCGTCTGAAAAAGCTGCGAGCCCGATTCGACGACTTGGGATTCACCGCCTGGCGGTTCGCCTCGGAGGACGCGGCCGGTCGGCTGGTGCCGTTCGTCGAACCGGGAGAGCGCGGCAATATCTTCGAACTGGCCCCCGGCCTCGTCCCCGAGCCCGGCTACGGCCTGCCGAGGTTGCCGGCTCCGGCCCAGCCGGACGATCCGGCCCTGGACGCCGCCTTGCAGGCCCGGACATCGTTCCAGGCCAGCGTCGCCGCGCACAAAGCCGGCCAGGGCAAGGAGGCCCTGGCTCTTTATGCCCAAGCCGCCGGGCTGGACGCCACCCTCGGCGAACTGTTCAACAATCTGGGCGTGACCTTGCGCAGCATGGAACGCCTGCCGGCGGCGGAGGCCAGCTATCGCCGCGCCCTGGCATTGTCCCCGGACGATGCCGGCGTGCTGTCCAATCTGGGCAATGTGGTGCGCGAACAGGGGCGGCTGGCCGAGGCGGCGGACTTGCAGGCCCGCGCCCTCGCCCTCGCGCCCGACACCCCCGGCACCGTCTACAATGCCGGCGTCGTGCAACGCGACGCCGGCGCGCCGGAGAAAGCCCTGGCCCTTTTCGAGCGGGCCCTCGTCCGCGATCCCGGCAACAAGGATCTCCAATGGGACCGCGCCCTCGCCCTGCTGCAGAGCGGCGATTATGCGAGGGGTTTTCCGGCCTACGAGGCCCGCTGGGGCCTGGCCCGCGCCCGGCCGCGCAAGCTGCCGATGCCCCTATGGGATGGCGGACCGCTGCGGGGGCGCACCGTCTTCCTGACCGACGAGCAGGGCTTCGGCGACGTTCTGCAGTTCGCCCGCTTCATTCCCGAAATGAAGCGCCGCGGCGCCGGCAAGATCGTGCTCGAATGCCAGCCGGAGCTGATGCGCCTGCTGGCCCTGGCCCCCGGCGTCGACGCGGTGATCCCGCGCGAGCGGGCGATCCCGGGCTGCGACGTCACCCTGCCGCTGCTGAGCCTGCCGGGGATTTGCGGCGTGACGCTGGAATCGCTGCCCGCGACGGTCCCCTATCTGACCGCGCCGGAACCGGCCCGGCCCCTGCCCGACGACGGCCGCCTCAAACTGGGGCTGGTCTGGGCCGGCAAGGCCAAGCCGCGCGACCGCTCGATCCCCTTGGCCAAACTCCTGCCGCTGCTCGACGATCCGCGGCTCGCTCCCGTCAGCCTGCAGGTCGGCCCGCGCGCCGCCGATCTGAAAGCTTTGGGCGCCGAGGCCTTCGTCACCGATCTCGGTCCCAGCCTGTTCGACTTCGCCGAATCGGCGGCGGTGCTCCGGCAACTCGACCTGCTGGTCACCATCGACACCGCCATCGCCCATCTGGCCGGCGCCCTCGGCGTGCCGACCTTCCTGCTGCTGCGCCAGACCTCGGACTGGCGGTGGTTCGACCAAGGGTCAACCTCGCCCTGGTATCCCAGTTTCACGCTGTTCCGGCAGACCCGGCCCAACCGGTGGGAAGAACCGATCGAGCAATTGCGGGAGGCGCTGAAGGGGCGTCCCCACGCAACGCCGCAGCCGTCTCAGGCCCCTTCCGGATAGGTGTTCGCCGACACCCATGCACGGAACGTCTCTTCCGGCATTTCACCGGCGGCGAGCGCCAGGATGACTCTGGCCGCATCCGTCTCCGCGACGTCCAGATAGATCCCGTTCATTCCGAGAATGACGCCCAAAGCGCCAAACGCGGCACGCTTGTTCCCGTCGATAAAGGGATGATTGCGACAAATACTGACGCAAACGGCAGCCGCGGCCGTCACCACATCCGCGTCCGGTTCGTAGGAGAGGATTTGCCAAGCCCGGCCCAGGGAACTCTCGAGAGCCCCTTTGTCGCGCAATCCCGGAGCACCGCCAAATGCCGCGATCCATTCGGAATGAAGGTCGATGACAGCTTCGATCGGAGGTAACTGCAGATCCCTCATTTCGCCAAGGCGGCCATGGCCTTGGCATACCGCGCACCGAAGCGGCGGCCAATTTCCATCGCTTTATTATAGCCTTCCGACGATTTGGCGATCTCAATCCTGCCCTCGACCACGTTCAAGGTGACCTCCTCGCCACGCGCCATATGGGCAGCCTCCAGAACGTCCTTCGGGATCGCGACCCCGGTGGAATTCCCGATCTTCGACAGTTTGGTCGTGGCGCCCATAACAACCTCCATCACGGCACCCTCAGTATGTATGTACGCCCGTTCTTACGTCAAGCCCGTAAGGCCGCGTGGGGCGGCCACCGGCCGGTTGAGAAACGCGCAATGACGAGGGTTCAATACAGATAGCGCGCCCGGATGGTGCCGTCCAAGGCCTGCAGTTCGGCGATCAGCTCCGCCTCGTCGACCTTGCCGTCCACATCGACCACCACATAGCCGACTTCCGGATCGGTCTGCAGATATTGGGCGGAAATGTTCAGATTGCGCGTCGAGAACAGTTCGTTGATCCGCCGCAGCATGCCCGGCACATTGGCGTGGATATGCAGGAAGCGCGCTCCCCCGGCTTTCACCGGCAGCGAAACCTCGACGAAATTCACCGCGCCGACCGTCGATCCGTTGTCCGAATATTTGATCAGCTTCTCGGCCACTTCGAGGCCGATGTTGGCCTGAGCCTCATGGGTCGACCCGCCGACATGCGGCGTCAGGATGACATTGGCCATGCCGCGCAGCGGACTGACGAATTCGTCGGCGTTGCTGGCCGGTTCGGCCGGAAAGACGTCGATGGCGGCCCCCAGGAGATGCTTGTCCTCCAGCGCCTTGGCCAAGGCCTCGATGACCACCACATTGCCGCGCGAGGCATTGATCAGACAGGAGCCCTGGCGCATGGCCCGCAGTTCCTTCTCGCCGAACATGTTCTTGGTCTGGGAGGTGGCCGGAACATGCAGCGTCACCACGTCGGAGGCTTCGAGAAGTTCCTTCAGCTTGCCGCAGGGCTGGGCGTTGCCGATGGCCAGCTTCTTTTCGGTGTCGAAGTAGCGCACCCGCATGCCCATGGCCTCGGCCATCACCGAAAGCTGCGAGCCGATGTGCCCGTAACCGACGATGCCCAGCGTCTTGCCGCGCAGCTCATAGGAATCCTTGGCGCTTTTCAGCCATTTTCCGGCATGCGCCAGTCGTGATTTCTCAGGAATGCCGCGCAACAGCATGACGATCTCGCCGATCACCAGTTCAGCCACCGAACGGGTGTTCGAATAAGGCGCGTTGAACACCGGGATGCCGGCCTTGCGGGCCGCATCCAGGCGGACCTGATTGGTCCCGATGCAGAAACAGCCGATGCAGAACAGCCGGTTCGCCGCCGCCAGGACCCGGTCGGTCACCCGCGTCGCCGAACGAATCCCCAGCATGTGCACGCCCTGGATCTTTTCGATCAGCTCCGCTTCGTCGAGCGCCTGCGGCAGCAACTCCACATTGTTGTAGCCGACCTCGTGGAACGCGCGGACGGCGTTCTCATGCACGCCTTCCAACAGCAGAATACGGATCTTGTCCTTGGAGAGAGAATGCTTCACCACGACGGTTGCCTCGGCGCCAGAAGGATAAGGAACCGCGAAGATACGAAAGAACGGGACGAAGGTATAGGCTGGAGATCGCACATTCGATGGAGGACATGGATGAGAGCTTATGAAGTCCCCGCCCCGACCGGCCTCGACAGCTGGATTCCGGTCGAGCGGGACGACCCGAAACCCGGCCGCGGCCAGGTGCTCGTCAAGATGCGCGTCGTCGCCCTCAACTATCGCGATATCCTGGTGGCGACCGGCCGCTACCGCTTCCCGGCCGCCTTCCCGAAAAACCTGGTGCCGGTCTCGGACGGCGCCGGCGAGGTGGTGGAGGTCGGGGCCGAGGTCACCCGGGTGCGATGCGGCGACCGGGTGGCCGGACTTTTCGCCCAGACCTGGCTCGGCGGCGCGCAGGCCGCCGATTCGCGGGATGGCACGCTGGGCGGCGCCATCGACGGCGTGCTGGCCGAATACCGGGTGTTCGATCAGGGCGGACTGGTGACGGTGCCCGACCATCTGTCGTTCGAGGAAGGGGCGACGCTGCCCTGCGCCGCCGTCACCGCATGGAACGCGCTTTTCGGTCTCAAGTCCCTGCAGCCGGGCCAGACCGTCCTGGCGCTGGGCACCGGCGGCGTCTCCATCTTCGCCACCCAGTTCGCCCGTGCCGCCGGGGCCCGCGTCATCGTCATCTCGTCGAACGATGCGAAACTCGACAAGGCCCGTTCGATCGGCGCCACCGACCTCGTCAATTACACGACCCATCCCGACTGGGACGCCGAGGTGAGAGGCCTGACCGGCGGGCGCGGGGTCGACCAGGTGATCGAGATCGGCGGAACCGGGACATTGCCGCGCTCGATCAAGTCGGTCGCGCCGGGCGGGGTCATCAGCCTGATCGGCATGCTCTCCGGCGGCTCGACCATCGATCCGATGGCGATCCTCGGCGCCGGCTGCGTTGTGCGCGGCGTCTTCGTGGGGTCGCGCGAATTGTTCGAAACGATGAACCGCGCCGTGGCCTTTCATCGGATTCATCCGGTGATCGACCGCGTCTTCGACTTCGACGCGGCCAAGGAGGCGCTGGCCTATCTCGACAAAGGTTCGCATGTCGGCAAAGTGGTGATCCGCATGGCCTGACCGTCCGGCTCGCCCTTGCCGCCGTCAACCCCAATGCCGTTCATTTGGGAAAATTGCGAGCGCCGGCGAAGCAATCCGGAAGCCGGCGGCATGGCTGGATTGCCGCGCCTTCGGCTAGGAAGAAAAGAGGCAGTGGCACCGGCGTCCCTGCCGGTGGATAAGGACTCCGCCGCGCCAGCGGCGGACACCGGCACTTAAGGCCGGTGCCACTTTTCCTTATTCTTCCAGGGCGGGTCGGCCGCCGGCCGATGCCGAACGCGCAATGATGGAACTTAACGGAACAGGATGCCGCCCCATCGACAGCCGGCTGGACCAATCGCCCGGTTTGAGGTAACTACCGCCCTGCGGCTTCCTTCCAGCGTGAGACAGACATCATGACCGATTGCCCCTGCGGCAGCACGAAATCCCTCGAGAATTGCTGCGGCCCCATTCTGGCCGGCGGACCGGCCGCCACGCCGGAAGCCCTGATGCGCTCGCGCTATGCCGCCTATGTGCTGTGCGATATCGACCATCTGGAACGCAGCCTGGCGCCGGAAGCCCGGACCGATCACGACCGCAAGGCGGCCGAACAATGGGCGAAATCGGTCAAATGGCTGGGGCTGTCGATCCTCTCCACCGCAGGCGGCCAGGACGACGAACAGACCGGGACGGTCGAGTTCGCCGCGCAATTCCGTCAGGGCGGCATGGAACAGACCCACCACGAAACCAGCCAATTCCGCCGTCACGACGGCAGCTGGGTCTATGTCGACGGCAAGATGCACAACAAGCCGGTGGTGCGCAGCGGCCCGAAAATCGGGCGCAACGATCCCTGTCCGTGCGGCAGCGGCAAAAAATACAAACAATGTTGCGCCGGAGTCTGAACGGCGGTTTCGGATGAATCGTCCAGGGAATTATCCGACGAAGACAGACGATCCATTGGATGTCGAAGCCTTCATCCCCAAATCTAGCTGACGAGAAACAACGGAACATCCGCATGACCCCCAAAGGTGAAGGTCCCTTCCCCACCGCACGCGAAGACGCAGAACTCGCCGAAAAGATCGAAGATCACCCGCAAAGCCAATCCACCGCCTATCGCTTGGCCTTCAAGGATGAGGACTTTCTGCTCCGCGAGGATCTGCGGCCGGTTCGCCTGCAGCTCGAACTGTTGAAACCGGAACTTTCGCTGAAGGAACAGGGCATTCGCTCGACCGTCACCGTCTTCGGCAGTGCGCGCATCAGCGACCGCGGCGCCGCGCAAAGCCTTTTGGCCGAAGCGGAAGCGGCGGCCGGCGCCCGGCCGGACGATGCCGGACTGGCCCGCAAGGCCGGGGTGGCGCGCCGCATGCTGGCCAATGCGCGTTATTACGAAGAGGCGCGGCGTCTGGGTGAAATGGTCTCCTCGGTCTGCGAAGGCGGCGATTGCGACTTCGTCGTGCTGACCGGCGGCGGTCCCGGCATCATGGAGGCGGCCAACCGCGGCGCCGCCGACGTCGGCGCCAAATCCATCGGCCTCAATATCGTGCTGCCGATGGAGCAGGCGCCCAATCCCTATGTGACGCCCGAGCTTTCCTTCCGCTTCCATTATTTCGCCCTGCGCAAGATGCATTTCCTGACGCGCGCCAAGGCCCTGGTGGTCTTCCCCGGCGGCTTCGGCACCCTGGACGAGATGTTCGAGGCGGCCACGCTGATCCAGACCGGCAAGATCGAACCCATTCCCTTCCTGCTGTTCGGCAAGGACTATTGGGACCGGGTGATCAATTTCGATACGATGGTCGACGAAGGCATGATCGCGCCGGCCGACAAGGATCTTTTCCAATTCGTCGAGACGGCGGAAGAGGCCTGGTATCACATCGCCCGATTCTGGGGACTTTCGTCGATCGAAATGGTCAAAGCGGCAGCGGATTGAATCGAGGCCGGAGGTTTCCCCCGTGAAGTTCATCGACTCTCCCGTCACGTTCCTGGCTGCCGTCGCCGTCGCCATCTTCGCCTTCGGCCTTGGACTGACGTCGCCCATCTGGTTCCTGCTGACCGGAATGGGTCCGCTCGAGGCCGTTCGGGCCGGAACCCCCATCGTCGGCTGCACCATCGCCGGCCTGATCGCCACGACCGTCGTCGGGATGGTCGCCTATCGCCTGCGGAAGCCCTCGGAGGAACCGGTCACCGCGCCCGCCGTCCCGACGGCGGAAGAAGAGCGTTGGAAACATCGCATCGTGCATGTGCTGGTCATGCTGATGTTCGTCATCCCCTTCCTGACGATCATCGTCGGAATGCTGCTCCGCAAGTTCATCGACGCCGACGCGGGCTGAAAACGGCGGGCAAGAAGGGTTACGGCCGTCGGCTCTCCGAGCCCTGTTTCAACCTCAGAGAAAAAGTGGCACCGGCGTCCCCGCCGGTGTCCGCCGCTTACGCGGCGGAGTCTTTTCCACCGGCGGGGACGCCGGTGCCACTGACGCTTTTCGTTCAGGGCGGAGCGGCCGGCTTTTCACGGGCACCAAGAAGCCAAGGCCCGTCGAAGGGGGGCGCTGGGGGTCGTAAACGAGACCGGGGCGTCCGACCGCGGATCAGATGCCGCTGCCGCTTTCGATGACGCCGGTCAGTTCCTCGACGGTCCGCAGCAAGGCGTGCAGAGCCGGTTCGACGAAGCCGTTGGCTTCCAGTTCCCGGACGGTGTTGATCAGATAATCGCGGTTGAGACCGGCGACGCCTTCGGCCTCCATGATGATATGCGCCGCATCGGACAAGGCCAATTCACCGGCATAATGACGATGGTCCTCGTCGGCCACGAAGGTGTAGGCCGCGACCGGCCGGCCGTCGACCACGATCGGCAGATGCTTCGGCGTATAGGCGTAAGTCCCCAATTCCCGCTCGTTCAGATAGGTGACGACCGCGTCGCGTTCCGCCTCGTCGACCCGAAAGACCAATCCCCGGCAGATGCCGCCCGGCGTCAGGCCGAGAACCAGGCCCGGCCGTTCGGGAGTCCCGCGCCAATAGCGGCTGTAGACGCAGAAGGAACGGTGATATCCCTCGAGAATCGCCGGCCTGGCCTCCAGATAGGGGAAATCCGGCCGCCACATGAGCGATCCATAGCCGAAGACCCAAAGATCGTCGGCCACAGGGCCTAATGGCGGATGATCTGGCTGAGAAATTGCCGTGTCCGTTCTTCCTTGGGATTGCCGAACAATTCGGACGGCGTGTTCATTTCGACGACCTGTCCGTCGGCCATGAACACCACCTTGTCAGCAACGGTCCGGGCGAAGCCCATTTCGTGGGTGACGCAGACCATGGTCATCCCTTCCTGGGCCAATTCGACCATCACATCCAGCACTTCCTTGATCATTTCCGGATCGAGCGCCGAGGTCGGCTCGTCGAACAGCATGATGCTGGGCCGCATGCACAGGCTGCGGGCGATGGCGACGCGCTGCTGCTGGCCGCCCGACAATTGGCCGGGATATTTCCTGGCCTGTTCGTGGATCTTCACCCGTTCCAGATATTTCATCGCGATGTCGGCCGCTTCGGCCTTCGGCATATGCTTCACCCAGATCGGGGCCAGCGTCAGATTCTCCAGCACGGTCAGATGGGGGAACAGATTGAACTGCTGGAACACCATGCCCACCTCGCGGCGCACCTTTTCCACCGCCTTGACGTCGTTCGAGACCTCCGTCCCATTGACCAGGATGGAACCGCTCTGATGTTCCTCGAGGCGATTGATGCAGCGGATCATCGTGGATTTTCCCGAGCCCGAGGGACCGGCCACCACCACCCGTTCCCCCTTGCGGACATCAAGATTGATATTCTGCAAGGCGTGAAACGTTCCGTACCACTTGTTGACGTCCTTGAGCGAGATGACGATTTCGTCGTTCGGCATGAAGCTTGTTCCCATCACCCGCGGCGCACGCCGGAACTCAGGCGGCGCTCGAGATATTGACTGTATTGCGACATCACATAGGAAAAGGCGAAATAGATCAACGCCGCCACCACATAGCCCTCGACGTAGAAGGCCCGCCACTGCGGATCGGACAGCGCGGCCTTGGTGCTGGCCAGCAGATCGTAAAGACCGATGATGATGACCAGGGAGGTGTCCTTGAAGGTGGTGATGAATTGCCCGACCAGCGGCGGGATGACCAGACGCAGGGCTTGCGGCAAGATCACCAGGCGCATCTTCTGCCAGTAGGTCAGGCCGATCGAATCGGCCGCTTCGTACTGGCCGCGCGGGATGGCCTGCAGTCCGCCGCGCACGATCTCGGCGAGATAGGCGGCGGTGAACAGGATGATGCCGAGTTGCGCCCGCAAGAGCTTGTCGAAGGTGACGCCTTCCGGCATGAACAGCGGGAACATGATCGAGGCCATGAACAAGACGCTGATCAAGGGCACGCCGCGCCAGAGTTCGATATAGACGATGCACCAGGCCCGCACCGCGGGCAATTGCGACCGCCGGCCCAGCGCCAGGACGACGGCCAGCGGGAAGGACAGCACGATGCCGTTGACCGACAGGATCAAGGTCAGCGGCAGACCGCCCCAGCGATCGTTGGAGATCGGAACCAGGCCGAAAAGACCGCCCCACATCAGGATCGCCACGACGACCAGTCCGAGCGGCAGGAGCCACCCCAACCACGGCTTCCAGAAACGCGGATTGGCCGACACCAGCATCATCGCTATGAACAGAAGAACGGCCAGAAACGGACGCCATTGCTCCTCATAGGGATAAATGCCGAAGAGGATCAGCCGATATTTCTCGGCGACGAATCCCCAGCAGGCGCCGCCGGCGGCGCGGCACGCGGCCGGATCGGCGACCCAGGTGGCCTTCACCACCGCCCAATCGACCAGCGACGGCACGATCAGCCACAGGGCCCACAAGGCGGCCAGGCTCAGCACCGTGTTGGCCGGCGAACCGAACAGATGGCGGCGCGCCCAACCGAGCGCCCGGCCGGGCCAGCCGCCCACGGCGACATCCGGCGCCAGGGAAGAAGAGTCCGCCATGTCAGCGCCCTCCCCGCAAGGCGACGTGTTTGTTGTACCAGTTCATCACCAGGGACAGGAACAGACTGATCGCCAGATAGGTCCCCATGATGATGGAGACGCCTTCGACCGCCTGGCCCGTCTGGTTGATGGCGGTGTTGGCCACGCTCACCAGGTCGGGAAAGCCGATCGCCACGGCCAGCGGCGAATTCTTCACCAGATTGAGATATTGGCTGGTCAGGGGAGGAATGATCACCCGCAGGCTTTGCGGCAGGACGACCAGGCGCAGCACCTGCATGCGCGACAGGCCGAGGGCCAGCGCCGCCTCGGTCTGGCCGTAGGAGACGGCCAGAATGCCGCTGCGCACGATCTCGGCGATGAAGGCGCCGGTATAGATCACCAATCCCAACAGCAAGGCGGCGAATTCGGGGCTGAGCGTCGAGCCGCCGACGAAATTGAATCCGGCCAAATGCGGCACATCGAAGGAAAGCGCCGCTCCCATCGCCAGGAAAACCAGCAGCGGCAGGCCGAGGATCAGTCCCGCGCCGCTCCACAGCACCGGAAAATAACGTCCGGTCCGTTCCTGGCGCCGACGCGCCCAGAAAAAGACCAGAACGCTGATCAGCACGCCCAAAAGCAAGGCCGCCGCCACCGCCAGGGCGTTGTCGTCCCAGATCAGGGAGGGGACGCGGAGACCGCGGTTGGACAGATAGATATGATCGAACAGATTGAAGGCGTTGCGCGACAGCGGCAGGGAAACGGTGATCACCGAATAGCAGAACAGCAGCAGCAGCAGTACCGGAACATTGCGCATGGCCTCGACATAAGCCGAGGCCAGCTTGGCGACCAGCCAATTGTGCGACAATCGCGCGATGCCCATGACGATGCCCAGCAGCGTGGTCAGGACGATGCCGAGAACCGAGATCTCCAGGGTATTGAGCAGCCCGACCTCGAAGGCCCGCAGGTAGGAATCGGACGGGACGTAATCGACCAGATGCTCGCTGATGCCGAAGCCGGCCTCACGGTCCAGGAACCCGAAGCCGGTGGCGATGTGACGGGCATTGAGATTGGTCAGCGTGTTGGCGACGAGGAACCAGCCGAGCGCCACCACCGCCGCCATCAACAGCACCTGATAAAGGACTCCGCGGAATCGCTCATTGTTCCACCAATGATGAAATTCCGCGGAGGACGCAGCGGACGAAACAGGATCAACCATGGTCGACGGTCAGCGGATCGGCATGGCGTACATCAGTCCGCCCTTGTTCCACAGATCGTTCAATCCGCGCTCGAGCTTCAATTTGGAATCCTTGCCGACGTTGCGGTCGTAGCTTTCGCCGTAATTGCCGACCTGCTTGATGACGTTATAGGCCCACTTCTCGTCGACCCCGAGGCTCTTGCCCATGCCGGGCGTGACGCCCAGAAGCCGCTGGATGTTCGGATCGGTGCTTTTCAGCTGCGATTCGACATTGGCCGAGGTCACGCCGCGCTCTTCGGCATCGATCATCGCCTGGAACGCCCATTTCACCAGATTGAACCATTGGTCGTCGCCCTGGCGGACCGCCGTCGCCAAGGGCTCCTTGGAAATGCGTTCCGGCAAGATGACATAGTCGTCGGGGACGGGGGTCTGGTTGGCGCGGATGGCGGCAAGCTGGGAACCGTCCGAGGTCATCGCGTCGCAACGCCCCGCGATGAAGGCGCTGGCCGCCTCTTCGAAACTTTCGATGGTCACCGGCTTGATGTCGAGCTTGTTGGCCCGGGCGAAGTCCGACAAATTAAGTTCCGTGGTGGTGCCGGTCTGCACGCAGACGGTGGCGCCGTTCAGTTCCTTGGCGCTTTTCACGCCCAGCTTCTTGGCGACCAGAAAACCCTGGCCGTCATAGAAATCGACGCCGGAGAACAGCAGGCCGTTGGAGGCTTCGCGCGTCAGCGTCCAGGTGGTGTTGCGCGACAGGAGATCGACCTCGCCCGATTGCAGCGCCGGCAGGCGCTGCTGCGCGGACAGGGGGACGTAGCGGACCTTGGTCGCATCGCCGAACATCGCCGCGGCGACGGCGCGACAGACATCCACGTCCAGACCGGCCCAATTGCCCTTCTGGTCCGGCGCACCGAACCCGCCAAGGCCTGTATGAACACCGCAGACAACTTGTCCGCGGCTTTTAACGGAATCGAAAGTCTGGCCGGCTTCGGCAACACCCGCAATACCCAGCAGCGTTGTTGCGACGAAAAGGGAGAGGATGGCCTTCATTCGTCGTTCCCTCCAAGACAATTAGGATAGGACGTCAGTTCATGGCGACGTCAATTGCCGCATGATGACGTTACATTTCCATGCTTACAAGAGGCTGCCGCCACATTTTGGGCAAATCATCGACTTCGCCTGAAATTGCCCGCGAATGGAGCAGGCAACCGCCGCTCATTGCGAAAAGGCGGACTGGCCTCTCCGTGGGGATTACCCAAGTATTCGACAGATCGATTTTCGGCCCGCGGCCATAAAACCATATAGGAACGCGCAATGATTGTAGCAGAACATAAGATGATCACTTGACAATTGCCAAAGCGGGCCGCCGTCTTGCCGCGGCGGCGCCATGCGGCAAGACGGCGGCGCGGTCACGCAAGGTCGAACAGCAGAAACTCGCTCTGCTTATCCGCCTCGATGGCGACCGCGTCGGCCAATTCGACGGCCGCGCCGTCGCCCGCCCGAAGCGGCCGGCCGTCGAGGCGGATCTGTCCGTCGATCATCTGCAGCCAGACGCCCCGGCCGGCCTTCAAGGCGTGGGTCACGCGGGCGCCGGCATCGAGCTTCGCCGCGTAAAGCGCCACGTCCTGGTGAATGGTCACCGCGCCGTCCCGACCGTCCGGGGCGGCGATCAGACGCAGCCGATTGCGTTTCTCCTCGTCCGAAAACATCTTTTGCTCATAGCCGGGCGCCAAGCCTTCCTCGGCCGGCAACAGCCAGATCTGCAGCAATTTGACCGCCTCGGACCGCGACGCATTGAACTCGGAGTGGCGAATGCCGGTGCCGGCCGTCATGCGCTGGACCTCGCCCGGACGGATGATCGAATGCTCTCCCATGCTGTCGCGATGTTCGAGCGCGCCCTCGGTGACATAGGTCACGATCTCCATATCGTGATGGCCATGCGTGCCGAATCCCATCGCCGAGGCGATGACGTCCTCGTTGATGACGCGGAGGGCGCGAAACCCCATGTGTTCCGGATCGTAATAGTGGGCGAAAGAGAAACTGTGGCGGCTGTCGAGCCAACCGTGGTCGGCGTGCCCGCGGGCGGCCGAGGGACGCAGCGTAAGGGTCATGGCGGTATCTCCTGGCAAAAGGAAGGTTCACTCTTGGGGAACAAGATATTCATCGCCGCCCCATGGGACAATCTGCGACAATTGCATCATACTGTTGCTGGTCAAGCGACAATTGGGGGAGGAACTCTTGGATCGCCTGGACACCATGGAAGCCTTCGTCCGTGTTGCCGACAGCCGCAGCTTTTCGGAAGCGGCGCGGCGTCTCAGACTGTCGAAATCGGTGGTGAGCCGCCAGGTCTCGGCCCTGGAGACCCACCTGGGCGCCCGCCTGTTCCACCGCACCACGCGGAGCCTGTCGCTCACCGAAGTCGGCCAGGCCTATTACGAACGGTGCGCGCGGATCCTGGCCGAGATCGAAGAGGCCAATCTTTCGGTGAGCAGCCTGCAGACCGAACCGCGCGGCAAGCTGCGGATCAATGCGCCGATGAGTTTCGGCGTCCTGCATTTGGCGCCCCTGCTGCC
Organism: Rhodospirillales bacterium; assembly: GCA_015654615.1. Classification (GTDB taxonomy): domain Bacteria; phylum Pseudomonadota; class Alphaproteobacteria; order Rhodospirillales; family Magnetospirillaceae; genus Telmatospirillum. Next base: position 21,163 of record JAATGN010000139.1, read on the forward strand.
GAGCTTCCTGGAGCGCTATCCGCAGATCGACATCGACATGGCGATGAGCGACCGTTTCGTCAGTCTGGTCGACGACGGTTTCGACGTCGCGGTCCGCATCGGAAAACTTGAGGATTCCAGCCTGATCGCCCGCCATCTGGCGCCCCTGCGCCGGGTCGTCTGCGCCAGTCCCGCCTATTTGGCGGCCCGCGGCACGCCGCGGACGCCGGACGATCTGGCCGGCCATTGCTGCCTGACCTACAGCAATCGCTCAACGCCGGACGAATGGTCGTTCCAAACCGCCGAAGGACAGCGCTGGCCGGTCGAAGTGCATGGCCGTCTGCGCGTCAACAACGGCGACGCGCTTCGCGAAGCCGCGCTCGGCGGGGTCGGCATCATCACGCTGCCCAGCTTCATCGTCGGGCGCGACCTGCAGGCCGGCACCCTGGTCGCCCTGCTCGCCGAGCATGTGCCGCAGGACGCGGCCATCCATGCGGTTTATCCGCACAACCGCCATCTGTCGCCGAAGGTTCGCGCCTTCGTCGATTTTCTGGTGGAACATATCGGCCCGCGCCCCTATTGGGACTTGGTGGAATAGCACCGTTCCGCGTCCCGCAACGCTGTTTTGCCGCCGCGACGGATTGCGCCGGCGCGACGGTCGGGCCGATGATGCGACTCGAACACCAGGTGAGGAAGAGCAGATGGGATTGCTGGTAGACGGCCAGTGGCAGGACAAATGGTATGATACGGCCGCCGAAAACGGCCGCTTTGTCCGCCCCGACGCACAATTTCGTCACAGAATCGGCGAAGCCGGAGACTTCGCGGCCGAGAGCGGCCGCTATCACCTCTATGTCTCCTTTGCCTGCCCCTGGGCGCATCGGACATTGATTTACCGGACGCTGAAGGGGTTGCAGCCGGTGATCGGGGTCAGCGTCGTCCAGCCCCTGATGCTGGAAAACGGCTGGGAATTGGCCGACGGCGCCGACCCGGTCAATGGGGCGCAATTCCTGTGGCAGATCTACGGCAAGGCCGATCCGGCCTACAGCGGCCGCGTCACCGTGCCGGTCCTCTGGGACAAACGGCGCCAGACCATCGTCAACAACGAATCCTCGGAGATCATCCGGATCCTCGATGCCGATTTCGGTCAACTGGCAAGCGGCCCGACCTTTTACCCCAGGAATCGCGCCGCCGAAATCGACGCCTGGAACGCCGAGATCTACGCCAACGTCAACAACGGCGTCTATCGCGCCGGCTTCGCCACGACGCAAGCCGCTTATGACGACGCTTTCGCCGCGCTGTTCGCCACGCTCGACAAACTCGAAAACCGGCTGCGCGACAATGCCTTCCTGCTGGGCGAGGCGATCAGCGAGGTCGATTGGCGCCTGTTCACCACCCTGCTGCGTTTCGACGCGGTCTATCACGGCCACTTCAAATGCAACCGGGCGCGCCTGATCGACTTTCCCGAACTCTGGGACTATACGCGCACCCTGTACCAAGTCCCCGGCGTCGGCGAAACCGTGCATTTCGATCACATCAAGCAGCATTATTACGGCAGCCATAAAATGATCAACCCGACCGGAATCGTCCCGAAGGGACCGGAAATGGATTTTCATCAGCCGACCCGCCGCAGCCCATCCTTCTTCAACTGACCAGTGGGATTTCGATTTTCCCAAGAGAATCAAAGTGCTTCCGACCGCGTGAGAAATATCGCTTGCAGAGGGCTTTGCCGAAGCGGCCTGGTCTGCCACACTGGACGCCATCGATGACCGTACCGGAGGTCTCCCATGCGTGTTCGACCGGCCTTCTCCAACGCGTCCCACCGCTTCGCTCCCGCGGTCGGTCCCCTTTTGCCGATGCGTTCCGCGGATCCGGGACTCCGCGCCGGCGGGACAGCGAGGCATCCGTGAGAGAGGATCAGCACGGCCGCCTGGTCCGCGAGGCCTTCGACAATTCGGCGCGCCATTTCGATCGGCTCCGCCGCCGGCTGGTGCCCCGCTTCGACGATTTCTACGGCAGCGTCCTGGAGTTGCTGGAAGACCATCTGTGCGATGAGCCGATCCATTTCCTCGATCTGGGGGCGGGAACCGGCTTGCTGTCGGAACTGGTGCTCGACCGATTTCCGCAAGCCCGCCTGACCGCCGTCGACATTGCCGAAAAAATGGCCGAGCAGGCCCGCCTGCGCCTTGCCCGCTTCGGCGACCGCGTCCGCATCGAGGTGGCCGACTATACGCGCATCGATTTGCCCGGGCCGGCCGATGCGGTGGTCTCGGCATTGTCCATCCACCATCTGGCCGAAGACGAAAAGCGCAAGCTGTTCCAGCGGATTCACGACACCTTGCAGCCCGGCGGATTGTTCATCAATGCCGATCAGTCCCTGGCCCCGGCGCCGGACGCCGAACAGGCCTATCACGCGCGCTGGCTGGCCGATGTCCGGGCGTCCGCCCTGGCCGAAAATGATTTGGCGACGGCATTGGAACATTTGAGCCTCGACTGCAACTCCCTGATGACCGACCAGGTGGCCTGGCTGCGCGAGGCGGGGTTCACCGTGGCCGACGTGGCATGGAAGCGCTATCGTTTCACCGTTTTCTGGGCCCGCAAGCATTGCCCATGAAAAGGCCGGCGCGCCGGTTCCAGGAGCGAAAGGCGAATTGAATTCGCCATCGCCCGCCCTCACATCTGCGTTGGACGTCCAACGTCAACGCGGAGTTCAGAGTATGAACCCTTTATTTTCTCCATTTGCCCCCGTCGCCGCCGCAAGCTTCCTGTTGCTTTCCGTCGTGCCGGCGGGAGCGGCGGACGCATCGAAGGAATTGACCACGGCCATCACCCATGCCGGATTGGCGGCCGGATCGGCGGATTTGAAGATGGTGCAGACCCATCTGCACCATGTGGTGAATTGCCTGGTCGGCCCCGGCGGCGCCGGCTTCGACGCCGGACCGGGCAATCCTTGCAAGGATCAAGGGACGGGCGCCATCCCCGATTCGCCGCCCGACAAACAGAAGATATTGCAGACGGCTCTCGCCGTCGCCCAAAGCGGCCTTGCCGAAACCGACCTCGCCAAGGCCAAGGCCGATGCCTTGGAAACGCAAGCCGCCATCAAGAAAGCGGAATGACCTTCTGACATTGTCCCAAATACTGTTCCGCTCCAGCGGCCATTGAAGCCGCGGCCAAGCGCGCGGAGGCGCGCGCCCGGCGAGGGACATCAAGAAAAGCCAGAGCGCGATGCCGATTTAAGGCATCGCGCTCTGGGTCCCGGCGGCGTGGGCGTCCCTGCCCGCGTCTCGGACGATAAGGCGGGCGCGGAGGCCCGCCCCACCGGCGAAGTGAGCCGTATTGGGGCTTTTCCCCATCGCCGCCGGCTCAGTGGCCCCGGCTCAGTGGCCATTGAGGAAGTTCTTGGCAAATCGCCCGAGAACCTGCCCGAAATTGTTGTAGCGCCTGTAGGATTTGCCCTTGTCGTCCTTTGCCTCTTTGTCGGCTCCCGAATCGGCTCCGGCGCTGGCGTTTACCGCCCAATGGGAATTGGTCCCGGCAAGATAGACATTGTTGACCTTGCCGCTCAGTTGAAGGGAGACCCCGCGCTTGGCGAGTTCGGCGTCGAGGGACTGCAGCATCGGCGCCGCCCCGGCGGGAACGGCGGCGTCGCCCGCCGCATGCACGGTCGAGAAAAACGCCGCCATTTTCTGCAAAGTCTCGGATGGCATGGTTTCGATTTGCGCCTTGAACATTTTTTCGTCGATCGGGATCGCCGAATGCGCGCCGTCCGTACTTTTCAGAATCATTCCCAGCAAAGTCTGGCGCGCCCGGTCGGCGGCGGCATCGTCGTCCGACCGTTTTTTGCCATGCCGCGACGATCGCGGGGCGGATATGTCATGGCGTTCGATCGTCCCGGCGGCACGCGCCAGCTTTTGCCTTTCGGCATGACGCTCCAGGCGCGGCCTCGGCCGCATTCGCTCGGCACGGCGCGTGGCGAACCCTTTGCCCCCGTCCCGATAATAACGCCACAGCGAATGGTCGACCGAGGGAACAGATGCTTCCATGTTTCACCGTGATTCAAACCGATGGCGGGCCGCATGCCGGACCCGAGCGACATTCCCGCTTGCGATTGTCTTCGTTTCGGATACAGTTTGTCAACACGATCCCATCCCGACAGGAGACGCAGAAGTGACCGACGGAATGGCCAAATCCGCCATCGACGGCATGCGGACGCTGACATCGCACATCGACCGCTCCATCGAGGCCCTGATCGAGGCGCACGGCTTCAGCTTCATGGAAATGAACGCCACCAATCGCCATGCTTTCGCCTCGTTCGATTACCAGGACACGCAAGAAAGGCCGCCGTGGCAACTGACCTTGAGCCATTCGACGGACGGCGAGATGATGGTTTCGCTGAAAAAAATGCAGGAAGACCGGCAACAGGTGTCGCTTTCCATTCTCATCGGAACGGACGCCGCGCGAACCTTGGCCGAAGGCGTCGGATTGGCGGTTTCCTTCGTCGCCATGTCCGGTCAATTGAAGGACACGGCCCATCAGGGCGCGATGCCTTAAATCGGCATCACGCTCTGGCTTTTCTTGATGTCCCTCGCCGGGCGCGCGCCTCAATGGCCGCCGGAGCGCGGGCGTCCGGGCTTGTGAAATCATTCCAGTGACGCCGGCGAAGCCGGCAGCGCAAGAGCGGCCGATGGACCGATCCTGAAGGGAAATTTTCCGCCACGGGGTGGCGGACACCGGCAGGGACGCCGGTGCCACTCGTGGCTCCTTCCCATTGTTTCACAAGCTCCCCCCGCCCGCCTTTTGGGCGCAAATCCAGCGGGCGGGACGCCGGTGCTCCCGGTCTCTCCCCGGGCACCCTGCGATGAGCAGGGTTGGAGGAAGTGATAGCGTGGCCATAAGGGCACCACGAAGATCACGAAGGAGACAACCGTTTCTTCGTGCCTTCGTGGTGCCGATCGTTCGCCCTGCCGCGGGCTTCTACCCCGGTGCGAAAACGATCATGCGACACTGGCGTCGTCGGGGGCTTTCCGCGACAGCGCCTCGAGGGCGATGCACACCTGATAGATCAGATTGCTTGCCTCCTTGAAATCGTCCTCTTCGGTCAAGCAATGATGGGCGAACCAAAGCTTTTCCAACGCCGCCCGGATATCGACCACCGGTCGGGAAACGATCCGCGCATAGATGGCATCGAGCCGGCGCCCCGGATCGGTGTTTGCGGACTCTTCACCGCTATGAAGAATTTTTTGTTGTAGTTGCCGGTACTCTTCAACCAGCGATATGTTGTCCTGTTCCCCAACCATGAGGACCTCACTCGCAATAAGGGGTTATCGGCGCAATTATTAAAACTTATCCCAGATTCTGACGTTTCCGGAAATCTTGCCTGACTGGTCTTTTGTTAGACAAGCCTTTTTTCCAGGACTACATCCAATATGGCGTCCTATCCGTCTTTTCCTTGAAAATATTGATACTCCTTCTTTCCGAAATAGCCACCATTCACAAAGATATATTTCATTTGGATCATTCTTGCCGTCCAACAATGCTAAAGATATAGAACCCGGACGTCTGCGAGACCGATCCGAAGCGTTCCGCGATGTGTATCCGCCATCGCAAAATTCGCCGTCGCATCGAAAAACAGCAGCGGTCCGGCACCTGGAAAAATAAAAATTAAGACAATGATAAAAATAGACGAAACGGACAAAGCAGGACCAAAAGAAAAACCGATGTCATTTTTCCATTTTCCAAAAATAATCAGATAGATCGTCATAAAAATAGAAGACAGCAGAAAGACCATCGTCACGCCCACAGGTCCAAGCCATGCCCCTATCGCCGCCAGCAATTTGATATCCCCCGCCCCCATGCAGCCTTGCAGGTTCCGTCCGGCAAGGCGAACCAGGCAGGCCATGCCCCACCCCAAAAGCGCGCCGCAACATGCCGATCCGGCATCGACGAAGGGCCGGCAACTCGCCGCCGACACGAGCCCGGCGGCCAGTAGCGGCAGGACCACCACATCGGGCAGGATATGGGCCCGCCAATCGATCCAGGCGCAAAGAAACAATGCGGCGGACAAGGTCATCCCGGCCGCCCTCTGCACGGCGGATTCAGCCGCGGCCGCCACCACCCCCATCAGCAGCGTGGCGGCAATCTCCAGCGACGGATTGCCGGGCGACGGTCGGTCGCCGTCGACGGAGGCGCCGATGGCGGCCAGCCAACCGTGATCGAGCAGAATATCGAGGCGGCGGTCGAGCCAGCGCGCGGAAAAAGCCGTCGCCCAACCGGCCGGAAGGCTGGCGGAGACGGCGAGGGACAAGCCCGACCAATCGGTCATGTCTCGCCTCGAAGAGAAATTTTCCGGGACAAGGCGTCCTCTCTTTTTTCGATGCCCGGCGCCGGCGAAAGCCACGGCGGCATCGTCGGCGCGGCTTTCGGTCCCCGGCCGTTCTTCGGATCCCAGGCCCGGCGGCGAAGGGTTCGATCCTGGAAATAAAAAGGCGTCTTGGCGCGAATCGGACGATTGGTGAATTTCTGATACAAAACGATATGGGTTCCAGCCGGCATCGCCATGAAATCGGCCGGATGGATCAGCGGAACGGCCGACAGGCTCTTGTTGACATTGACGGCGAAGGGATTGGCCTGCTTGGACAGCCCGTAGGTCCGGCCGGTGGTTTTTCCTTCGTGAGTCCGGTTTCCCACCATCTCGGAAAACCGTTTCGCCACGACCTCGTTGTTGAGCGGCAGAACGACTTTGGCGGCGGTCGTCGAGAGGAGGGTTTCCAGCCCCGTCTTGCCGTATTTTTCCTCGATCTGCGCAAAGTCCTGCCCGATCAGGAGATAGGAAACCCTTTGGCCGCGCCCGACGGCCGGGCCGTCGATCAGGGCTTGCACCTTCGGCATCTGGGGAAACTCGTCGAGGACGAACAGGGCCGGACAAGTCCCCAGTTTTCGCCCGGAGGCCTCCACATGACCCGGCGGATGCGACGTCAGATAGGCGGAAAGGGCTTCGATGAAGAGGCCGGTAACGACGCCCAGGGCCCGCGCGTCCTGCTGACTGACGCAAAGATAGATGGTGACGGGGCGCAGCCCGCGGCCGCGCGGATCGGGCATCCCCCGCACATCGGCGAAATGGAAATCGGACACCGCAGTCCGTTGCCGGACGGCCGTATTCTTGAAAACGGCCAAGCCGGCATCCATCGTCGACAGAATCGAGCCGCGCTCGCGGTCGGGCGTATTGGCCAATTGGGTCAATTCCATCAGGGCGCGATGGGCATAGCCGTTGGCGCGCGCCTCATTGACCGCATTGACGAGAAAGATGCGGATGGGATCGGCCATCAGGGCGGCGTTGGGATCCGACTCCTTCAGTTTGTCGATTTCGTCGACGGCCGCCAGGGACGCCTCGGTGATCCAGTCGAGCAGCATCGGAAGGCAGGCTTCCCGTCCCTGCCACTGCGCCGGAAGTCCGTGCCCGCAGCCGCTTTCGCATTTGGAAACGATGAAATGGATGAAGCCGGTCAGGGCCGCCCGGCCCTTCTTGCTCCAATGCGGATCGGCACTGCCCTGCGGATCGGCAATCAGGATGGCGCTCAGCCGGTCGACATAGAGATCCCGTTGCGGCCCGCTTTCGGGAATCGACTTCGGCGACAGGGGATTCCAGCGCGGATGGAAAATTCCGGCGGCCGGATCGTCCTCGGCGGCCCATTCCAGGCGGAACACCGGTCCCAGCGTCTGCCGGTATCCCGAGGTGATCGCATGCAGCTCCGGCTTGACGTCGTTGATGATCATCGAGGCGCCGTCGCAGGTCAGGATGGTCGGCACCACCACGGCCGCCGTCTTGCCGGTGCCCGGCGGAGCGATGCAGAGGACCGACAGCGTCTCGGGCAGTTTCAGCCAGCAGCGGCGCCATTGTCCCAGAATGACGATCATTCCGTTCAACAGCCCCATGCGGCCGATATCGCGATCGTCCGCCCAACGGGCCGATCCATGGATCGTCGAAAGCGCCGAATAGGGATTGAGTCCCATTCCGGCCCCCAGGACGACGACGGCCAGGCCGGGAAAGCCGACGGCCAGCAGCGGAAGGTGTCCAGCCGCCAGGGAATGGCCCAGCCAGTCCCTATGCACGCCCAGCCAATAATCCGCATGTTCGATCAAGGTGGAAAAATAGCCGGCGACCCAGTCGACGGTGGTCAGACTGATCCCGCGCTCGGCCAGATAGGTGAGCGGCAGGGCGAGCGGCGCCGAGGCCAGCAGGACGGCGAAGGCGATCAGCGCCGCGCCGAGCCGCCAGCGCATGTTCTTGCGCATCTCATCGTCCATGCCATCCTCCTTCCATCGCTTCGGGCGCTTCCGTCACGCGTCATTCAAGGCGACGGCGTCGCGGACCATGCGCGGAATATCGATGGCCGTGACGACGCGGCGTCCTCCCAATCGGTCGATTTGCACGATACGGCCGAAGGCCGAACCGATGATGTCGATCGCCGCCTCGGCATCGATGCCCGGGTTGGTCTGCGCCAAATTCTGATAAAAGGCCCGCAGCGCCGCCTCGGGGCTGTTGGCGTGGATGGTCGCCATGAAGTTGGTGTGTCCGGTGGTCATCAGGCGAAACACGCCGGGAGCGTTGGAAATACCGATTTCGCCGCAGATGATGACGTCCGGCGTCATGCGGACGACGGCGTCGACCACCCGCATGAAATCGACGCCGTTGGTCGTTTCGGTGCGCGAGACGACCAAATGCACGCGGTTCGGGTGGGGGACCACCACCTCGCGGGCGTCTTCGACCGTCAGCACCCGCGACTCACTTGGCAGATATTGAACGATGGCGTTGAGAAAGGTGGTCTTGCCGGTCGAGGTCGCACCGGAAATCAGGATGGCTTCGCGCCCGCGGACGGCGGCCAGCAGATCCTCCAGCGGCGAGTCGTCATAGCGCTTTTGCCCGTGCAGCAGCGGCGCCGCGGCCAATGCCGATTTCGCCTTCAGCCCATAGCGGTCGAGCGAGATCCTGCGCTCCGGATCGAAAATCCGCACGGTGACGGCGACGCCCTGCACGTCGCCCATGGCGTAGCGCACATTGGATCCGACCACGGCGGTGAAGCGGTGCCCGTCGGGCAGGGTGGTATAGAGCAGCGGCATGCGGCGCCGATGGAAGACCTGGCCGCTCACATTGGCCAGTTGCTGGCAAAGAATCACCACATAGTCCTCGGTCAAGGCCGGATCGAGGCGCGCCTGCCAGCCGCCGCCGGCCATCTTGACCCACACCTCGCCCGGGCGGTTCATCGCCACCTCCTCGACGTCCTGTCCGCTGTAATGCACGGCCAATCGGCGAAGGGTATCTTCGAGGAGCGGATTCACGGGCCCACCGCCGGCGCCGCGGCGCCCTGGGGGGGCGCGGCATTGGCCCCCGCCCGGTTGCTGTCCTTCAGCTGCTGCAGGACATTGGCCTGCATGATCTGCTGAGCCGCCTGCGGCGCCAGCTTTTGCAAAGCGGGATTCTGGGTCGCCGCCTCGACCAGGCCCGGCAGCAATTGCGTCGCCAGGTCGGTATTGGCCATCACGGCCTTCGCGAGATTTCCCTTGACCGAGGTCACCGCCTGCAGCCGGTCGGGATCGCGCAGCCAGATATCCTCGGCCGGGACGATGTCCATCCTGGTGCCCTGGGGGACCGTCAGGACGGGACGGATGTCGACGTTTTCCTGGACCATCCGTTGCCCCAGCTGGTCGAGGTCGTTGCCCAGGCGATTGCCGGCGCGGGCCCGGCCGCTCAGGGATTGGGTCGTGCCCCCCAGCGGATTGGTGACCGAGGTGCTGCTGCCGCTGAGCGCCCAGTCGCCGGCCGCGGCAATGGCGCTGGTCAGCAGGGAACTGCCGTATTTTTCGAAGAACCGGGTGTCGAGGTCGCCGGGCAGGCCGGTTCGTCCCATGACGTCGGCGGCCTGGTCGTCGATATTGATGCTGACGCCGTCGGGACGAATGATCCGCGACCAGTTGATGTCCAGCCGAGCCTCGCCATAGCGGGCCAGCGAGCGATAATGGCCGATCACCCGGGATCCGGCGGGGATCAGCACGGTCCGGCCCTGCGATCCGAAGACGTTGCGCTCCACCACCGCGATGGCGCGGCCCGGCAGCTGGCTGTTGATGGTGTTCTCGAGAACGGCCGGAATATAGCGATCGGCCGTGATCACCCGGGTCCGGTCGACCGGGAAGGTCGAGACGATTCCCGGCAGCCCCGCTTCTCCATAGTCGGCGTCGGCCGGCGCGCGGTGCGAGGCGGGAACCGCCGTTTCGGTCTCGACGGTCAGCCCGCCGTCCTGCCGCGTCCGGGCGAACTGCAGCGAGGTCTGCGCATTCGGCGTCTCGGCCTCGGGCGGCGCCGGCACGATCGCCGCCGGCCGAAGATGGGCCTGGCCGGCCAGCGCGACGAACAGGCTTCCCCCCGATGCGCTGTGGCCGATCACCAGCTCTCCGTCGGCGTCGCCCTCGCGGCGGGGGCGAAAGACGATGTCCAAAGTGCAGGCGGCCCCGGCGCTCAGTTCCGAGCCGGCGCTGCAATTGCCGTTGACGCCGAATGCCGACGCCTGGCCCGCCACGTGGATCTGCGTCAGGCTGGCCGCCGCGCCCCCGGCATTGACCACGCGCAATTGGCGTACCGCCGTTTCCCCCACGGCGACGGAAGAAAAATCCAAATTGGCCGGTTCGACAGTCAAGCGCGCCGGTATCGGCGGCGCGGCCGGTTTGGCTTGCGATTTTTTGATCAGGTCGTCGAGGGTGCTTTCCCCCTTCGGAATCGGCAGCTTTTTCTCCTGACGCGGCGGAGGATTGTCGCAGGCCGCGACGAAGAGGGGCAGCATGGCGAGACATGCGCCGACCAGCCGCCTCCATGCCCTCGCCATAACCGCTCCCTTTCGAAATCTCCAATCGAACGGGAAATGTATCCTATTTGGATACACCTGTAAACACTTCCGAGGCGGGCGTGTTACGGGCGGAGAGTCTCACCCTCTTTGGGCTTCGGGGTGCCGGAGGGCTTTGGCAACACGGACGGACGCGGACAGCCACGGATGAACACGGATAAGAAGGAGGAAGGGACGCATGCCTGCGGCGCCCGTCCGTGGCTGTCCGCGGCTGTCCGTGTTGCTTGAATATCTCATCCGCACCGACGGACCACCGGACCGGTCCCCGAGAGAAACCGGCCCCGCAAGCCGCCCGTCACCCAACGCCCTTCGCCGGTCCCTTGATGAAGTCGACGAAGGCGCGGAGCGGCGCCGGCATGTGGTGGCGGCCGGCATAATAGAGGAAGGGACCGGAGAATCTCTGCCACCAGTCTTCGAGGACGGGGACCAGGGCGCCGCTCGCCAGCGCCGGCGCCTGGATCTCCTCGAAACCGTAGACCACGCCGAGACCGGCGACGGCGGCGCTGAGTTCCATCTCGATGGAGGACGCCGTCAGCGGACCCGATGGACTGATCCGCACGATTTCGCCGGCCCGCTCGAATTCCCAAGGATGGATGACGCCGCTCGGAAAGCGATGACGAATGCAGGCGTGGCCGAGCAGATCCTTCGGATGTTCCGGCCGGCCCCGCGCCGCGAGATAGGCCGGCGCCGCCGCCGCCACGAAACGCTGCCGGCGCGGACCGATCGGCACGGCGATCATGTCCTGCTCCAGGCGTTCGTCGTAGCGCACGCCGGCGTCGAAGCCGGCCGCCAGCACATCGATGAAATTGTCCTCGGCGGTGACCTCCAGCACGATGCCGGGATGCGCCTTCAGGAAAGCCTCGACGATCGGCGGCAGGATCAGCCGCGCCACGATTCCGGGAACGTTCAGCCGGAGCGTGCCCATCGGGCTGTCGCGGAAGCCGTTCACCGCATCGAGCGCGGCCGAAACCTCGCCCAGCGCCGGAAGCAGCCTTTCCAGCAGCCGCGCCCCCGCTTCGGTCGGCGTGACGCTGCGGGTCGTGCGATTGAGCAGGCGGACACCGAGGCGGGCCTCCAGCCGGCGCACCGCCTCGCTCAGCGTCGAGGCGGATTCGGTCCGCAGCGCCGCGGCGCCGCGAAAGCTTCGATGCCGCGCCACGGCGGTAAAGGCATCGAGGTCGGCAAGGTCGAGATCGCTCATTGTTCGAAAATCCATACGACCCGTTTCATTATTGCCGGATTATCGAACGCATGACCAGCCCCCATAATCGATCCATCAGGCCGGGCACATGGGCCGGCCTTCATTCCGGAGAACAGCATATGCAATACCGCCAACTTGGAACGAACGGCCCCACGGTTTCCGCCCTCGGCCTCGGCTGCATGAGCATGTCGGGAATGTACGGTCCGTCCGATCGGGCCGAGAGCATCGCGACGATCCACGCCGCCCTGGACGCCGGCGTCACGCTCCTCGACACCGGCGATTTCTACGGCATGGGCCACAATGAAATGCTGATCGGCGAGGCCGTCAAGAGCGTGCCGCGCGATCGGCTGGTCGTCAGCGTGAAATTCGGCGCGCTGCGGGACCCGGCCGCCGGCTGGCTGGGCATCGACACGCGCCCCGCCGCGGTAAAGACCTTCCTGGCCTATTCGCTGCAGCGGCTCGGCCTCGACTACATCGACGTCTATCGGCCGGCCCGGCTCGACCCGAAGGTGCCGATCGAGGAAACCGTGGGCGCCGTCGCCGATCTGATCAAGGCCGGTTATGTCCGCCATGTCGGGCTTTCCGAAGTCGGCGCCGAGACGCTGCGGCGGGCCGCCGCCGTCCATCCGATCTGCGACCTGCAGATCGAATATTCGCTGATCTCGCGCGGCATCGAAGAGACGGTCCTGCCCGCCGCCCGCGCCCTCGGCATCGCGATCACCGCCTACGGCGTGCTTTCCCGCGGCCTCATCAGCGGCCATTGGCAAAGGAAGGCCCTGGCGCCCGCCGACTTCCGAGCCCATAGTCCACGGTTCCAGGACGACAATATCGAGACGAACCTCGCCCTGGTCGAATCCTTGCGCAAAGTCGCCGAAACCCGCGGCATCAGCGTCGCCCAGGCGGCAATCGCCTGGGTGACCGCCCAGGGAACGGATATCATACCGCTGGTCGGCGCCCGTCGCCGCGATCAGCTGGTCGAGGCGCTCGGATCGCAGGATGTCCGATTGAGCCCGGACGATCTCGCCGCGATCGAGCGCGCCGTTCCCAAAGGAACGGCGGCCGGCGCGCGTTATCCCGGGCCGGCCATGGCCGATCTGGACAGCGAGAAGGGATGAGGAATCGAGGGAGCGGCCCCTGGATTGCCGCGCCTTCGCATCGCTTTGACGGACCTAGAGACAGTGCGGTTAACGGGCCCCAGACAGAAAAAAGGTTTTGTCTTCACCAATAATCCGCAGAAATCTGCCATTTTCATCCAGGGTGGGTCACCTGCGCGCGGTCGGTGGCGAACTAAGGAGAAAAGCGTCAGGGGCGCCGGCCTCCGGGCCGGCGGAAAAGACTACGCGGCGGCAGCTGGCACCGAGGCCCGCGCCACTATACATTCAGGACGGGGGCG
>JAATGN010000169.1 GCA_015654615.1 Rhodospirillales bacterium
CCGCCGCAAAGCGGCGGAAATGCTCATTCTTCGGCTTCGCCGAAACGCCGGCACGGAGGCCGGCGCCACTGATTTTTTCACAGCCTCTTTCGCGGGGATGACGGTACAGATTGATCCAGTTTGATCGCAAAGCGCTCTAAAAACCGTCAGTCGTCGGCCGGAACGACCGGTTTCCCGCCGATCAAGCCATGCTTGAGCAGTTGATTGCGCAGCTGGTGATAGGTCATCCCCAGGAAGGCCGCGGTCCGTTTCTGGTGATGCGCGTTGGTCGCCAGGGCCTGTTTCAGCAGATCCTGCTCGATGTCGTTGATATGGGCGACGAAATCGTAGGGCCGCATCGGCCGGCGCGCCGCCCCGTCGCTCCTCGCCGAAGAGGCCGCCAGCGGCCGCCAGGGGGAGGCGAAGGGATCGAGGACGATGTCTTCGACCTTGTGACCCGGTTCCGTCCGATAGACGGCGCGTTCCACCACATTTTTCAGCTCCCGCACATTGCCCGGCCACGGATGGCTTTGCAGGGCGGCCAGGACGCGCGGGGTGAAACCCGGAAAGACGTCGCGGCGCAATTCCTGCGCCATCTGCAAGGCGATATGCTCGGCCAGGACTTCGATGTCTTCCGGCCGTTCGCGCAGGGGCGGCAGGGTCACCACGTCGAAGGCCAGGCGATCGAGCAGATCGGCGCGGAACCGCCCCTCCGCCGCCATCGACGGCAGATCCTCGTTGGTCGCCGCCACCAGACGGACGTCGACCTCGACCGTTTCGCTGCCGCCGACCCGCTCGAAACTGCCGTATTCGACGACGCGCAGGATGGTTTCCTGGACGGTCATCGGGGCATTGGCGATCTCGTCCAGGAACAGGGTGCCGCGGTGCGCCAATTCGAAACGCCCCAGGCGGCGGCGTTGCGCCCCGGTGAAGGCGCCGGCCTCGTGGCCGAACAGTTCGGTCTCCAAAAGACTGTCGGTCAAGCCGCCGCAGTTCAGCTTGAGAAAGGGCTGATTCCAGCGCGGCGACAGATAATGGAGGCGGGCGGCGACCAGTTCCTTGCCGGTGCCGCGTTCGCCGACCAGCAAAACCGGGCGGGACAGCGGGGCGATCCGCGAGACGGCGGCCATGGCGGCTTGAAACAGCGGACTGCGGCCGATCGGCGTCGGGACTTCGGGAACGGCTCTGGCCATGACATCGCACGTCCTGTGAAATAGCGGATTACGCTAATAAATGATGAAAATGGCGAAAGTGACAAGGACGCCAACCGGAGAAATTTGGAAAGTCATGGAAAAACAATAGACTATGACATCGTCCCGTCTGGCATGATCCGTGAATAGTCAGGAGAACCCCGCGCTCGGGCGGGCCAGCGGCAGAAGGAACAGTCCCATGGGCGTCTTTTCGCGCATCAGCGACATCGTCAATTCGAACATCAATGCCATTCTCGATCGGGCGCAGGATCCGGAGAAGATCATCCGCCTGATCATCCAGGAAATGGAGGACACCCTGGTCGAGGTGCGGTCCTCGGCGGTCAAGACGATTGCCGAACAGAAGGAATTGGACCGCAGGATGGCGGCCATCGCCAAGGACGTGGCGGACTGGCAGGGCAAGGCCGAATTGGCCCTGGTCAAGGGCCGCGAGGATTTGGCCAAGGGCGCCTTGCAGATCAAGGCCAGATTGCAGCAGGAACTGGCCGGTCTGGAGCATCGGCGCGGCCAGGTCGAGGCCGGTCTGGCCAAGCAAGGCGAGGATGTGGCGGCCCTGCAGCAGAAGCTGGCCGACGCCAAGGCCCGGGAAGCGGTGATGGCGGCCCGCCACAAGACGGCGACCAACCGCCTGAAGCTGCGCGGTTCCCTGTACGATGAACGGGTCGGCGATGCCTTCGCCCGTTTCGATCAGGTGGAACGGGCGCTGGACGAATTGGAGGGCAGGGTGGATATCTATGACTTGGCCAAGCCGAAAGGCGTCGCCGACGAACTGGCCGAGTTGCAGTCCGACCATCAGGTCGAAAGCGAATTGGCGGCCTTGAAGGCCAAATTGGCCGGGACCGGCGAAGCTCACTGAGATCGGCGAAAAAAGGAGGGCCGATAATGGGTTGGAGTGGGCATGTCACCGGCGTGCTGATCGTCGCGATCATCGTCATCGGGCCGCTGTGGTTGTCTTTGCATTACCGGGCGCGCCATGCGGCCTCCCGCCTTGGCGGCGATCTGTCCCGCAAGCTCGACGACCTCGCCGACCTTGCCGGGCGCCTGCAATCGCGCATCGAAACCCTGGAACGGCTGCTCGACGCCGGTCCGAGCAAAAGGAAGTCCGAGCCATGACCTCCTCTTTTTTTCCCTGGCCGGAAGGTCCCGGCGGGCTCTATCGCGATCCGGAACATGGCAAGGTCGCCGGCGTCTGCGCCGGCCTGGGCGCCTATTTCCAGGTCCGCCCGAAGTTCATCCGCCTGGCGATGATTCTGGGGTCGGTGTTCGGCCTGTTCATCCCGATCATCATCGGCTACGTCCTGTTGACCGTGCTGCTGCCGATCGGTCCCGCCGCCGCCGCGGATGGAGCCCGTGGCCAACCAGGGAGCGGCCCGTGGAACGAAAGGGAGACCGGCGACAGGATCGACGGCTTGAAAGAGCGCTTCCGCAGCCTGGATCAGCGGCTTGCCGCCATCGAAGCCAAGGTGATCTCGGACGAATTTCAGCTGCGCCAAAAATTCCGCGACTTGTAAAGCCGTCAAAGTGGCGAATTTCAGCGTTTTCGGCGGTTGCGTTCGTTTGGCCGTCTGGTTATAGTGCGCCTCCTCCCGTTCGCGGGGGTCGGTCGGAGCGTAGCGCAGCCCGGTAGCGCATCAGTCTGGGGGACTGGAGGTCGCAGGTTCGAATCCTGTCGCTCCGACCATTTTAAACTACTGAATATTTTCAAACGACCAACGCCGCCTTTCCCCAGGGCGGCGTTCGTCGTTTCAGAGGCCGGTTGTAAGTTTTGGTTGCTCCTTATTCGTCACGATTGGCAACCAGGTTGTCGGATCGGACTATCGCTGAGCAATTCACCTTATAGGTGAGCAATGCGGGTGCATAGAGGAGCGGCGCCATCGATAAGTGCCTGTAAACATGACAAAATGAAATAACTCCGAAAAATTGGTCAATTCGGTTGCGCCGGCGCAACTCGCGCGGCCTGCTCGTCTATAAGCCGACTACGGCACCAACGCCCAGCGACTGGTGTACACCGGCGGTCCATTGGGCCGCCATGCCGGTGGCGATTTCGGCGAAGTCCGGATTGGCCGCGGTGTAGCGCTTCATCTCCGCCATGGCGTCGGTGATGCCTCCAGCGACACGGTCGAGAATGGTCTTGGTTTCCATGGGCGTCAGACCGCAGCGTATCGTGCCCAGCTTGGTCAGCTGCTTGACGCTCGGCCACCGAGTGGAGCCTTCCAGCGTCAGAGCCATTCCGTCCTTGGGCAGATATACGGTGGTCGTGACGATGTCATAGATATCGGCCATGCGCGGTGTCTCGGTGACATCGTCATAGAGGAGTGCAAAATTTTTCAAATGGGCATCGCCGTTTCGGACGGCTGCGTTCAGCACGAACAGGGTGAACAGCCGCGCCAGTTGGTCATGCTGGGTTTCGTCCGGGATGAACTCCTTGGCGCGATTGAATAGGTTTGTCTCGTATCCTCCTTTGTACTTGTCATTGGTGCCAAACGCGTTGAGCACGCAAAAGTCCTCGATGCCCATATAGGTGCCATCGGGCCGGAGATCGAAGCGGTCGACAACGAGTGCCGAAGCGTCCTCGGACAATCGGTACCGGGGGACGGGCAGGCCAGCCTTCTCGGCGGCCAGGAGGCAGAAGAATTCATTAGCGGCGAGAAGGGGATACTCGGCCGGGTTCCAGAATTTCACGATGTGGGTGGCCCCCCGGACGCTGGGCGACCGGCGCGTGTCGGTGCTCTTCAGGATTTCCGAATCCGTCTCATCGCGAATCATCACCTTGGGTTGGACGCCGGCGATGCCCGAGTATCTGGCGAAGCGATCCATCATATAGTTGAAAAGGTCGCCATCGCGCCGGTGCCCTAGGATCTCATCTACCGACTGAAAGGGCACCTCCTCGTCCAATTGGCCGTCAGTAGCGGTATAGCGAAGACGGCCGATCTGGGATCGACCGACCACCGCCAGCAGATCGAGGTCGTCGAAGCTGCCGGTGGCCTTGGCGAAGCCCAGACGCAGCTTTTCGCGCAGGAAGCCTTCGGGCAGGTTCATTTCGAAGATGGGATGGACACCCCATTCGTTGTCCCAACTGGCTAGGCGCACCGGCATGGTCAGTGAAACAGCGCGCCTCCCATGAGCGCTCTGGTCATAGGCGAAGGCCGCCCCGCGTGTGCCGTGGCGGTCCAGTAAACCCGCAGTGAGATTGTCGCTCCAGACGCGAATCATTGTTCACGTCCCTGCTGCAAATCTTCAAGGGTAGGACGATCGGCATTGGCCGTGGTGAGGCGCAGGTCAAGGCCAAGCACGGTAAGCAGGGCGATGATCTTGTTGAAACCGAGCTCGCGCTGGGCTCCAGTTTCCAGGGCGGTGATGGTGGCTCGGCTGGTGCGAGAGCGCGTGGCCAGCTGCGTCTGGGTCAGGCCAAGCGCCTTGCGTTGGGTGACGATTTTTTTGCCGATGGTCAACAGATCCAGCATATCGATGCCTCGTATATTACGCAAAGCGATCTCATTTGGTGTGTACGACCAATATATGAGGCGTCCTTGGGTAATGTCAAATATGTTAGGCAAATCTGGCACGTTCTTGCCGTCTGTCGAATATATTAGGCTTTACTCGGCACCAAGTGCCACCAGCTTTGCTGAAGATGCCAAGGGCTGGCGCCAGATTTATGTGCTTCCGGCGCATGCGTTCGGCCGGAGGGGGCAAAACCAGCTGGGCGTCCAAGACGACGGCGAGGTCAAGATTCCCAAATGTTCTGCTCATGTAAAGGACGCTGACGGTCGCCTTTGCTCACATATGGAGCGCAAAATTGTTCATCTATAGAAGTGCTCCCGTTTCCCAAGGCATCTCATTTTGCTCAGTTAGAGCCCAAACCGACACAGGTCGTCGATCGTGACGTCGAGCGCCTTGGCGATCTTGGCCAGCGCATCGACGCTGCCGGGCTTGATGCCGCGTTCGATTTCGGACAAATAGCCATTGGGCACAGCAGCCGCGGCGGCTAGGGCCGGACCCGTCATCTTGCGGTGTTCGCGCCAGACGCGAATCGGATTTTCACCGAGGATCAGGCGCTCGACCACCTCGGCGGGCAGAGCTTCTTCTTCGCCGGCGGCGATGCGTGCCATGCCGCAGGCGGAACTGATTATCGACATCGGTGAGCCGCTTGGCGTTTGGGTGAATCCCGAACGGGTCGGCGGCGACCGCCTTCAACGTTTCCAGAATACGGATCGTGTCGCCACCATCTGAAAGCGGATCATCCGCCCGACATCTCGTCCATTCCGGTGATCCTGCTTGGCGGTAGCTTCAATAACTCGGCCGGTTCCACCTCCAGCACGTCGGCAATCTTCTCGATTACCCTGAGGCTGGCATAAAACTTGCCCTTTTCAAGCTGGCTGAGGTAGCTGCGGCTCATTTCCGCCTCATAAGCGAGGTCATCCTGCGAAAGCCCTTTGGCATTCCGCACGCGACGAAGGTTGGCGGCAAAAATATCGCGTAGGTCCATGCCCCAAATCGAACCGATTTGTTCGATATGCGCACCTCGATATATTGAACAAAATGCATGAATGGGTGATCATGCCCTTGTTCGGTATATCGAGAAGGGGAGTCTCATGACGGGCTTCTGGATATCGGGTCAAGACTGCCTCGAGCAAGACGATGTCGGTGGTGTGGTTCATTCTTCCCGCCCTCGCGGGAAATGCCCGCGCAAAGTCCAGTCTCCGGACCTTTCGCAAAAGGATCTCCACTTGGGGATGCCGAGGAGAGGGGATGAACCAAGGCATGGTTGATATCCCTGCGGCGATGCAAGGTCGTATCGAGTACCTGCTATCGGCGATTTCCGTAGCCGATCGCTCGCCATCCGATATCCGCGCCGATGTCGTTACTGCGGGGGTGAGCTTAGGCTATAGCTGGAGAGAAATTGTTCTGGTGGTTGACGAGTTGGAGCGTAAAACCGGATTGCTGCTTCACCTGACGAGGCTATTGTAAAGCGGTTCTGGGCTGGCCGCCTGTGCGCTCTCCGCCAGTTTCTTGGCCCTGATGGCCTGCGCGTCCAAGATCTTCCAGACTGTGCTCGGAGCCAAACCGGTCAAACACCCATGGCCAGCCTTTTGCTCTTCGCAACGAGCATGGCTTGCCAACAGCCGAAGCGTCCAAAGTTCATGCGGATATCCAACATCCTTGGGCTGGATACAGGCTTGGCCGACAAGCCAAAGCCTGGCTTCGGTCGTGATATCCGGCCGCCGTCCGGCGCGCGGCAGGTCGTCAAGGGCCTTCTTGACACCGACCTGCTCGATCCTCTTCACGCACCGCTGCACGCGCTGGCGATCCACTCTTTCGCCATCTCGGTCGCCGTTCGTCCGGCCGCCAAAAAGTTAACCGCACTGTTTCCAGGTCCGTCATTACGAGCCGAAGGCGCGGCAATCCAGGGGCCGCCCCTTGTTGCTGGATTGCTTCGCTGCGCTCGCAATGACGCGATTATTGCTTAAAGAACGCTTAAGTGCTCAGCCTCCGCATCCACCCGTGTGTCTCGCCGTTGCTTCGCCGGAACATAGATCGCAACCCCGATAGCTAGAGCGCTTTGCGATCAAACGGGATCGATCCCTGTACCATCGTCCCGGCGAAAAAGCTTGTGAAGCAAGGGAAAGTGGCACCGGCGTCCCTGCCGGTGTCCGCCGCCCCGCGGCGGAAACGTTCCCGTCAAGATC
>JAATGN010000228.1 GCA_015654615.1 Rhodospirillales bacterium
AAGCTGATTTGCGAACGGGGCGGCGTTCCGGCGCCGCCCCGATGCTCACGCCCAACCGTCATTGCGAGCGAAGCGAAGCAATCCAGCGGCCGGTCACTAGGAAAAAAAACTCAGTGGCGCCGGCCTCCGTGCCGGCGTTGCCGGCAATGATGGAATCGCACGCCAAGCGTGCCGGCGGAAAAGACTCCGCCGCTTTGCGGCGGACGCCGGCACGGAGGCCGGCGCCACTATCCTTATCCTTTTTCATCCAGGAGGGTCGGCCGGCAGGCCGATGCGGAATGCGCAATGGCGATCGGACGATGACGAGGAACCTCGGAGCAACGGCCTGACCATGCCCGCAGCGGACGGATCGCCGACCTTGCCGGACCTGCCTGTCCTCGACATTCTGTCGGCCGAGAAGATCTTTCCCAATGGAACGCGCGCCCTGGCGCCGATCGATCTGTCGATCGGCCGCAACGAATTCGTCAGTCTGATCGGACCGTCCGGTTGCGGCAAAAGCACGCTGCTGAAACTGGTGGCCAATCTCTACGAGCCGAGCGACGGGCGCATCGTCTGGTGGCAGAGCAATTTTTCCCGTGTCGGCGAGCCCGGCCGCCGCCTGGCCTTCGTCTTCCAGGACCCGACCCTGATGCCCTGGGCGCCGGTCGAAACCAATGTCCGCCTGCCCCTCGATCTGGCCGGCACGCCGAAGGCGGAGTCGATGCCGCGCGTGCAGGCCGCCCTGGCCCAGGTCGGGCTGGAGCGCCACGCCCGGCATCATCCCGGTCAATTGTCGGGCGGCATGAAAATGCGGGTCTCGATCGCCCGGGCCCTGGTCACCGACCCCGACCTGCTCCTGATGGACGAACCGTTCGGGGCGCTCGACGAATTCACCCGCAACAAGCTGGACGACGATCTGGTCCGCCTGTCCTGGGAGCGCCGGCTGACCACCGTCTTCGTCACCCATTCGCTTTATGAGGCCGTGTTCCTCTCCACCCGCATCGTCATCATGGCGGCCAATCCCGGACGCATTTTCGCGCAATTGACGGTCGACGAGCCGCAACCGCGCGGCGACGCCTTCCGCAACAGCGAGCGTTTCGCGCACCTGTGCCGCCAGCTTTCGAGCTTGCTGCATGCCGCATCCCTGGAAAGCGCCGGAGGCCGATGACATGCGCCCCTTGATCGCCCACCCCCGGTTCAATCGCATCGCGGCGCCGCTGGCCGTCGGTCTTCTCGTCATCACGGTCTGGCAGCTGTTCTGCAAGCAGCGGGGCATCCCGGTCTATCTGTTTCCCGCCCCCAGCGACATCGTCCTCAAGTTGGTCGAGGTCTGGCCGGATCTGGCTCGCGCCCTGGTCAGCACGCTCACCGTCACCCTCGAGGCCTTCGTCCTGGCCATCCTGTTCGGCACGGCCACCGCCTTTCTGTTCGTCCAAAGCAAGGTCATCGCCATCAGCCTTTATCCGTTCGCCGTGCTGCTGCAGGTCACCCCCATCGTCGCCATCGCCCCCCTGATCATCATCCTGGTGAAGAACACCCAGGTGGCGCTGACCATCTGCGCGACGGTCATCGCCATTTTTCCGATCATCTCCAACACCACCATCGGCCTTTCCACCGTCGATCCCGGATTGCTGGCCTATTTCCGGATGAACAAGGCAAGCCGGCTGCAGACGCTGCTGCGCTTGCGCATTCCCTGCGCGCTGCCCTATTTCCTGGCCGGCTTGCGGATTTCCAGCGGCCTGGCGCTGATCGGCGCGGTGGTCGCCGAATTCGTCGCCGGAACCGGCGGTCTCAATGCCGGGCTGGCCTACGACATCCTGCAGTCCGGCTTCCAGCTGGACATCCCCAGGATGTTCGCCGCCCTGCTGTTGATCGCCCTGACCGGCATTCTTCTCTTCACCTTGATGGCCGGGCTCACGCAGTTGCTGCTCGGACATTGGCACGAAAGCAGTATGGACCATGAAAAATGAATGATGTGGTTATTCGCGGCGCCGTCGGAATCCTGACCGGCCTGTCCGGTCCCGGCGAACGGACCGTGGGCGATCTGCGGATCCGCGACGGCAGGATCGCCGCCATCGGCACGGTGGCGCCGGCCCCGGGCGACCGGGTGATCGATGCCGCCGGCTGCGTCCTCTATCCCGGCTTGATCAGCACCCACCACCACCTGTTCCAAAGCGTGCTGAAAGGGGTGCGGGCCGGCATCGATCTGCCGCTGGAGGGCTGGCTGCGGACCGTCCCCTACAGCTATTGGCACAAGCTCGACGAGGACGCCCTCGAGGTGGCGGCCACCGTCGGCCTGGCCGAACTGCTGCTGTCGGGGACGACGACCATCGCCGATCACCATTATCTGTTCACCGAAGACTATGGCTTCGACCCCGCCGCCGTCATCTTCAAGGTGGCCGAGAAACTGGGGATTCGCCTGGTGCTCTGCCGCGGCGGCGCCACCCAGGGACGCGACTTCGACATCCCGCATACCCAGCCGATGCCCAAGGAGGGACTGGACGCGATGATCCGCCGGGTCGGCGATCTGGCGGCCCGTTTCAACGATCCGGCCCCCGATGCCATGCGCCGCGTCGTCTTCGCGCCGACCACGCCGCCCTGGTCGGTGCTGCCCGACGAACTGGACGTCATCGCCGCGGCGGCGCGGGAGATGAAGCTCAGGATGCACAGCCATCTTTCGGAAACCCACGTCTATGTGGATTTCTGCCTGGAGAAATTCGGCAAGCGGCCGATCCATTGGATCGCCGACCACGGCTGGCTGGGCGACGACGTCTGGTTCGCCCATCTGGTGCATCTGGACGAAACCGAACTGCGCCGGC
Source organism: Rhodospirillales bacterium (assembly GCA_015654615.1). GTDB lineage: Bacteria > Pseudomonadota > Alphaproteobacteria > Rhodospirillales > Magnetospirillaceae > Telmatospirillum. The sequence continues at coordinate 2,799 of JAATGN010000228.1, forward strand.
TGGCCGAGACGGCAACCGGCATGGCCCATTGCCCGCAAAGCAATTGCCGCTTAGGCTCCGGCGTCGCCGCCGCCGACCGTCTGGCGCGATTGGGGGGACGGGTCTCGCTGGCCGTCGACGGTGCCGCGTCGAACGAATCCTGCGACATGATCAGCGAAATGCATTGCGCCTGGCAGGTCCATCGCGCCGTCAAGGGCGCCCAGGCGGTCCGCGCCGAAGACGTGCTGCATTGGGCGACGGCCGGCGGCGCCGACGTGCTGGGCTTGCCGGCGGTCGGCACCGTGGAGATCGGCAAGGCGGCCGACCTCGCTCTTTTCGATCTGTCCCAGCCGCGTTATGCCGGCCTGCACGACCCGCTGATCGGCCCGATCATCGGCGGCGGCGGCGCGCGGTTGCGCCATCTGCTGGTGGCCGGCCGGCCGGTGGTGGAGAACGGCGCCATCCCCGGCCTGGATCTGGCCGCGCTGTCGCACCGCGCCGCCGGCGTCGTCCGCCGGCTGGCGGCGTGACCACAGGCCATGACCCCAGCATCGAGCCATGGGAACACAGATGAACACGGATCAGAACGGATGAACGCAGATAGATTGCGCCGCAGGCATTTTCCAGTCCCCATCTTCGTGCCGCCGGCTGCGCCAGATAACGCCTACGGCGCATATCCGTGTCCATCCGTGTTCCCCAATAATGCCCTTCGACATCCTGAATCAAAGAAGACAATGCGGTTATTGACGCCTGAGAAAAGGAAACCGATGTCATGCTGACCGCGCAGCAGAAAACCCTTCGCAAATATTGGTATGCGGTGATGCCTCTCTCCCACCTGGCCGACGGGCCGAAACCCTTCCGCCTGATGGGCGAGGACATCGTCCTGTTTCGCGACGCCGAGGGATCGCCGGTCGCCCTCAAGGACCGCTGCCGCCACCGCACCGCCAGGCTGTCGAAGGGATGGTGCGAGGCCGGCCGGATCGTCTGCGGCTATCACGGCTGGACCTATGACGCCGCCGGCCAACTGGTCCGCATTCCGCAACTCGACGCCGACGCGGCCGTGCCGAAGCATCGGGTCCAGGCCTACCATTGCATGGCCCGCTATGGCTACGCCTGGGTGGCGCTCGACGAGCCGATCCGGGAGTTGTTCGACATTCCGGAGGACCGCGATCCCGGCTATCGGCGGATTTTCCAATTCTACGAGGAATGGAAGACGGCGCCGCTGCGCATGATGGAAAACTCCTTCGACAATGCGCATTTTTCCTTCGTCCATCGTTCGACCTTCGGCATCGGCGATCGGCCGAAGCCGAAAAAATACGACATCGTCGAGACCGACGAGGGATTCTATGCCGCGTCCTGCGTCGAGATCCTCAACCCTCCCGAGGCCCACCGGGTGACCGGCTGCCGGGAGCCGACCACCACGCGCGACATGAAGAACCATTGGTATCTGCCATTCAGCCGGCGCATGGACATGACTTATCCGAGCGGCATCCGCCATATCATCATCAATTGCGCCACCCCCATCGACGATGACCGCATCCAGCTGGTGCAGATCCTCTATCGCAACGACCGCGAAGAGGACTGCCCGGCCCGGCTGCTGATCGACTGGGATGCCAAGATCACGCTGGAGGACAAGGAGATCCTCGAATCCACCGACCCCGACGCCTCCCTCGACGTCGGACGCAAGGCCGAGGCCCATATGATGTCGGACCGCCCCGGCCTGCTGATGCGCCGCCGCCTGCTCGACGTCCTGCAGGCGAATGGCGAGGAAGAAATCACCGCGGCATAGCGGTACATTTCAACAGATAGAACGGAATATTGAGAAAAATTCACCACGGAGACACGGAGAAGAGAAAACACTATCAGTTATAGTTATCTCTTTTATTCCTCCGTGATCTCCGTGTCTCCGTGGTGAATTATGGTTTCACCCGATGCCGTGTTCCTGGATCTTATAAAGCAACGACCGGCGGCTGATCCGCAGATCCTGGGCCGTCTTCACCCGGTTGCCGTCGTTGCGGGCCAGGGCCTCGGCGATCACCTGGGCCTCGTAGCGGCGGACGATATCGCGCAAGGGCCGGACGTCGCCGCCGGCCGGCGGCGCCGGCAAGCCCTCGAATTCGCCGGCCGAGCGCAGGATATGCTCGGGCAGGTCTTCCTGACCGATCTCCTGGCCGGTGCTCATCACCACCGCCCGTTCGACGGCATTGCGCAGTTCGCGGATATTGCCCGGCCAATCGTGGCGCAGCAGGCAGTCCATGGCGGCGTCGTCGAAGCCGGTGATCTCGATGGCGTTCTCGGCGGCGAACTTCTGCAGGAAATAGCCGGCCAGCAGACGAATGTCCTCCGGGCGATCGCGAAGGGCGATGGTGCGCAGCGAAACCACATTCAGGCGGAAATACAGATCCTGCCGGAACGAGCCCTGGCGCACCATCTCCTCGAGGTTCTTGTTGGTGGCGACGATGACGCGGACGTCGGCCCGCACGATATCGCCGCCGCCGACCCGTTCGAACTCCCGTTCCTGCAGGACCCGCAGCAGCTTGACCTGCAGGCTGGGCGAGATGTCGCCGATTTCATCGAGAAAAAGCGTCCCCCCGACGGCCTGCTCGAACCGCCCGCGCCGGCGGGCCAGGGCGCCGGTGAAGGCCCCCTTCTCATGGCCGAAAAACTCGCTTTCGAGCAGTCCGTCGGGAATGGCGGCGCAATTGACTTTGACGAAGGGCTTGTCGCGACGGGCGCTGTTGTAATGGATGGCCGTCGCCACCAGTTCCTTGCCGGTCCCGCTTTCGCCGGTCACCAGGACGGTGGCGGTGCTCTTGGCCACCTTGGCGATCGTCTGGCAGAGCTCGATCATCTTCGGGCTGTTGGTGAGGATGCGGTCGAGGCGAAAGCTTTCCGACAATTCGCGGTGCAGGACCGAAATGTCTTCGCGCATCCGGCGCAGTTCGAGCGCCCGCTCGACCAGCAGCAGGACCTCGGCAATGTCGAAGGGCTTGATGATATAGTCGAAGGCGCCATCCTTGATGGCCTGCACGGCGGTTTCGACCTCGGCGAAGGCGGTCATCAGGATCACCGCCGCCGACCGGTCGAGTTTGCGGATGGCCGACATCGCCGCCAATCCCGACATTCCCGGCATGCGGATATCCATCAGCACCACCGCCGGCTTGGCGGTCCGGAAAACGTCGAGGGCATCCAGGCCGTTTTCAGCGGTCACCACCCCGAATCCCTGCTTTCCCAACACCGCGGAGAGAAATTTCCGAATGCCCTCGTCGTCGTCGACCACCAGCATCACCGGCATCTCGTCCCTCATGCCTCGTCTCCCGATACCTTATGGACCAGGGGCAGTCTCAAGACGATCTCGGTCCCCAGGCCCAATGTGCTGCTGATATCGATATGCCCGGCATGGGCGTCGACGATCCGCCTGACCATGGCCAGTCCCAGGCCCGTCCCCGTCGGTTTGGTCGAGAAGAAGGGATCGAAGACCTTTTCGAGGTCGTCCGGAGCGATCCCGACGCCGTCGTCGCGCACCGAAATCATCACCGCGTCGGAGGACAGGATGCCGGTCCGGATGGTGATCCGCCCCCCTTCCGGCGTCGCCTGAATGGCGTTCAGGACCAAATTGAGCACGACTTGCTTCAAAGCCTCGCCGTCGGCTTCGATCGGCGGCACTTCCGGCGAAAGCTCCAGGGTGATGTCCGTCGAGCATTTGTTGCCGGCGAGCATGGTCACCTCCCGGATCACGGCGCCCAGTTCCACCGAACCGATGCGCGGCGGCCGGTGCCGGCTGAATTCCAGAAGTTCGGTGATGATGCGATTCAGGCTGTCGACCTGGCGCACCACCAGGGGCGCGTATTGCCGCCATTCCTCGATATCGTCGCTGGTCTGCAGATGCTGCATGAAGCCGCGGATCGAGGTCAGCGGATTGCGGATCTCATGGGCGATTCCGGCCATCAGCTCGCCCAGGGCGGCCAGCCGGTCCGCCCGCATGATCTGGGTCTGCAGATGAAATTTCTCGCTCAGATCCTTGATGACCACGACGGCGCCGATCGTCGCGCCGCCGCCGTCGCGCAGGACGCTGCTGCTGGCGCTGACATGCAGGGTCTTGGTCGGCAGGGGATGGGCCAGGTCGACCCCGATATATTTCTCGCCGGTCCTCAGGGTATCGAGGAGGACGCTGGTGAACTTCGCGCCCGGACGGAACAGCGACTGATAGGGCTGGCCGACCGACCGTTCCGAGGGGGCGTTCATCATCTGCTGGGCGGCGGTGTTGATCGACGTCACCAGGCCCTGGTTGTCGACGGCGATGATGCCGTCGGCGACGCTGTTGACGATATTTTCGTTCAGGGTCCGGGCGTCGGCCAGGGCCTTGGCCATCGCGTTGATCGCCGCGACGATCTCGCCGAACTCGCCGGGAAGCGGCGCGATCCGCTTGCGGATGTCGAAACTGAGCGTGGCCAGGCCGTTCTTGATGCAGGAGACGTCGCGGGAAATTCGCGCCGACATGATATGGACGAGAATCCCGCCCAGCAGGACGCCGCCCAGGATGATGCCGAGAATGGCGTGGTCCATGGCGCCGGCCTGCCGTTCGATGGCGTCGGACAGCTCGTTGGCCCAGATATAGCCGACGACCTCGCCGTGCCGCCGGATCGGCCACATGGCGTTCATGATATGGCCGCGGACCTGCGGCCCGCTTTCCACCATCGGCTCGCCGGAGGTCAGCACCCGCCAGCCCGGATGCTCGGGCGGAATGGAAAGCCCGACCTTGTCGGCGTAGTCCCGGCTGGGGCCATAGGTGACGATGGCGTTCAGGGCCTTGCTGTAATATCCCACGCCGACGCCCGGATTGGCCGCGGCGATGGCGTCGGTGATCGGCTTGAGCCGGGCGTTGAGATAGGCGATCTTCGCCGCCCTGTCGTCCGGATCGCCCGGATAGCCGGCGAGAAGACCGTCGAAGTCGCCGGCCAGGCTGCTGTCGAGAATGCGGGTCAGGCCGAACAGCTTGACCTGTTTTTCCTCGTTCAGGGCATTGCGCCCCTTCATCTCGAGGACATAGCCGGCGGTGATGATGGGCACGGCGACCACGACCAGGGACAGCAGCAGCAGCTTGGCGCGCAATGTCGAGGGAAGCCAGACGCGGAACATCGGGGTCATTTTCACTTTCTCCCTCGCCCCCGCGTCGGGGGAGAGGGCTGGGGTGAGGGGGAGAGTGGAGCGCGTCGGAACCGGCGCCCCCTCACCCTCCCGCTGACGCGGGCCCCTCCCTCTCCCGCAAAGCGGGCGAGGGGCCTCCATCCACCCCTCTAGATCGCCTGAATGGCGGTCAGGGCGATGGTATATACGATGTCGTCGACCAGGGCGCCGCGCGACAGGTCGTTCACCGGCTTCCTAAGCCCCTGCAGCATCGGGCCGACGCTCACCACATTGGCCGAGCGCTGCACCGCCTTGTAGGTGGTGTTGCCGGTGTTGAGGTCGGGGAAGACGAAGACGTTGGCCCGGCCGGCCACCTTGCTGTCCGGCGCCTTCTGGCGGCCGACGCTTTCGACCGAGGCCGCGTCATACTGGATCGGCCCGTCGATCAGCAGGTCGGGGCATTTCTCGCGGGCGATGCGGGTGGCTTCGCGCACCTTCTCGACGTCGTCGCCGACGCCCGAGGTGCCGGTCGAATAGGAGATCATCGCGACGCGCGGCTCGATGCCGAAGGCCTTGGCCGAACCGGCCGACTGGATGGCGATGTCGGCCAGCTGCTCGGCCGTCGGATTGGGATTGATCGCGCAGTCGCCATAGACCAGGACCTGATCGGGCATCAGCATGAAGAAGACCGAGGAGACGATGCTCTGGCCCGGCGCCGTCTTGATCAGCTGCAGGGCCGGCCGCACGGTGCTGGCCGTCGTATGGACCGCCCCCGAGACCAGTCCGTCGACCTCGCCCAGGGCCAGCATCATGGTGCCCAGGACCACCGAATCTTCCAGCTGATCGTTGGCCTGCTGCGGGGTCAGGCCCTTGCTTTTGCGCATTTCCACCAGCGGCGCGACATATCTTTCGCGCACCTTCAGGACATCGATGATCTCGATATCGGCCGGCAATTCCAGCCCCTGGTTGCCGGCGGTTTCGCGAATGCGGGTCGGATCGCCCAGCAGGACGCAATGGGCGATGCCTTTTTCGTGGCAGATCACCGCCGCCTGCAGGGTCCGCGGCTCGTCGCCTTCCGGCAGGACGATGCGCTTGTGCGCGGCGCGGGCGCTTTGCACCAGCTGATGGCGGAAGGCCGGAGGGGTCAGGCGCAGCTTGCTGGGCTGGCCGACGGCCTCCTTGAGCAAGGCCGCGTCGGTCGCCTCGGCGACCAGCTGGATGGCCAGTTCCATCCGCTGCGGGTCGTTGCGGGTCACATGGCGGTTCAACCCGGCCAGCAGGATGCTGGTGCCGTAGGTGTCCTTCTCCGATCGCAGGATGGGCAGGCCGTTCAATTGCGAGGCCGAAATCAGCGAAACGATCGGCGGGGCCGGCTGACGCCCGCAGGTCAGGACCATTCCGGCCAGGGGAATGCCGCGCAGATAAGCCAGCGCCGTGGCCAGGATGATATCGCTGCGATCGCCCGAGGTGACCAGCAGGGTCCCCGGACGCAGCCAGGAAATGGCATTTTCGACGGCGCTGCCGGCCACGGCGATTTCCTGGACCCGCGACGTCGCCATGTCGCCTTCGCGTTCCACCGTCAGGCCGAGTTCCTCGACCACATCGGCAAGACGGGGCGCATCCAGCCGCGCATCGAAGGGAATGCTGGCCAGCAGGGGAAGCTGATCGTTCCTGTGACGCAGGTCCTCGATCAGGCGGGCGCCATCCTCGCCGGGGGGAACCTGATTGAGGACGACTCCGGCGAAAGCATTGCGTCCCCCGTCGCTGTAGAAGCGCACCGCGGAGGCGATGTCTTCGCTCAATTGCGGGGCGGTCCGTTCGGCGGCCTTCACCACCAGCACCATCCGGGCCGACAGGCAGCCGGCCATTTCGATATTCAGCTGGGCGGCCAGGGGCGATTCGGAATCGAGCGCGATGCCTTGGATGATCACCACGTCATGGGCGTCGCTGGCCGCCTCGGCGATGGTCACCACCTCCTCCATCAGCTCGGAAAGCTGGCCGGCCCGCACCCTCTCCTCGGCCTGGGAGAAGGAGATCGGCTCGGGCACGTCGATATGGCAAAGAGAGCGGGCGAAATGGCAGGACAGATCGACCTTGGCGCCGGCGACCTCGGGCGTCGAGATCGGCTTGGCGAAACCGACGTCGATCCCTTCGCGCTGCAGCGCGCGGACCAGCCCCAGCGAGACCGCCCGCGGACCGACATCCTGCGCCGCCGGCACAATGAAGAAACTCCGTGCATCCAGTCCCTTGCTCATCTCTCGTCATCCCTGAGGGGCCGCGACCTTTCCGGTCGCATCGGCCTGCTGCGATAAAAGAAACAGTGGCTTCATATCATATTTCGACCGGGGCCGCTCACTGGGATCTGGGGCCGCCCCTTGTTGCCGGATTGCTTCGCTTGCGCTCGTTATGAGGCGATCATTGCTTAACGGGCCCCAAGTGGCACCGGCGTCCCTGCCGGTGGAAAAGGCCCCGCCGCGAAGGCCGGTGCCACTTTTCCTTATTCATCGGCGCGGTTATCGTTCCACCGGCCCCTACCGTTCGACGCAGAGGGCGATGCCCATGCCGCCGCCGATGCACAGGGTGGCCAGGCCCTTCCTGGCCTTCTGGCGGCGCATCTGGTGGAGGAGCGTGACCAGGATGCGGGCCCCCGAGGCGCCGATCGGATGGCCGAGCGCG
>JAATGN010000402.1 GCA_015654615.1 Rhodospirillales bacterium
CACCGGCGGGGACGCCGGTGCCACTGGGATTATTTCACAAGCTCGAAAGCGGGGATCCGGGAGTCTCGGAAACGCCCGTGGGGTGCCCCCTGGATTCCGGCTGATCCAGGGCAATGACGAGAAAAATCGATGATCCAGTCTGATCGCAAATCGCTCTAATCTATCGATTTTGAATTTCGACGGATCGCGGCCTGCGCAGATAGCGCAGGAAAATCGGCTGCCGTCCCTGTTCGCGCGCTTTCGCCTCATAGCGCGTGGCCGGCCAGTCCTCGTTCTTGACGAGCGGATCGACCGTCACATTCTCGAAATCGGCGCGGGCCGCCATCTGGCTCTGCGCCCAGGCCTTGTAGACCTCGTCGTCCGTGGCGATCCGGAGCTCGGCGCCGTCCGTCATCAGGCGGGACAGCTGGTCGAGATTGTCGCCGCCGATGAAGCGGCGTTCGGCATGGCGCTTTTTCGGCCAGGGATCGGGGAACAGCACGAAGGCGCGCTCCAGGCAAGCCTCCGGCAGGGCCGGAAGCAAACGGCGGATATCCTCGGCGAAAATCCGGACGTTCTCGATGCCCTGGCGATCGATATGGCCGAGAAGGGAGGCGATGCCGTTCAGGAAGACCTCGCCCCCGATCAAACCGACCTCGGGATGAGCCGCCGCCTGCCAGGCCAGATGCTCGCCGCCGCCGAATCCGACTTCCAGCCACAGGGCCTTGGTCGGGGCGGCGAACAGGGTGCGGGGATCCAGGCTCTCGCCCGGGCCCGGTTCATCGATGGCGAGCCTCGGCAGCAAGGTCTCGACGAGGGTCCGGCCGGCGACGCGGAGCGATTTGCCGCGCCGCCGGCCAAAAAAACGCGGACCCTCGTGGAGCATTTTCAGGCAAACGCCGTTTTCAGCTGACCGACCAGATCGAGCCGTTCCCACGAGAAGCCGCCGTCGCTTTCGGCCTCGCGCCCGAAATGGCCATAGGCGGCGGTCCGCGCGTAGATCGGCCGGTTCAGCCCCAGGTGCGTCCGGATGCCGCGCGGGCTCAGGTCGACCAACTGCTGCAGGGCATCGGACAGCTTGTCCTCGTCGACCGACGAGGTTCCGAAGGTGTCGACGTAAACCGACAGCGGCTTGGAGACGCCGATGGCGTAGCTCAATTGGATGACGCATTTTTCGGCCAGGCCGGCGCCGACGACGTTCTTCGCCAGATAGCGGGCGGCATAGGCGGCCGAACGGTCGACCTTGGTCGGATCCTTGCCGGAGAAGGCCCCGCCGCCGTGCGGCGCGGCGCCGCCGTAGGTGTCGACGATGATCTTGCGTCCGGTGAGGCCGGCATCGCCGTCCGGGCCGCCGATGACGAAGCGTCCGGTCGGATTGACGTAGAACTGGTCCTCCGGGCACATCCAGCCCTCGGGCAGCACATTCAGCACATGGGGACGCACGATCTCGCGGACGGCGTCCTGATCGATCGAGGCGCCGTGCTGGGTGGAAACCACCACGGAAGCGGCGCGGACCGGCTTGCCGTCGACATACTGCAGGGTGATCTGGCTCTTGGCGTCGGGGCCGAGCAGCGGTTCGGCCCCGGAGTGGCGCGCCTCGGCCAGCGACTTCAGGATGGCGTGGGAATAATAGATCGGCGCCGGCATCAACACGGCGGTTTCGTTGCAGGCGTAGCCGAACATGATGCCCTGGTCGCCGGCCCCCTCGTCCTTGTTGCCGGCCGCGTCGACACCCATGGCGATATCGGCGGACTGCTTATGGACGAAGACGTCGACGCGCGCATGCTTCCAGTGGAAGCCCTCCTGCTCGTAGCCGATGTCGCGCACGGCGGCGCGGGCCACGTCTTCCAGGGTCTGGGTGGTGATGGCCGCCGGTCCCCGCACCTCGCCCGCCATGACGATCTGATTGGTGGTGCAGAGCGTTTCCACGGCGACGCGGGCATTGGGGTCGGCGGTCAGAAAGGTATCGACGATGGCATCCGAAATACGGTCGCAGACCTTATCGGGATGGCCTTCGGAAACAGATTCGCTGGTGAACAGAAAATTGGACTTCGACACAGTCGATCCTCCGAAATCCGGTTGAAACGGGACCTGGGGCATCGAAGGAAGGCCATCGGTGCACCCACTTAGCCTTGGATTTTACGTGGCAGCAAGCGGTCAAATCTCCACGTCGGACAATGCCGAGGCCTCGTTTGTTACAGATTTTCCGGGGTCGATTCAAGGACGAAGAGGAATTTCCAAAAGAAAACGCCGACGGGACGGCCGGCGTTTTCTTTTTTATGGCGAAACGACCCCTCCGTTCCGTTTCCGGCACGCCCGGGCTTTCAGGACACGCGCAAGACATGTCATCTGAAATGACATGCCCTGCCGGCTCCATGCGATGCTTGCGCCGTCCGGCTCCGGCAGGCCCAAGGCCGCCCGGGCTGGGGTACGATGAAAACGTACCACTGGGGACGCGATGCCGTCGCGCCGGGTCTTAGGACTTGGTGCGACATCATCGCTCCAAGTCCCAAGCTTCGATATGGCGCCTCGACGCCGCTCGGGCTTTAAGGGTTTGGTCCGGTTATTCCGTCCCGGGCCCCTTACTTCGCGTCGGCGCCGTCGCTGGCGTTGGCCAGGGCCTTGGCCAGTTCGAAGACGCGCTTTCTGATCTGCGGGTCGGTGATGCGATAGTAGGCCCGCACCAGTTCCAAGGTCTCCCGCTTGGTCATCGGATCGGCCTCGAGCGATACCGGCAGCTCGTCGACCAGGCCGGCGACGATCATCCGCGGACTTTGCTGCGAGGTATCGTCGGACATGTCGTCGAAAAAGAACGACACGGGCACGTCGAGGACGCGCGACAGATCGAACAGGCGCGAGGCCCCGATCCGATTGGCGCCGCGCTCGTATTTCTGCACCTGCTGGAAGGTCAGGCCGATGGCTTCGCCAAGCTTCTCCTGGCTCATGCCGAGAAGGGTCCGGCGAAGACGGACGCGGGCACCGACATGCACGTCGATGGGGTTGGGTTTGCCTGAAGCCGTCCGGCCTCGGCCGGAACGGCGGACAGGAACATCGGACTTCAGTTGTTTGGTGTTACTAGCGGCACGGGCCATGGCAATTCCACAAGGTGTATGTTGACATCAGGGGTTCAATGATCGGTGACAGACGAGCCTTCGGTCGGGTTGGCTATCACGTGCTATCACTTTAGGCATACTAATGTATGCCGGTCAACATACATCATTTACCGAAAGTCGCCCCACCCCAAAAGGAATTCAACCGTGCCTAAACAAACTTGGCCCATAACGCCGCGCCCAGAGCGACCGCCAGGGCCAATAAAAGCGATGCCAGATTGCCGATTCGGCTGAAAGGAAGGGAGGCCGGCAGAGGAGTCGGCAGGGCGGCGTCCAGAATGCCGCGCCCCCCCAGCGGCAATTCCGCCAGCACCCGGCCGTAGGGATCGACCACGGCGGAAATGCCGGTATTGGCCGCCCGCACCAGCGGCAGCCCCTCCTCGACGGCCCGCAACCGGGCCGCCGCGAAATGCTGGTAGGGCCCGGCGCTGATGCCGTACCAGCCGTCGTTGGTCAGATTGAGCAGCCAGGCCGGACGATGCGCCCGGTCGATCACCTCTCCCGGAAAAATGACCTCGTAACAAATCAGCGGGCCGACCGGCGGCAAACCCGGGAGCGTCAGGGTGCCCACCCCCGGTCCCGGCGTGAAATCGACCCCGCCGGCGGTGATTTTATCGAGTGGCAGCAGCGTGTGCAGCGGCACATATTCCCCGAACGGCACCAGATGCGACTTGTCGTAGGTTCCGGCGATATGGCCTTGATCATCGAGCGCCAGCAGACTGTTCCAGATGCGGAACGGTTCGGCGTCGGGCGCCGTTCCGCGGACCGCGCCGGTGATCAGCAGCCCGCCCCTGGGCGTCGCGTCGGCCAGCAGGCGCCGCGACGGGCCGTCGCGTTCGAGGAACGACGGCGCCGCCGTTTCCGACCAGATGACATCGGTGATCCGCTCCCAGCCCGGACTGCCGGTCAGTTGCAGATGCTCCTGGAGATGGGCCATCCGCATCTCCGGCTTCCATTTCAAGGTTTGTTCGATATTGGCCTGGACCAGGCGCAGCCGGACGTTCGGTACCGAAGCCGTGGTGCCGTCGGCCAGCCGCAGCCCGCCCCACAGGGCCACCGAAGCCAGAACGGCGAAACTGCCCAGGACGGCGATCCGGTGGGACCGGGAGGGACGAACCAGCACGGCGGGCATGGCGGCGACGGCGACGGTCAGCAGACCGAGGCCGTAGCTGCCGGCCAGGGCGGCGAATTGCACGACCGGCAACACGGGCATCCACACCGAGCCGATCAGATTCCAGGGAAATCCGGTGAGAATCCAGCTGCGCACCCATTCGAAGAAGACCCATGCCACCGCCAGGGCCAGAACGCGCGGCACTCCGGCCGGGGCCAGGCGGCGGGCGGCAAGCGTGGCGGCCCCGACGAAGACGCCCAGCAGACCGCCCAGCCCGAAGACGGCGACGGGCACCAGCCAGCCGAAGCGGACCGGATCGACCAGCAAGGCATAGGAAATCCAATAGAGCCCCAGGGAGAAATGGCCGAAGCCGAACCACCAGCCGTCGGCGAAGGCTCTTTTGCCGCTCTCGGCCCCATCGAGCAGCCGCAGCAGACCGGGGAAAGCGATCCACAGCAGCGGCAATGCATGGACGGGCGGCAGCGCCAGGGCGGCGAGGAGGCCGAACGAAAGGGCATAGCCGCGACGCCGCCAGCCTCTCGCCGCGGAGACACGGACGGCGGCGCCCTGCAGGCGCGAAACGAGGGTATTCAAGCGGCGCGATCCTCCGGCTTCGGCACGTTGCGAACCCTCAGACGCTTGATCCGCCGCGGGTCGGCATCCACCACTTCGAATTCCAATCCCGAAGGATGGTTGATCAGTTCGCCGCGCGAGGGAACGCGCCCGGCCAGGAAGAAGACCAGGCCGCCCAAGGTGTCGACGTCCTCGCGGTCCTCCTCGTCGAGCAGCGGCCCGACCCGGGCCTCGAAATCCTCGAGCGGCAGACGGGCATCCGCCTCGATCACCCCGTCCGGCCGTTCGATATAGTCGGGTTCGACGTCGCGATCATGCTCGTCCTCGATCTCGCCGACGATCTGCTCGACCACGTCTTCGATGGTCATCAAGCCGTCGATTCCGCCGTATTCGTCGACCACCAGCGCCATATGGGTCCGCTTCAGACGCATCTCCAGCAGCAGGTCGAGCAATCGGATCGACGGCGAGACGAACAGCACTTTACGGACGATTCGCTGCAGGCTGAACGGCTTGCCGGAGGCCACCAGCATCAGGACGTCCTTGATATGGACCAGTCCGATGGCATCGTCGAGGGTGCCGCGATAGACCGGATAGCGCGAATGTCCCTTGGCGTTGATCACTTCGATCAGACCCTCGAGGGTCACCTTGGTGTCCACCGCCACGATGTCGGCCCTGGGGACCATCACGTCATAGGCGGTCACGTCGCGCAGCTGCAGGATATTGCCGAGCAGGCGGCGTTCGTGTTCGTCGATGGGGATCTCGGCCTCTTCGCGCTCCTCGAACAATTCCTCGAGGGTTTCGCGCACCGATTCGCCCGCTTTGCCGCGACGCAGGCCTTTCAGCCAGCCGCGCACGGTTCGCACCAGGGAGTCGTCGTTGGCCCCGTTTTCACGGGGCGATCTACTGCCGGAAGGATCGTTCATCTCCGTTCGACCTGCTCCTCTCCCACGGTGGGGCCCGGCAGCGCGGCATAAGGATCGGCGATGCCCAAGCCGGCCAGGATGTCCCGCTCGCGGTTTTCCATCTCTTCCGCCTCGTCGTCCGTCAAATGGTCGTAACCCAGCAGATGCAGGACGCCATGCACCAGCAGATGCGACAGATGGTCGGCCAGGGTCTTCTCCTCGGCCAGGGCCTCGCGCGCCGTCGTCTCGAAAGCCAGGATCACGTCGCCCAGCAACAGGGGACCGTCCGCCGCCGGGTCGTCGTCCTCCCCGTCCATGGCGGCGAAGGACAGCACGTTGGTCGGCTTGTCCTGGCCGCGATACTGCCGGTTCAAGCCCCGCACCATCGCATCGTCGGCCAGCACCAGGCTGATTTCCACCCTGTCGAGCGATCCTTCGGGCAGCGCGTCCAGACTGCCGGCCAGGGCGGCGCCGACGACCCGCAGGCACAGGTCCTCGACCGCCGGCACGCTTTCGGCCCACCGCGCGCAGGGCGCGGCGACGGCGATCTCGGCGCCGCTCATGACCGCTCCCCGCCGCTTTCGCTTTTGCGGCGGCGGTCATAGGAATCGTAGGCGCGCACGATTTCGGCGACCAGGCCGTGGCGGACCACGTCCTTGTCGGTGAAGCTGACGACGCCGATCGACGGCACGGTCCCCAGGATGTCCAGGGCATCCTTCAAGCCCGAGCGCGCCCCGGTCGGCAGATCGATCTGCGACAGGTCGCCGGTCACCACCATGCGCGAATGCTCGCCCAAACGGGTCAGGAACATCTTCATCTGCACCGGCGTGGTATTCTGCGCCTCATCGAGAATCACGAAGGAATTGGCCAGCGTCCGGCCGCGCATGAAGGCCAGCGGCGCCACCTCGATATCGCCGGCCGCCAGTTTTTTCGCCACCTGGTCGCCCGGCAGCATGTCGTGCAAGGCGTCGTAGAGCGGCCGCAGATAGGGGTCGACCTTGTCGCGCATGTCGCCGGGCAGGAAACCCAGACGCTCGCCCGCCTCGACGGCCGGCCGCGACAGGATGATGCGGTCGACCTCTCCCTTGATCATCATGGAAACGGCTTTGGCGACCGCCAGATAGGTCTTGCCGGTCCCGGCCGGCCCCAGGCCGAACACCAGTTCCCGGCTGTCCATCGCCTGCATGTAGTCGGCCTGCACCGACGAGCGGGCCGCGATATGGCGTTTGCGGGTGATGTAGATCGGGCGGTCGGCGCGCGGGCCGCCGTCGGCGGCCATGCGCAAGGCCGCATCGATGTCCGCCGCTCCCACGGCCTGACCGCCGCGCAGCCGCTGGTAAAGATCGTCGAGCACCGCCTGCGCCTCGGCGACGGGTCCGGCCGGACCCTCGATGGACACGGCGTTGCCGCGCGAGGACAAGCTCACCCCGAGTTGCCGCTCGATGCGCTCGAGATGGGCGTTGGTCGGTCCGAACAACATCTGCAACAGGGCGTTGTCGTCGAACTCCCGGATGATTCGGGCATTGTCTGATAGCGAAGGATCTGTCACGCGCAGGCTAAATGCTCCAAAAGCCGAGGCTCCAGGAGCCGGGCCGCCAGGGAATTGGGATTGGCGGCGACCACTTGCAGTCGCTGCACGGTATTCAACAGGGTCTCCGGAGCGGTGACGAAGACCGATTGCATATAGGGGCTGCGCCCGATGAGCTGGCCGGGATGGCGGCCGGGCCGGTCGAGCAGGACGTCGAACTGCCGCCCGACGCAGCCCTGATTGAAGGCCACCGCCTGGCGGCCGATCAGTTCCTGCAGCGCGGCCAACCGCTCGTCCTTGCGGGATTCGGCGATCTGCTCGCCCATGGCCGCCGCCGGCGTGCCCGGCCGCGGGCTGTATTTGAAGGAATAGGCCTGGGCGAAACCGACATCTTCGATCAAAGCCAGCGTGCTCGCGAAGTCGGCGTCGCTTTCTCCCGGAAATCCGACGATGAAATCGGACGACAGGGCCAGATCGGGCTGGGCGGCGCGCAGCCGATCGATCAGGCGGCGATAATCGGCGGCCGTATGCTGCCGGTTCATCCGGGCCAGAACGGCGTCCGCTCCCGATTGCACCGGCAGATGCAGGAAGGGCATGAGCTGGGGAATATCGCGATGGGCGGCGATCAGATCGTCGCTCACGTCCCTGGGATGCGACGTCGTGTAGCGGATCCGTTCGATGCCGGGCAGATCGGCGATCGCCCCGATCAGGCGGCCCAGCCCCCAGCCGCGGCCGTCCGGCCCTTCGCCGTGATAGCCGTTGACATTCTGGCCGAGCAGGGTGATTTCGCAGACGCCGGCCCCGGCCAGGCTTGCCGCTTCGGCCAGCACCGCCGCCACCGGGCGCGAATATTCCGCGCCCCGCGTATAGGGCACCACGCAGAAACTGCAAAATTTGTCGCAGCCCTCCTGCACCGACAGAAACGCCGCCGGCCCGTGCGCCCTGGGCGGCGGCAGATGATCGAACTTCGGCTCGGCGGGAAAATCGGTCTCCAGCACCTGTCGCCCGGCCCGGCTCGCCTGGGCCACCATCTCGGGCAGGCGATGATAGGTCTGCGGCCCCAGGACGATGTCGACGTAAGGGGCGCGGGCCAGGATTTCCTCGCCCTCGGCCTGGGCGACGCAGCCGGCCACGGCGATGATCAGCCCGCCCCGGCCGGCCTTGGCCTGCTTCAGCAGCCGAAGGCGGCCCAATTCGGAGAATACTTTCTCTTCGGCATGCTCGCGGATATGACAGGTGTTGAGGATCACCATGTCGGCTTCCTCCACCTGCAAGGTGGCCGCGTAGCCGAGGGGCGCCAGAACGTCCGCCATCCGGGCGGAATCGTAAACGTTCATCTGGCAGCCGTAGGTTCTGATGAAGAGTTTTTTTGCCAAGGATCGAATACTCGGGAATGTTCGGGGAAAAATAGGCCCCTCTTGTTGATAACTAACATCGCGGCAAGGGAAGTCAAGTTACCCGACGGTAACGGCGTCTCCGGCCGACGGGGCCCGGGCCCGTCCGATATTGGCCTCCACGACGCCCCGGCGGATGACGTCGTAACAATGATCCGCCAGGGCTTTGCGGGAGCCGAATTGCTCCAATGTCACCGCGGGATGGAAATCCACTTCGACGGTAAGGCGGCCGAGGCCGAGCACCGTCCACAGATGGGGGGCCAGCTCCATGTCGCCGTACCAGGCGAAATAGGGCCGCCAGCCGCGCCCCATCGGCAGTCCGCCGAGCTGCGTATAGGCGATGGAGATCGGCTGTACGGGCAAAGGACGGCCGTCCGGCAGGCGCGCCTCGGCGACGGACAGCAGGGCGCTCTTGAAGGGCAGCACCCGGTTGCCGTCGTTGCTGGTCCCTTCGGGAAACAGGACCAGCGATTCGCCTTCGTCCATCAGGCGGCTGATCATCGCGTCCTTCTGGTCCTTGCTGCGGCGGGGACGCCGTTCGATGAAGACCGTTCGCCCCAACTTGGACATGAATCCGATGCCGGGCCACTGCGCCACTTCCTTCTTGGCGACGAAGGCGGAGCGCACGAGGGCCCCGATGACGACGATGTCGAGATAGGAGGCATGGTTGGCCACGAAGAGAATCGGCTGGTCGGGACAGGGGTTGCCCCGAACGATCAGGGTGATCCCGATGATCTTCGCCGCGCCCCGCCAGAAGAAGCGGGCGACCGACCGGCAGGGGCCGATCCGGTGGAGGAACCCCAGCAGGGCGACGACGGGAACCACCGCCAGCACCCAGACGACGAACAGGAACAGCCGGAGGCCCGCCGTCGCCGGAGTATGCATCGCCTGGGTCTGGCTCTCGGTGGCCGTGATCGGCGTGCTCATAGATTGCGGGTGGCGGTGCGGTCGTAATGGCGGAAGTATTTGTCGGTGATCAGGTCCGTCTTGACGATCACGCAGACGTCGGTGGTGTTGAACTGGCGATCGATCACCGCGCCGTCGCCGACGAATCCGCCCAGGCGGAGATACCCCTTGATCAGCGGCGGCAACTCGACCACCGCGCGGCGCGTATTGACCTGCTCCGCCGGCAGCAGATTCATGTCGGTGTAAAGCGCCGGCAGGGCCCGCGGCCGGATCGACTCCGGCGCCAGATGATTGTGATAGAGGAAACTGAGCGGCACGGCCAGCGCCTGGGGATCGGTGCCATGCAGGCTGGCGCAGCCGAACATCAGATCGATATTGTGGGAAAAAACATAACCGGCGATGCCCCGCCACAGGCATTGCATGGTCATCCGCGTCCGATAGGCCGGATCGACGCAGGATCGCCCGAGTTCCAGCACATGGCCGGGAAAGGCGGCGATCTTGCCGATGTCATATTCGCTGGCGGTGTAGAACCGCGAAAATTTCGAACTGTCGCGCCGCTGCAGACGATAGGTGCCGACGACACCGGCGGCGCCGGCGCCCCTGGCCCGGTCGATCACCAGAAGATGATCGCAAACCACGTCGAAATCGTCGAAGTCCCGGCCTTCCGTCGCCATGGCCGGCGTCGGCAAGGCTCCCATCTCGTCATAGAAGACGCGATAACGCAGCCGTTGCGCCGCCTCGACTTCGTCGGAAGACGTCGCCAGTCGCACCTCGAGGCTGGCCGCCCCCGCCTCACCCACGTCGGACACCTCGGCTTTCATCATCCCTCGTTCGACGTACGGCGCCGATCATCGCCGGCCGGAATCATTGGTTCTCGTTACTCTCGCCCGCCGTCAACGGCACGGCGTAGAGTTCGAGCCGGTGTCCGACCAGCTTATAACCAAACCGGCGGGCAATCTCGCGTTGCAGTGCCTCGATCTCGGGATTCTGAAATTCGATGACACGACCGCTTTGCACGTCGATCAGGTGATCGTGGTGGGCCTCCGGAGCCTCTTCATAACGGGCGCGCCCGTCGCCGAAATCATGGCGCTCGAGGATATTGGCCTCTTCGAACAGCCGTACTGTCCGATAGACGGTGGCAATACTGATATTCGGATCGATCCCCGTCGATCGCCGGTAGACTTCTTCGACATCGGGATGATCGACCGCATCGGACAACACACGGGTAATCACCCGCCGCTGTTCGGTCATTTTCATCCCTCTCTCGATGCATCGCTGTTCGATTCGCGAGATCATGACCGGGTTGTAACCGATATATCAAAGAATTTGCAACGACAAACACGGCGCTGCCGCGGACGATCCGCCCACGGCAGGCCGGTTCGGCTCATGGCTACTGAGCGGCGCGGCGACGCTTGCGCGGCTTGGTCCCCAGACCAATCTTCTTGGCCAGCGAGCTGCGATGCTGAGCATAATTGGGGGCCACCATCGGATAATCGGCGGCCAGGCCCCACCGATCGCGGTATTCTTCAGGCGACATATTGTAGGCTGTCTTCAGATGACGCTTCAGCATCTTGAGCTTCTTGCCGTCTTCCAGACAAATGATGTAGTCGGGAGTCACCGATTTCTTCACCGGCACGGCCGGTTGCGGACGCTCAAGGGCGACCGGAACGGTCCCAACAGAGGCCAGGGTCCGGAAAACCTCATGGATAAGCTGAGGCAAATCAGTCACGGCCACGGAGTTATTGGCCACATGGGCCGCCACGATCTGCGAGGTCAGCGCCAGCAGTTCGTTTTGGTTGGATTGATCAGACATTGTTAGGCGGCCTTCTAATTACAAAAGCTGGCAGCCTATATAGTTTGTTTTAGAGCTGATGGCAATATACAATGTTACCCTTACAAAACTTCGGAATGACCCGTGACTGAGATCGTAAACTACTATCTTGATATCAGCGACGAGATCTGTCCCATGACCTTCGTCAAAACCAAGTTAGTGATTGAAAAGATGCAATCGGGAGAGCGGTTGGAGGTGCGCCTGAAAGGCCGCGAACCCATACGCAACGTGCCGCGTTCGGTGCGAGAACTGGGGCACTGTATTTTATCTTTGGATCCTGAACCTGGCGAGCCGCCGGACGGCTGCCACAAATTGTTTATCGAGAAGGTCTGACTCACGCGGGCGGCGCCACAAGTAATCGTTTCATAACCAACGCATCGACGGCATTGCCATAGTAACGGGGACGGCAACCGACCTGTTCGAACCCCTCCGACGAATAAAGAGCGCGTGCCCTGTCATTATCCGCGGCCACTTCGAGAAAAAGCACAGTCGCGCCGGCCTGACGCGCCGCATCGATCGCGCCGGCAAGAAGTTCCTTGGCCAGGCCGCGCCGGCGATAAGGCGGCAGCACCAGGAGAGTCAGGACCTCGGCCTCGTCTCCGGCCACCCGGCACAAGATGAATCCCCGCGGATGGGCCGGACCCGCCGCCTCCTCCCCTTCTCGCGGCGGGACGAGCAGACCATAGGCGCCGGGCATGGCCAGGAGTTCGCTCATCGCCCGCTCCTCCCAGGGTTCGGCGAAACAGATCCGGTGCATGCCGGCCAGCAAGGCGGCATGCGCCGGACCGACCGGCAGCAGATGGCGGTTCATTCGGAACACGAAGGCGGCGCGGCCGGATCCGGACGATCCGGCAGGGTCACGTCGGGCGGCCGCAGATAGACCGGCTCGGGCGGCAAGGCCCGTCCCGCGGCATGCCGGACCTCGGAAAGTCGCGCCACGACACGGGCATCGGGAAACGAACCTCCGCGCGACAGCGCGGCATCCGGCCGCAAAGCTCCCAGATGTCCGGCCGCATCGCCGGCCAGCAGCAGCGGCCCGGAAATCGAACGAACCGCCTGTTCCGGCGTCATGCCGGCCGGCGGGCCCAAGGGCGTCAAATCGGGATCGAACGCCTGGACGAAAAGGTCCGCCCGTTTGCTGTCGACGGCCACCAGCAGGGTCCGGCCCCGACGTTCCTCGAACGGGACCGCGTGGGCGATCGCCTCGCAGGTCCCGACGCCGGCGACCGGCACATGGCCGGCCAGGGCCATGCCGCGCGCCGCCGCCAGGCCGATCCTGATCCCGGTGAAGGTCCCGGGGCCCACCGTCACGCCGATCAAATCGACGGCTTTCCAGGCCAGCCCGGCGTCGGCCAGGGTCGCTTCGATCATCGGCATCAGGGCTTCCGACTGGCCGCGCGCCATGGCCTCGGCCCGCCAGGCCAGAATCCGCCCGTCGCGCAACAGGGCGACGGAGCAACTTTGCGTACTGCAGTCGAAGGCAAGAATGGTCAAGGCGAGGAATTTCCGCTGAAACGGGGGGCTGGCCGCTATACTGCCGCGTCCAACGCCCTCTGCATAGGCCGCCCGCGCATGAGCTTGATATCCATCGGTCCCCCCGCCTTCGACGTCGATGTGGCGCTCGCCTACGCGACCTCCGACAATTTCACCGGCCGGCCGGTCTACGGCCGGGCCGAGTGCTGGCTGCACCCCGAGGCGGCGCGGCATCTCGGGCGCGCCGTCAGGCTGGCGGAGGCCCTCGGCCTGCGTCTTCGCATCTTCGACGCCTTCCGTCCGCAGGAGGCGCAATGGATCTTGTGGAACCATACGCCCGATCCGGAATTTCTCGCCGATCCGCGCCGCGGTTCGCCGCATTCACGGGGCGTGGCGGTCGATCTGACCCTGGTCGATGCCGGCGGCCGCGCCCTCGACATGGGCACGGCATTCGACGCCTTCACCCCGCTGTCGCACCACGGAAACACCGGGATTTCGCCCGAGGCCCAGAAAAATCGCTATCTGCTGCAGGGCATCATGACGACGGCGGGATGGGACTTCTACGCCAGCGAATGGTGGCATTACCAACTGTTCGGCGCCCAGCGCTTTCCGCTCCTCAGCGACAGCGTCCTGGCGACCTCGATGATGGGATAGCCTCTCGCCCGCGATTAGAGCGCGATGCCTTAAATCGGCATCACGCTCTGGCTTTTCTTGATGTCCCTCGCCGGGCGCGCGCTTCCGCGCGCTTGGCCGCGGCCTCAATGGCCGCTGGAGCGGCGTGCGTCAGATTTGACGCACGCCGCTCCAGGACATGATGCGACATCATCGCTCAGGGCGCCGCTCCGGGCTCGAGGGAGACCGAGCCCTCAGACGAGTTGGCAGGCTTCGTCGAAATCGAGCCGGGGAAGACGGGGGGTCAGGGCGGCGGCGTCGCCGTGGCCGAGGTTGATCAGGAAGTTGGATCGAAGCGTGGTTCCGGCAAAAAAGGCGCCATCGACCTTGGCATTGTCGAAACCGCTCATCGGTCCGGCGTCCAGCCCAAGCGCGCGCGCCGCCAGGATGAGATAAGCCCCCGCGAGGCAGCTGTTGCGGAAGGCCGTCGCCTGGATCAGGGCGTCGTTGCCGGCGAACCATGCCTTGGCATCGACATGCGGAAAGGTCTTCGGCAGGGATTGGTAGAATTCCAGATCGTAGGCGACGATCACGGTGACCGGCGCCGCCATGGTCTTGTCCAGATTGCCGGCGGAGAGCGCCGGCTTCAGCCGCTCTTTCGCGTCGAGGCTGGTCACGAAGACAAAACGGGCCGGCTGCGAATTGGCGCTGGTCGGCCCCAGGCGGACCAGGTCGTAGAGCGCCCTCAACGTCGCCGGATCGACCGGCTTGTCCAGCCATTTGTTGTAGGTCCGGGCCTCCCGGAACAGAATCGCCAGGTCGTCGTCTGAAAGAGATCCGCTCATCAATTGCTCGCCAAAATCGTCGCCACGCTGCGCAAGTTCAATCTGGCGGCATCGAAGGCCTCCAGGGTATTGGCCCGAATGATGGCGCGAAGGGTCGTCACATAATCGTCGCCGCGTTCGGAATAGCGGTGCAATGTGCTGGCCAATTCGACGGAATCGATGTCGCCCTTGGCCGTCCGCATGCGGGCCCGCAGCTGGCGAAATTCGCGATAGGCCCGATGGGTGTTGAGATTGCGGGCATAGGAGGCCACGGCCTCGCTCAGGCTGGCGAAATTCCGATAATCCCAATCGCCCGACACCCCTTGGCCGAACTGGCCGAAAATGGCGTTCTGCTCGCGGGCGATCCGCGACGTGCCCCAGCCGCTTTCCTCGATGGCCTGGGCCAGGGCCAGGGACGGCGGAATCACGTCGACCTTCTTCAACAGGGCGTCGATGTCGGCGTCGGGTTGGTCATAGGCGTCGGCCAGGGAAAGGACCCACTGCACATCGTCGGCCGACAAGGTCTCGCCGCGGGCCATGCCGTTGTGGATCACCAGCAGCCTTTGCCGTTCGGCCCCGATCTGGTCGTTGACATAGAGCACCACCGGCAGCAGGGTGCGCAGGAACAGCACCCGGCGGGCGTCCATGGCGTCGAGCCGGTCGAGATCGGGCGGCAGGCTGGCCAGAAGCACCCTGGGCACCGAAATATAGCCCTGGGACACCGCGTCCAGGTCGAAGCCAATGCGGTCGAACGCCGCCTGAAGCATCTGGGCGTTGCGGGTTTCCGATTGACGGATCGTATAAGTCACCGGCGGCAAGGATCCGTGTGCCACGGCGACCAAGCGCGGTTCGCCAGGCAAACGCGGCGAAGGGAGGCCGCTCCAAACCAGGGCAAACAGGCCGACAACGAACATCGCCAGCATAGCCAGCAATACCCCGTTGCACAGCGAGGTCCGAGTTTTATGATGCATGCTTCCTCTTCGCTTTCCTACCGCTCCCAGTTCACCGGCCCCGCACTCCGGATCCTTCGGTTCATTGACTGTAAATGGTAGCTTCATCGCGGCATGATTGCAAACCACCGCCGCAACAAACAACCACAGATTAAACGCCTATCCGATTAGTCTACCGCTTCGACGGCCTGAACTTCCGGCACATAATAGCGCAGCATGTTTTCGATGCCGTGCTTGAGCGTCGCCGTCGAACTGGGACACCCCGAGCAAGACCCCTGCATATGCAGATAAACCACACCGTCCTCGAAGTTGCGGAAGATGATGTCCCCGCCATCGTTGGCCACGGCCGGACGGACCCGCGTGTCGATCAGTTCCTTGATCTGCGAGACGATCTCGCTGTCCGCTTCGCCCGACGCCGCCGCCGCGCCCTCGTCGGTCAACAGCGCCGCGCCCGAGGTGTAGTGGTCCATGATGGCGGCCAGCACCTGGGGCTTCAAGACCGCCCAGTCCACCCCGTCGCCCTTGCCGACCGTCACGAAGTCGGCTCCGAAAAACACCCGGCCGACGCCGTCGATGGCGAACAGGCGAACCGCCAGCGGCGACCGCTGCGCGGCCTCGACATCGGCGAAATCGGCGGTGCCCTGTCCCATGACGTCGCGGCCGGGGAGAAACTTCAGCGTGTTGGGATTGGGGGTGTTCTCGGTCTGAATGAACATGGTCTTTTCCTCGAGGATTCGCGGGTCCCATGACGGACAGTTGCGCAAATGCATTGGCCGGTACATGGGGCAAGCCGGCCGATTCGTCAAGGTTAATCGGCCGAGCGGGGGACCGTCCGGCGGGATGGAAGGCTCGCCCACGGCGGCGATCCGGGTCGGTAAAATCCCGGCGCATCAAGGATTTGACCGGCTTCGAAGGCCAATTCGCCGCATTTTTAGCAAAATACGCGCGACCGCCCGATTTGGCGACGACCACCCCCGGCCATTCAACCCTGGAATGCAGGACCGTCCCGGCGCCCGATCGGCGAAATCCCTCAGGTCAGGGCGTCGATGGCCGCGTCGGTGAGGCTGCCCGGGACGATGGTCAAGGGGATGCGCAGCCGATCGACGGAACGCCCGGCCAGGGCTTGGCAAAGGGGACCCGGACCTTCCGGGCCGGTGCCGGCGGCCAGCACCAGAATGGAGATCGAGGGCTCCTCGTCGATCAGTTCCAGCAACTGGTCGCAAGGGTCGCCTTCCCGGACGTAGAGCATCGGCATTTCGCCCGAGGTTCCGTTGACCGTCTCGGCCATGCGCTGGAGCAAAGCCTCGGCCGCCTCGCGGGCCTCGGCCTGCATCAGATTGCCGATCGCGGCAAAATGCTGGAATTCGGGCGGCTCGATCACCCGCAGCAAGGCGACGCGGCCGCCGGAGTTGCGGGCACGGCGGCAGGCGTAGCGGAGCGCCGCCCGCATTTCGTCGCTGTCGTCGACCACCACCAGGAAGGTCCGGCCGGTCTTGGCCGGCGGTTTGCGCCTGTCTTCCATTGAGCCCTAGCCTCGTTTGAAAGCCGCGGCGGCCAGCCAGCCGGCCACCGCGGCAAGCAGCACGGCGAACAGTCCATAGAGTGCCGCCCGGTGCATGGCGAAGTCAAAAACTTGTGAGCCGATGCCGATTTTGCTGACGATCAGCGGCGTCGTCTGGGCGCTGGTCACCTCGCCGCCCTGCAGCAGATAGACCTCGACGGTATAGATGCCCGTCGGCACATTGGCCGGAAGATCGATTTCGGTCCGGAACAGCCGGCGCCCGACGAAACTGACGGCGGCCGGCGCCGCGGCGTAAAGGCCGGCGTTTTCCTTGAGGCGCAGCAGGGCCCGGCGGTAATCCCCGTCGCTCGCCGCATTGTCCTTGCGGCGGATTTTCATGTTCAGATGATCGAGCCCGATCTGATGGCGATCGAGCACCGAGGCGGTGGCGGCCTGCTCGAGCGGCCGGCTGGCGGCGATCCGGTAATAGGCGGGCGCGTCGCTGATCACCGCCTGGGCATGATTGACCCAAACCCCCAGCACGCGTTCCTTGCGCCGCACCAGTTCGGTCTGAGCCATGCCGCGCACCACCACCACCACGTCGCCGTCGCCTTCGACGGCGCCGAAAAGCAGCACGGTCGTCCCGGCGAAACCCGTCGAGATGGCCACCAGATGACTGGACAGATCGACGGCCAGCGGCTCGCCATTCTGCGCCATGGCGGGCGAGACCAGGCCCGGCCAGAACCAGACGGCCACCAGCAATCGGGCCAGAAGGGTGCCGGGTCCCGACGGCCTCATGAAGCCCCCTCGCCCATCACGATAAAACAGCGTCATTGCGAGTTCCGCACCGACCGAGGTCGAGCCTCCTGGGTGAAAATGCCGTCACTGCGAGCGCAGCGAAGCAGTCCAGGACAGCCTGGCACTCTGGATTGCCGCGTCGCTTCGCTCCTCGCAATGACGGCGTTTTCTTGTTA
>JAATGN010000397.1 GCA_015654615.1 Rhodospirillales bacterium
AGCGACGCGGCAATCCAGAGGGCCAGGCGGTCCAGGACTGCTTCGCTGCGCTCGCAGTGACGGCATTCCCACCCAGGAGGGGCGACCTCGGTCGGGGCGGAACTCGCAACGACACGGTCATGTTTTACGAGCCCCTCTCCGACGACCGTGCGTTTGCCGGCATCCGGGTCCTTGCAAAGCGCTGACGACATAATGTGTCCAAGTTCCCAAAGAGCGCTTTTTAAAAAGCCTTCACTTCCGGCAGAAGGCAACCAGGGCCGGCGCGGTGCCCCCGTCCGCAGACGAGGACACCGAAACCGGCTCAATGAATGTCCGCGCGTGAGATAAAGCATCCGCAACCGGATGCCGGCCCCGACGCTTTGAAGCAAATCCCCGGTCTCGACCCGCAGCGGGTCTCCTTGCGCGGCAGCACGACGGCGCGATCCCGCTGAAACTCGACGCCGCGGACGCAAGTGGCGGCGGATGGTCCGGGTGATCCGAGTCCGAAAGCTCACCAGGGGGCTTGACATATTTCAATAGTTCGATATTTTTGAACTATTGAAATAGTCGGGCTGCTTCATCGTCCTGACGTTTCGGCTCCCTTAGGGCCTGGAAGGGAAGAACCGCACCAGCCCCTTAAGCCCGAGCGGGTGGTATCGTCCGGTAACCGGGCCTGTACATCTTCGAAAAAATTACCGAGGTGTTCGATGTCAGACCATTGCCAGAATAGCGTTATTGCCACCCCGTCCGGAACCGGTTCCAGTCCGGTCTGGGCTGTTGTCGCTCACCGGCCGATGCAGGGCCATGCGCCGTTGGCCTGGCCCGCGGAGCCCTCCTTTGCCGAAATGGTCGGCGACCCCGTGTTCCAGCAGCTCATGGCGAGCGATCGGGTATCGATGGAAAGCTTCAACGGTCTGGTTTCGGCCGTCCGGCAGAGATTGGGACGCTGATCGTCCGTTTTCCAGGAGGCGAATCCGCATTGCCTGGGTAGGTGACCTCAGGGAGCATACCGCCAATAGAGCGGCGTCGCTGCGCCCTCGGGCACCACCCGTATTTGCGCCAGTCGGCGGTTCGGCGGGCGGATTCCGCCGAGGACCAGCTTGACGTCATCGATCAAGGAACGATTGGACGCGAAGGTGTCATGGTTGAGACCGAAGGTTTCGTCTCCAATTGCGCTGACGTCGATCGCGTCGACTCCTGGAGCCAGGGCCGGCTTTCCATTCACGAGGTCTCCCGCCCGCGGACCCTGCGCGAGCGTTCGCGAGAGAACCATCGCCGCATCGGTGGCCGACGCATAGAGGGTCATGCCGCCGACCACGCGCGAGACATTGACGACTGCCTGTGCATACTCGTCGCTGTCGACGTCGGGGGCGGCCATGATGAGCTGCCCGACCTTGAGGGGATCGGCCGTTTGGGCATAATTGGAGAGCGCGTCGAGCACCACGAGGTTTCCCATGCTGTGGGCCAGGACGTGAACCTTCTTGATGCCCACGTCCTCCTCCAGGAACTTTATCAGTTCGATCAGGTGGGCGCGCGCGACGAGAGCGCTGTTTCGATCCCATTCGTAGGACAGAACCCTTCCCTTGGAGGGCCAAGAGAAAAGCACCGCCGTCCCGGGGTATTGGAGGTCCCACACGATCTGGGCCATCCTGAACACCGCGTCCTCAAACGAGGTGTTAAATCCATGGACGAAGACCAGGGCTTCGTCACCTTTGCTCTTGGCGAAGTTCTTCCATGTCTTCCGGTCGCATATTTCCACGCTGGTCACGATGAAATGTTTCTTGGGATCCTTATCCTCTCTTCCAAGGGTATAGCCTAATACCTGGAGCCCACTCCCGGGAAGCTCGATGTGCCCGATGCGATGGTCCTCGGGGACATGCACCCGGGCGACCCCGAGGGTCAGGGCGTCGGCCCGGGCCGAACCGAAGTCGATCGTGGCTTTACCAAGGTCCTCGCGCGCCCTGTCGGTTGCGAAAAGGAAGGCGACGGAGCGCGGGTCCGCTCCCGCCGCCTTCAGGCTCGTCCTCACGATGCCATCGTCGATGCCCCCATCTTGGGGCGGGGAGATGTCCGGGGCGGGTTGGATCCCATGTTCGCCCTCTTTTTGGACGGCGAAGAAGGAAAGCTTCGATCCTCCCAGCCGAGAAAGCCCGGTTTCGTAGGACTGCAGTCTGTCAAGGCCGATGCGCGCGGCAGGAAGGAACTCGTCGGGAGCGCCGAGCGCGACCACCGTGTTGTCCTTTACGTCGACAGCGGGAAACTTGCGCTTCGCTTCGGCCAAGATTAGTCCCTTCGCCTCGTCCGAAGGCACGAAGCCGTCGAACTGAACGTGGCCCAGCGAACGCCTGGCGGTCCAGGTGAAGGATTCCACGCGTGGCGGCGAAACCTCGATTTCCCCCGCCTTTACGTTCGCGGGCAGCGTTTGCCGCAACTCTGATTCGAACGTCTTGGCATTCTCGTCGGACTTGGCCTCCCCGACGACGGACAGCGTGCCGGACGAGAAAACGACCGTCCCGTTTGCCATCCGCGCAAGCTGAGCGAGGGCGAACGCCGCGGTTGACGTCGTGACGCCGCCGGCGGCTACGAACATTTCATCACGCAGGACTTCAAGAGGAAGGATCCGGCCGACCAACGCGACGATGGCTTGGTGGGTCGAGGTATCGGCGACCGCGCCGGAGATCAGGATGGAGGGCATCTCGAACGCTATCGAGGCGTTAAGATCGCCGACGTGGCGTTCGGCCTTCCATATGGCGGCTTCGAACCCGTCCTGTGCTGGAGGCGTCGACGGGACGAGCAGAAAGGCAAGCAGGGCCAAGAGGATACGCGCGAACGTCCGCATGTTTTCCCCCACTCCGTCGTACCGGCATCCGGGTCGGTTTCCGGATGTCGCGGATGGTGACTGGTTGTCCCGGGAGACCTATCTTACTTCGTCAAAAGTGCTCTGTCATGCTCTACTAATAAGTGTGGAATTGCGTTCTGCCCCGGGTCATGAACTGCCGCAAGCGACGCGCGGGGGGAGGGGGATGACGTCCTTATCGGGGCCTTGGGCCGGAATAACCGCCCCAGGCCCTACGGACCGCGTCCTGCGGCATCGTTGCGCCGCAGGACGGAGGTGCGAAGCGGACGCCCTCGTCGCTTCTGCCGGATCATACGGACGTATGCGTCAGGCCGCTCGCACGTTGGCGAGAAATTTGGAGACCTCGGTCTGCAATCGATCCGAGTCGGTGGCCAGTTCGGCGGACGACGCCAGAACGAGTCCGGCCGCGTCTCCGGTGCCGGCCGCCGCTTGCTGGACACCCTCGATGGCGTTCGACACCGTCTGGGTTCCTCTGGCCGCCTGCTGGACGTTTCTGGCGATTTCCTGGGTCGCGGCGCCTTGTTCCTCGACCGCCGAGGCGATGCCCGACGAAATCTCGGTCACCTGGTTGACGACGTTGGCGATGTTCTGGATGGCCTGTACGGCGCGCCGCGTCTCTTCCTGCACCGCCGCGATTTGTCCGCTGATCTCCTCGGTGGCGCGGCCGGTCTGGTTGGCGAGATTCTTCACCTCGCCGGCCACCACGGCGAACCCCTTGCCGGCATCGCCGGCCCGCGCCGCTTCGATGGTGGCGTTCAAGGCGAGCAGATTGGTCTGGCTGGCAATGCCGTTGATCAAATTGATCACGGCGCTGATGCGTTCGGCCGTCGCCGACAGCGCCTGCACCATGCCGTTGGTGCGGGCCGTTTCTTCCGAGGCGGCGACGGAGATGCGGGCGGCCTCCGACACCTGACGGGAAATTTCCGAGATGGACGAGGTCAGCTGTTCGGCGGCCGAGGCGACGGTCTGTACATTTCGGGTGGCCTGTTCGGCGGCGGTCACCACGGTGGTCGCCTGCTCGCTGGCCTGGTGGGCGACCGACGACATCGATTGCGCCGTGGCCTGCATCTCGCCGGCTCGGGAGGAAACCGACTTGACGACGCTGCTGACGCTGGCCTCGAAACCGTCGGCCAGGGCCAGCATGGCGTTGCGCCGCTCGACCAGGGCATGGTGTTCGCGTTCGGCCTGGGTCTTGCGCAGGTTGCTGGCCTGCATGGCTTCGTCGCGCAATTGGCGGATGGATTGGGCAAGATCCCCGACTTCGTCGTCGCGGTGCCGGGTGGCCGGAACCTCGACCGAATAATCGCCGGCGGCGAGACTCTTGGTGACACTCGACAGGTTCTGAAGCGGTTTGCTGATCGAGCGGGCCAGAAAGAAGCCGACCGTCGCGGCGATGGCGAGAACGACGCCCCCCAAGCTGCCGAGGACGGCGGCCACCGACCAGAATTGGTCGGTGACGTCGTCGATGTAGGTGCCGCTGGCGAACAGCCAGCCCCAGGGCTCGTAGGTGACGATGGACGCCAGCTTGGGCAGGGGCGGCAGGCCGGGGCCCTTGGGGAAATAATAGCGGACATTGCCGCCGCCCTGCTTGCCCACCCTGGTGATGTCCCGGATATAGTCGTTTCCGGCGGCATCCTTTTCATCGATGAAATTCTTGTTTTCCCTTGCCGGCGCGACGCCATGGGCGAGGACCGTTCCGGTCAGGTCGTGGATATAGACATAGTTGGTGCGGTCGTAACGCAAGGCGCGGATCGTCGCCTTGGTCATGGCCTGCGCCGTTTGCTGGTCGAATTCTCCCTGCTTGGCGCGTTCGTCGAAACTCTTCGCGACGTCGCGGGCTATTTCGACCACGGCACGGGTCTTTTCGTTCTTGTCGGTGATCATCTGCGCGTGAAGCAGATATGTGGCGATGCCGGACACCGCGACCAGACCGACGGCGCTTATCGCGACGACCATGAACAGTCGCGTGGTGATGGAGTGGAGTTTCATGACATGCTCCTGAATATATTTTTTATTATTTCGCTTATTCTATGGATGTCGCGGCGGTGGCGATATTTTGCGCCCGGTCGGCCCGGCGTGGGCGGACCCGGCCGTCCGCCGTCCGCCGTCGCCGCCGCGCGCCGATAGGCCGTCTCAGGGTCGTTCGACGCAGAGGGCGATGCCCATGCCGCCGCCGATGCACAGGGTGGCCAGGCCCTTCCTGGCCTTCTGGCGGCGCATCTGGTGGAGGAGCGTGACCAGGATGCGGGCCCCCGAGGCGCCGATCGGATGGCCGAGCGCG
>JAATGN010000262.1 GCA_015654615.1 Rhodospirillales bacterium
AAAGCGATGCGAAGGCGCGGCAATCCAGGGGCCGCCCCCTTGTTGCTGGATTGCTTCGCTGCGCTAGACAGAAAAAAGGATTTACCTCCATCAATAATCCGCAAAAATCTGCCATTGTCATCCAGGGTGGGTCGGCCGCGCGCGGTCGGTGGCGAACTAACAAGAAAACGCCGTCATTGCGAGGAGCGAAGCGACGCGGCAATCCTGAGGGCCAGGCTGTCCTGGACTGCTTCGCTGCGCTCGCAGTGACGGCATTTTCACCCAGGAGGGGCGACCTCGGTCGGTGCGGAACTCGCAATGACGCGATTAGAGCGCGATGCCTTAAATCGGCATCACGCTCTGGCTTTTCTTGATGTCCCTCGCCGGGCGCGCGCCTCCGCGCGCAAGGCCGCATGGCCGCCGACGTCAGGCTTCCGGGAGGTCCAACCTTTCGAGATCGTCGATCAGCCCCGGCCCGGTCGGTTCCCATCCCAGCGTTTTCCGCGTCTGCGCGCTGGAGGCCGGCATGTCGTGCCCGGCAAACATCGCGAGCCAGCCGAAAAAGGCTTGAACGTCCTCCGGGCCGATCGATTTGACCGGCAGTTTCAGGCGGCGGCCGATCGCCTCCGCAATATCGCGCATCGACACGCCTTCCTCCGCGACCGCGTGATACTTCGCGTTCGGCTCGGCCTTTTCGATCGCCAGCCTGTAGAGGCGGGCGACGTCGAGAACGGATGCCGCCGGCCAGCGATTGAGCCCGGCCCCGACATAGGCGCACACGGCCTTTTCACGATATATCCCGATCGCCGGGGTGATGAGGCCCTGCTTGGCGGTGTCGTGGACCTGCGGCAGGCGCACCACCGACACATTGACCGCCGCCGCCGCGACGGAGGCGGCCGCCTCCTCCGAGGCGGCGCGGGGATGGGTGCCGGAGCCGACGGTCGCATTGTCTTCCCTGGCCGGCGCGCCAGGCACCGTGTTGGCGATCCCGGTGCCGGAGGTCACGATCAAGGGACGGCCGGAGCCGGCAAGAACCGAGCCGAGCGCCTGGATGACACGGCGATCGTCCTCGCAGTTTTGAACGAATTTCGAAAAGTCGTGGTTGAAGGCCAGATGGATGACGCCATCCGACCGGGAGGCGCCGTCCTTCAGGCTGTCCGGGTCCGCGATCGACCCGCGATAGACTTCGGCGCCGGCGGCCGCCAGGGCCGGCGCCTTGTCGTCCGAACGGCAGAGGCCGAGCACCTGATGGCCGGCCGCGATCAAATCCTTCACGACGGCCGAGCCGATGAATCCGGTGGCGCCAGTCACGAATACAAGCATGAGCAAAGTCTCCGGGTTTCACTGGCGACAAATATCGCCCGGCGGCCTATGGTGGTAAAGTAGGGAGCTTATGGTAGTAAGATGACTAACAGGATAAATGGCGATTCGGCCGCCGAGAACCAGCTCGGGACCTATCTGCGGGATCGCCGCACCAAGCTCGACCCGGCCGCTTTCGGCTTTTCCGCGGAACGCCGCCGCACCCGCGGCCTTCGCCGCGAGGAAGTGGCGCAGCGCGCCAACATCAGCCCGACCTGGTACACCTGCCTCGAACAGGGACGCGGCGGCGCCCCTTCGGCCGACGTGCTCGATCGGCTGTCGCGGGCCCTGATGCTGACGGATGTCGAACGCGAGCACCTCTTCCTGCTCGGCCTCGGTCACCCGCCGGAGGTGCGCTATCACAGGAACGACGGCGTCACGCCGCGCTTGCAACGCGTGCTCGACGCGCTCGACCCCAGCCCCGCGCTGATCCGCACCGCGACCTGGGACGTCGTGGCCTGGAACCGGGCCGCCAGCGTCATGCTGATGGACTATGGATCGCTTCCGCCGGAGCAGCGCAACATCCTGCGCTTCATCTTCCTCGACCCCCGCGCCCGCGCGGCGCAATACGACTGGGAAAGCGTGGCGCGCTTCGCACTGGGCACGTTCAGGGTGGACACCGCCCGCGCCGGAGCCGCGGTGGAGGTGGAACCGCTGGTCGACGAACTCTGCCGGCTCAGCCCCGAGTTCAAGAGGATGTGGCGCGACAATGACGTTCAGGGTCCCCATGGCGAGGCCGTCAAGCACATACGCCACGCGGTCGCCGGCCCACTGGCGTTCGAATATTCGGCCTTCTCGGTCGATGGCCGGACAGACCTGACGATGGTGGTCTACAATCCGGCGACGGCAGAGGACGCCGAACGGATCACGTCGTTGCTTCTCTGAGGACCTGATGCGAAACAGTCGCTCCACGTCCTTAAATTCAGCGTGGGGCTCCGGGGGGAGCGGCCGATAGAGTCTGCGTGCTGGTTGCAGCGAACGTGGAAGCCTTCCCCTCGGTTGCCCCTTCTCGCGGTGCCGGCCTTAAATGCCCACGAGCTCAAGCGATGGAAATAATGAGCTTGCCCGTAACGCGCCCCTTGGCGCTGACGTCCTGCGCCTCTGCAGTTCGCTCAAGGGGAAAGGTCTGGTCCACGCGCAAACGGAAAAGGCCCTCGGAACAAAGCCGGGCCACATCGGCAAAGACCCGCTCCGGATTTTTCGGAGGCCCGGAAGAAAACCGCGCGCCGTACTGCGGAGCCGCGAAATCGGCGATGGAAAGAACGCGCGAAGGATCGCCGACGATTTCGATCAACTCCGGGATGACGCCTGAGCCGGCGAGATCGAGGGCGGCGTCCACGCCCCCTGGCGCGAGTTCCCTCACGCGTTCCGCCAGGCCCGGTCCGTATGTCGTCGGGATGGCGCCGAGCCCGCGCAGATAGTCATGCTTTTGCGCGCTGGCCGTGCCGATGACGGTAATCCCGCGCAACCGCGCGAATTGGACGGCGGCCGAACCGACCCCACCTGCGGCTCCGCTCACCAGAAGCGTCTCACCGGACGTCACCCCCACTTCCTCAAGACTGCGCGATGCCGTTTCGACGATCACTGGCAGGCCACCGGCAACTTCGAACGACAGATCATCCGGCTTGTGGGCCCAGTGCGTGAGAACCGCATATCGGGCCATCGTGTTTTCGCCGTGGCCGAAGACGGCGTCTCCGACCGAGACGCCGGAAACGCCCGGGCCGACCTCGTCCACGACGCCCGACGCCTCGACGCCGACGCCCGAGGGAAATGCAACCTCCTCGAAATCGCCATATTGTCCGGCCCGCCGTTTCCAGTCCGAGGGATTGACCCCGGCGGCCCGGACCGCGATCCGCACCTGGCCGGGGCCGGCATGCGGCGCGGCGACCTCGACGACATGCAGGACCTCCGAGCCTCCATACGCGACGAGCTCGCGCAGGTCGTAACGGTGGCGCTATCCGAATGCGCTGGGCGGCAACCCACCGATCCCGATGCCCAGTTGGCGGCCGAGCTTTCGACCCGTTCCCCATTCCTCGATCTCGGTTTGATCGAGCACTCGTTTCGCAGCTCCCTCGAACCGGTCCCCCGCACCGCCGTTTCGGCGATTGCGGTGGCCGGAAACTGTCCGCGTTCATGCTGGACAGCGCCCGCAAACAAGCCGAGGAGACGCTGCTGGAATTGTCGGGTCGAATGCGCTATATGACCATCTATATGGTCAGGAGCGTGACATGGATGCGATCACTCTGGCGGACGCCAAGGCCCACCTGAGCGAACTTGTCGATCGGGTTGAAGCGGGCGATTCGATCGACATCACCCGGCGCGGCAAGCGGGTCGCGCGGCTCACGGCAGTCGCTGGACCGCGCAAGCGGATCGATGCCGCCCTGCTCCACTCCCTGACGGCGACCATCCCGCCACAAGCCGAGAGCGCCGCCGATCTGGTCCGGTCGATGCGGGATGGCGATCGCTACTGATGCTCTATCTCGACACGTCGTTGATCGTCACGGCGCTCTCCAACGAAACGATGACGCCGCGCGTTCAGGCCTGGCTGGGAGAGCAGGATCCGGCGCAGCTTCTGATCAGCGACTGGACCATCACCGAGATGTCCTCGGCCATGGCGATCAAGCTGCGGACCGGGCAGATCAGCCTGAAGCAGCGCGCGGCGGCACTCGCCCTGTTCAACACGCTGGTCGCCGAGAGCTTCACCGTGCTGCCGGTGACGGGAGGGCATTTCCGGACGGCGGCGAAGTTCGCCGACCAGCACACGCTCGGGCTCCGGGCCGGCGATGCCTTGCATCTGGCAATCGCATCGGAGCACGGCGCCACGGTACACACGCTCGACCAGCGGCTCGCCGAAGCCGGTCCGGTACTCGGCGTGCCGACGCAATCGCTGGCATGATCCAAGCCTTCTCTTGCCCCACCGTTGCCCGGGGCGCCGAGCGACGCAGCCCGTGATTGCCTGGCCGCCGATCTGTCCAAACAGACGGCGCCACCTCAGTAATCGGTTTCGAAGGAGTGGTGTCGCGAAGCATTCTAGGACGTTTTCCGATCAAGCGCCACCGAGTAACGCCTAGGGTCGGCTGGCTGCTTGATGTTCACGCCAGGTGGCTCCAACGCTGAGGGCCTTTGCTGTACCGTCGCACGAACCTAGCGGGCCGTCCCGCCGAGAAGCTCGGCCAGCGAGATGCTGGCGTCCTCCAGCGGGTAGTGCGAAGTAAATTGGGCCCCATCGAACAGCCACCTTGATCGCGTTCGCACAATCCCCGCCAGTTGGGTGCGCGTCACATGAAACATGTCAAAGGCCATCGTTGCCATAAATTCGCTGACGAATGCGGACGGATTGTCCGCGGCGCTCTGCAGCTCGTTGAGTGTAAGCACGTTGTGCAGGCTGACCGACCAGTATGATGGGCGCCCCTCGTCACGTTGGAGCTCGCCTAGTGCCAAAAGCACATCCCCAAACGCCACCAGATGCTCCTCGAGTACGGCACGCGCCAGCGCCTTTAGCAGAGTGAAGTGAAGCCGCCGGATTGTGTAGAGCTCGTTCGCGGGAAAGATAGGATCCACCATACGCTCGCCATGCTGCAGTTGATCTATCGACGATTTGAGCAACCGAAACGATACCCACGCGTGCGCATCAATCCTGCAGAACCGTTGGGGGTGGCTGTAGAGGAAACGCCCGGTTTCTTGCCGTTGGGCGATTCCAAGAAAAATCAATGACTGCTCTGGGACGCTGCGAAAACGCTCCTGAAGGACTATCTTCGGTGCCAGAACGCCATGCCTTCTCGTCTCATACCAGTCAGAAGTCCCAAGGAGAAATCAGATCAAGACCTGTCGTGCGAAAATCCGTCAGGTTACGAGTGGCAAGGCGCCCACCGTTAACCTGGGCGATAGCAGCAATCATGCCGTCGGGCGCGGACATGCCAAGCCCCTGCCGAGAGGCCGCGCCCATGATCTCGCCGTAGGTCAGGGCTGCCTCCTCCGTCAGCCCGAAGATCCTGTCGGCGAAGCGGTGCCGCCAGTCGGCAAGCCCTTGCTCTATCCGCACCGCTCGCTGATCGGGTTTAATCTTCGCGATACCGAAGGCAATCTCGGCGATGGTAACAGTCGGCAGGGCCAGTTCGGCATCGTACCGGACAAGCCAAGCGATCACTTCTGGAGCGGGCGACTTGCGCAGGGTCTCCGACACCACATTGGTATCGAGGAAAATCACAGGTCGGGACCCGAATGGACGCGTCGTACCTCCCGGATGACGGCCTCAAGGTCGATATCCGTCCCGTAATTTGCCGATAGCCGCGCATAGAAAGAGGATGCCGGCTCGCGTCCTACTTCGCGGATCTCATAGGCTTCCAACGCGCGCTCGACGACATCGGCAATCGAACGCTTCTGACGCCGTGCGAGACGGTGGGCAAGTTCGCGCGCCTTGGCGCTGCGAACGGAAAGCTGAGGTTCGGCCATGAGTGTCTCCTTTTCTTTGGAAGAAAGATAGCGCCCGACCATTGAGCCATCAAGATGGCAGGTGAGGATTTGATGGCTGAAGTTGGTCCGCCGGAAAGTTGGTTGCGGGGGCGGAATTTAGGCCTGCGCAATGACCGCTTTCGAACGTTGTCCGCCTTGAAAACTCCCGTCGCCCGAACCGTTGGATGCGCACGGCTTTTGAATTCAAAGAGGAATTTGATCGCTCCAGAAATTCTCCGCTGTCAGCCATGATCAATATCGATCGGTCCACTTTTCCCGAATCCACGGGTACAGCCGCACCGCCGTCATCGCCAAAACGACCGTCAGCAGCGCGAAGGATTGACCGCGATGTCGCCTGGAGCGGCTGCCGCGCGTCAATCGCGCGATACGGACAGTCCGGCGAGAAGCGGCGCGTACGCGACGAGACTGCGGGATACGAACTCGGTGAAGAGCCGCACGCGCTTCGTCTTGCGTGCCTCCCCCTGCGTCAGAAGCCACAGCGTTCCATGCATGTGCAGGTCAGTGCCCGGCACCCTCGCCAGGAGGGGGTCGGCATCTCCGACGAAGCACGGCAGTGTCGTCATCCCGA
>JAATGN010000273.1 GCA_015654615.1 Rhodospirillales bacterium
GCCTGAACACGGAGATCGCGCTAGTCCTCAACCCCCTCGGCCGCTGCGTCCGGCCAGTTCCGCGTCGGCGGCGACCTGACGGTCAACCGGCTCGGCTTCGGCGCCATGCGGGTCACCGGCGAAGGGATCTGGGGCGAGCCGAAAGACCGGGCCGAGTCGCTGCGCACGCTGAGACGG
This sequence comes from Rhodospirillales bacterium, assembly GCA_015654615.1. Lineage (GTDB taxonomy): Bacteria > Pseudomonadota > Alphaproteobacteria > Rhodospirillales > Magnetospirillaceae > Telmatospirillum. The sequence continues at coordinate 178 of JAATGN010000273.1, forward strand.
CTGCCCGAGCTGCAGGTGGACTTCATCGACACGGCCGACAGCTACGGGCCGTTCGTCAGCGAGGACCTGATCGCCGAGGCGCTGGCGCCCTACAAAGGCATCGTCGTCGCCACCAAGGGCGGGTTGACCCGGCACGGGCCGGGGATCTGGCTGCCGGTGGGCCGGCCGGAATACCTGCGCCAGTGCGTGCTGATGAGCCTGCGCCGGCTGAAGGTCGAGCAGATCGGCCTCTGGCAACTTCACCGCATCGATCCGAAGGTGCCGCGCGACGAGCAGTTCGGCGTCATCGCCGACATGCTGAAGGAAGGGTTGATCAAGCATGCCGGCCTGAGCCAGGTCAGCGTCGAAGACATCGAAGCCGCCCGCAAGGTGTTCCCGGTGGCGAGCGTGCAGAACCTCTACAATCTGATCGACCGCACGAGCGAGGATGTGCTCGACTATTGCACCGCCCAGGGGATCGGCTTCATTCCCTGGTTCCCGCTGGCGGCCGGTGATTTGGCCAAGCCCGGCACGGCGCTCGATGCGATCGTCGCCAAGACCGGCGCCACGCCCAGCCAGATCGCCCTGGCCTGGATGCTGAAGCGCAGTCCGGTGATGCTGCCGATCCCCGGCACCGGCAAAGTTGCCCATCTCGAGGACAATGTCCGCGCCGCCGGCCTCGTGCTGTCGGACGAGGACTTCCGGGCCTTGGATGCGCAAGCCAGGAAGGTCAGCGCTTAAGGGGAGGTGCCAATGGGCGGGCCTCATGCCGAGACGCGGGCAGGGAGAGGATAGGGGAAGAACTTCGGAGTGGCACCGGCGTCCCTGCCGGTGTCTGCCGCTTGCGCGGCGGAAAGGTTCCTGCAAGATCGGCTCATCGTCCGCCCTTGCGCTGCCGGCTTCGCCGGCACACCGACAGGGGTGCCGGTGCCGCTCGTGGGGCCAAGTGAACAATATTGGGCTTTAAGGGCCCGAACCGGTCCTAACGGAAGGTCAGCGACAGGCGGCTGGCCGCGTGGGTCAGGTGATTGGCCGCCGCGCGGCGGGCCGCCGCCTCGTCGCGATCGCGGATCGCGACGAGGATCGCCTCATGTTCCTGCCGTACGCGGACGAAGCTGCCCTTCACCTTGGCCATCGAGGCATGCGAGACCTGCAGCGATTCGCGCAGCGTGACCTGCGTGAAATCGATGAGAGACATGAACAGGGGATTCCCCGAGGCTTCGGCGATCGAACGGTGGAAGGCGAGGTCCGCCTCCACGCCGTCGTGCTCCGCCGTCACGCTGAGCTCGAAAGCCGCCTGCGCCGCCTCGATCTTTTCCAACTGCTTGGCGGTCCGCCGGCGCGCCGCCAGCTCCACCAGGCCGGGCTCCATCACCCAGCGCAGCTCGAAGACGAAACCCACCCGCTTGCTGGCATCGAGATCGGTGGCTTCGAGGTGGGGGAGCGGCTGGCCCGACGAAACGAAGGCGCCGATTCCTTGCCGCGTGGTGATCAGCCCCTCTACCCTGAGCCGGGCGATCGCCTCGCGGATCACGGTGCGACTGACTTCGAAGGCTTCCGCAAGCTGCTGCTCACTGGGCAGACGATCCCCGGTGGCCAGATTGCCGCTGACGACGCGCTCGCGCAGGACCTCGGCGATCTGGTCGGTCAATGTCTGCCTGCGGTCGACGGGTTCGAACCCCTGGAACACGGCTGTCACCATTTTGTCGCTCATCGGGTTCCCTCGCTACGCGAGAAACTACTATATCAGATTGTGGGGCAGGTCCATCTGATATCAGATTGTCCGACAGGTCCCCGATTGCCGGACGGCCCCCTCTGCGCATCTTGCGTTGACGGCCGCCGGAGGAGGCTGTATGGTTCTTGTTACTTGTTGGACAGCCTGACATCATACAATATGCCGCGGAAGCGGGATTGTCCGAATGCCGGGTGGACCGACGGGAACAAAAAGATCCGCGCTCATGGGACAAACCGCCGAGCGCATAGGGAGGAATTGGGATGAGCGCCCCCGGCGTGCAATCTTCCTTCATTGGGTGCCCCCGCCGCCGCGGAACTCTCCGTCGCCCGCGACGCGGGCCCGGCGACATTGCCGCCGCCCGACGGACCGGCGTGGAAAAATCGGCGAAAGCCATCCGCCCGATCCTCCCCAAAACAGTCCAGCCGTATGGGATGAAAGGATAAACATGATGACGATGCTGAAGACCGATTCCGGCGCGGCGCTGCGGATGAAGCGCCCGTACAAAGGTGTGATCGCGGCTCTTGTCCTGCCGATGACGCCGGACCAGTCAGTCGATTGGGATACCTTGTCTTCGTATGTGCGCTCCGTTGCCGACCAGGGACCCGACGGCATCGCCATGAATATGGATGCCAGCGAAGTCGTCGCGCTTACCGTCGAAGAGCAGGATGAGGTCATCCGCATCAGCCGGGAGGCGATCGGCAGCCGTTGCCACCTGTTCTCGGGCATCATCGCGGGGTCGACCAGGGCCGCCGCGGAACGGGCCCGGCGCTTGCGCGACCTCGGCGCGGACGGCCTGGTTCCGTTTCCGCCGCTTCCGATCTTCTTGGGGACGCCGTTGCCGACCGAGATGATCCGCGCATTCCACGCCGCCGTGGCGGGGGCCGGACTTCCGATGATCGCCTTCCAGTTGCCGAAAGGCATGGGGCCCGACTATGACGCGGCGACGCTGGCGGCGGCGGCGGCGATTCCGGAACTGGTCGGCCTCAAGGAGGCCTCGTTCGACGCCAACATGACGCTGCAGGCCGTGGCCAATGCCTCCGCACTGGGCGCCGACCGCCCCGGCGTGCTGACCGGCAGCGATACCTTCATCTTCGAAGCCCTGGTGATGGGCTGCGATGGCGCCCTGATCGGATTCGCCTCCATCCTGACCAAGGAAATCGTCGCCATGCAGCGAGCCGTGGCGGCAGGCGACCTGGTTGCCGCGAAAGCCATCTGGGATCGCATCGGTCCGATCGCACGGTATGGCTGGCGGCCGCCGATCCGCGACTTCCGGCCGCGCATGAAGGAGCTTCTCAAGCTGCAGGGGGTGTTTCCGCATGCGACGGTTCGCGAACCCCAGCTTGGCGTGGCTGACGAAGAGCGCCGGTGCCTTCGCCAACTCGCCGAGGCCGCCGACATGATCTGACGCGATGCCCTGGCCGGCGTTGCCGGAAACGACGGCCGGCGGCGCTTGCCGGCGCCCTCGGTCCGATGGCCCGTTTCATTCGGGCGCCGCCGCGGCAAGGACAGGAATGAACTGAAGAAAGCGGCAGAAGACCGCAATTGGATGGGCTGTATCAGCGAGTCTCCGACCGATCCCCAGGGGGCGGCCGTGGGCAAGGCGACACCCTGATCCCGACTCGCGACGCTTCAGGAAATCCCATCGGATGGAGGAACAAATGCGTGTAGCGACTGACGTGATAGCGACTGACGACGGTCCTGGACGCGGGGACGACGTCCTGAACCTCGCCCAGCGAGTCGACCGCCTTCCCAACACCCGCTACCAGGCCTTGCTTTTGATGGTCATCGGGACGGCCTGGTTCTTGGACGTCCTCGACGTCAGTTCGATGACCTATGTGCTCGCGCCGATCAGCCGGGCCCTTTCCCTGACGGCCCATCAGTCGGGACTGCTGGTCAGTGCGGGGTTCATCGGCATGGCCATCGGGGGAACCGGCGCTGGAATGCTCGCCGACCGGTTCGGGCGCAAGATCGTATTCCAATACAGCATGGTGGTGTCGGGAGTGGCCAGCCTATTGCTGGCGATCTCCTGGAGTTTTGAATCGATGCTGGCGTTCCGTTTCCTTCTGGGCCTTGGAATGGGCGCCGAATACCCCGTTGCCGCCGCCCTTCTCGCGGAGATCACGCCGACCAGGAACAGGGGACGAGTCGTGGCTTGGGTCTCCCAGATTGCCGGCGCCTCGGCGTTCATTGCGGCAGGATTGCTCTCTTTCTTCCTGATCTCATGGATCGGATGGCGCGGTTTTTTCGCCGTCGAGGGTTTTTTGGCCGCTTTCGTCCTCGTCGTTCGCCGCATCGTTCCGGAGTCTCCTCGCTGGTTCGAGAATCGAGGCAGGTTTGCCGAGGCCGAGCAAGTCATGCGAGAGATCGAACGCCGGACCGAACAAGCCTATGGCCGGCCTCTGGCGGAGCCGGGGGCGCCGAAATACGACGAACGGGCAACGGCAAAGGCGCGATTCGGCATCCTGGAGCTGTTCTCCCGGCGCTATATCGGCCGCACCCTCATGGCGTGGACACTCTGGCTCTGCTTTGCCGGGGGGTATTACGGGCTGCAAAGTTGGATCGGCAAGTTGCTGGCCGATAGCGGCATATCCATTGCCCAATCGATCAAGCTTGTCCTGCTCATGGTGCTGTGGGCCATCCCCGGGGGGATCACCTCCGGGTGGCTCTGCGATAAGCTTGGCCGCAAGGCGACACTCTGTTCCTTCATGATGGCGAGCGCGGCCGCCGCCTATGTTTACGGTCAGGCGACCTCCCAGAACGAGCTGCTTGTTTCCGGTTCGGTCATGCAGTTTTTCTTCTTTGGAGTCTGGGCGGCGCTTTATGCCTACACGGGAGATGTTTTCCCCACGCTGGCGAGATCGACCGGCGCCGGCTCGGCGGCCACTTTCGGACGGCTCGGTTCGATCGTGAGCCCGCTCGTCATACCGGTGGTGATGGCCAGCTATGGGACCCCCGGCGTCTTCCTGCTCACCGGGGTGATTCCGTTCCTGATTGCCGTGCTGGCGGTATTGCTGCTCGGCCCCGAAACGAAGGGGCGCGTGCTTGAAGAGGTGTCGCGCTAAAGGCTTGTCGTTCCGATTACTTGTTGGACAACATGATATATTATAAGACCATAAGATGGAAATCGCCCCAGGGCCCGTAAAACAGGAGCCGCGTCATAACGCGTTCCGCGCCGGCCGACCCGCCCTTGAATGAAAAGGATAAAGTGGCACCGGCGTCCCTGCCGGTGGAAAAGACTCCGCCGCGCAAGCGGCGGACACCGGCAGGGACGCCGGTGCCACTGAACTCTTTTTCTCGGAACGGTTGATTTTTAA
>JAATGN010000015.1 GCA_015654615.1 Rhodospirillales bacterium
GCCCGTTAAGGAATAACCGCGTCATGGCGCGTTCCGCACCGGCCGGCGGCCGACCCGTCCTGGAAGAATAAGGAAAAGTGGCACCGGCGTCCCTGCCGGTGTCCGCCGCTGGCGCGGCGGAGTTTTTTCTCCACCGGCAGGGACGCCGGTGCCACTGACGCTTTTCTTCCAGGGCGGAGCGAGGCAATGACGCGATTATAGCTTAACGAGCCCTTAGGGCCCGTTACAAGTTCAGTGATCGAAGTTGTCGTCACGGGCCCTAAGTCTCAAACGACGCTTCCGCTCCGCTTCAGCGGGCTCAAACGCCGCTCGGGCTTGAAGGGCCCGATCAATAAAATCGACGCGTTTATCCTGTACCGGGCCCTTATTTGCGGGCCACGGCGATGTCCCGCAGGACGTCGAGCTCGGCCTGCCGTTCCTCCAGGCGATGGCTGACGGCGTCCCCGATCGAGACGATGCCGACCAGATGGTCTTTTTCGACCACCGGAAGATGGCGGATGCGCCGCTCGGTCATCACTTCCAAAATCTTCTTGACCGTCTCGGTGGGCGAACAGGTCACCACCGGGCTGGTCATGATATTGCGGATCGGCATCTCCAGGGCGCCCTTGCCGTAGACCGCGATGGCCCTGACAATATCGCGTTCCGACACCATGCCGAGAATCCGCCCCTTGTCGTCGCAGACGACGACGGCGCCAATCCTCTTGTTGGACACCAGCGTCGCCATCTCGGCGACCGAATGTTCCGGGCGAATGGTGAACACATTTCCGCCTTTCGTCCTCAAGATAGCTTCGACGTTCATGGATCAGTCTCCGATGTGTGCGAGCGCATATGGTCCGTCAGCCGGCGCGATGTCGGGATCTTCGTCTTGGACTGCCCATAAGATGGGGAGGGCCGGGCGGCAGAAGAAGATGCCATCGCACGGCGCGGCATCGTTTTCGCGACCATGCCGCCATTCCACGCCGAGGTCCGAAAATGGCCAGCAATCGGCCGCGGAAGCGGCTATCTTCCAGCCAGGCAGATGGGAGAACATGATGTTGGCCGTTATGGAAACTTTCACCTTGAGCCGGCGGACCACACCGATCGGCACCATGCTGATCCTGACGGATCGGCAAGAGCGGGTGCGGGCGCTCGATTGGGACGATCATGCGGAACGCCTGCATTGTCTGCTTCGCCGCGGTTATGCCGCCCCGATCGAGGTGACCGAAGGAAAAATCCCCTCCCGCATCGGCACCCTGCTCGACGACTATTTCGCCGGACGGCACGACGCCATCGACGCCATCCCGGTCGAGACCGGCGGAACCCCTTTCCAGCGTGCCGTATGGGCGGCCCTGCGCCGCATTCCGGTCGGCCGGCCGATCAGCTACGGCGCCCTGGCGGCCTCGATCGACCGGCCGAGCGCGGTCCGCGCCGTCGGCCTGGCCAACGGCTCCAATCCGGTCGGCGTCATCGTCCCCTGCCATCGGGTGATCGGCGCCGACGGATCGCTGACCGGCTATGCCGGCGGACTGGAACGCAAGCGCTGGCTGCTGGCCCACGAGGCCGGACGATGACCTTTTCGCCGGCCGGCGGCGATCTCGACCGCGCGGCCTGCTATCGCGCCCTGCAGACCCGCGACGTCCGCTTCGACGGACGTTTCTATACCGCGGTGGTCAGCACCGGGATCTATTGCCGGCCGATCTGCCCGGCCAGGACGCCGAAACTCGAGAACTGCCTTTTCCTGCCCAGTGCCGGCGCCGCCCACCAGATGGGCTTCCGGCCATGCCTGCGCTGCCGCCCCGAGGTGGCCCCCGGCCAGGCCGGCTGGCGGGGCACCGCCAATACGGTCGCCCGCGCCTTGCATCTGATCGCCGAAGGCGGCCTCGACGCGGACGGCGTCGAACAATTGGCCGCTCGCCTGGGCGTTGGCGCCCGGCATCTGCGCCGCCTGTTCGATCGGCACGTCGGCGCCTCGCCCGTCGCGGTGGCGCAGGCGCACCGCATCCTGTTCGCCAAGCGGCTGGTCGATGAAACGGCCCTGTCGATGACCGACATCGCCCTGGCGGCGGGATTTGGCAGCATCCGCCGCTTCAACGACGTCTTCCGGCGGACCTATGACCGGGCGCCGCAAAGCTTGCGACGGACCACCGGCCGGAACGGCGCGCCCAGCCTCGGCGTCGTCCTCAAGCTGCCGTTCGCCCCGCCTTACGATTGGCCGGCGATGCTCGACTTCCTGCGGAGCCGCGCCATTCCCGGCGTCGAAAGCGTGAGCGGCGGGGTCTATTGCCGAAGCTTCGGCTTTCCGTCGGGCCGGGGGCGCGTCCTGGTCCGCCGGCCGCAGGGCCGGAACCATTTGCTGGCGAGCATTCATACCGACGCCGTCGGCAGCCTGGCGACGGTGGTGGCCCGCCTGCGCCGCCTGTTCGACCTCGATGCCGACATGCTGCTCATCGACGGCCATCTGGCCGCCACGCCGCTGTTGGCCGAGCGGGTCCGGCAGCGTCCGGGCATCCGCGTGCCGGGGGCCTGGGACGATTTCGAACTGGCGGTGCGGGCCATCCTCGGCCAGCAGATCAGCGTCGCCGCCGCGACCACCGTCGCCGGACGCCTGGCCGCGGCCTGCGGCCAGCCGTTGGCCCCCGGCGACGGTGACGAGGCCGGCGCCGTCACCCGCCTGTTCCCGGAAAGCGCCGCCGTCGCCGCGGCGGACCTGACCGGCATCGGCCTGACCAAAAGCCGGGCCGCCACCTTGCAAGGCCTGGCGTCCGCCTTGTGCGCCGACCCCGGCCTGCTGGGACTGGGCGAAACGCTGGAAGACAAGGTGCTGCGGCTGGGACGCCTGCCCGGCATCGGCCCCTGGACCGCCCACTATATCGCCATGCGGGCCTTGCGCGAACCGGACGCCTTTCCCGCCGCCGACCTCGGACTGCTCCGCGCCCTGGAAACCGCCGAAGGCCGTCCGACCCCGGCCGCCCTGCTGCAGATCGCCGAAGCCTGGCGCCCCTGGCGGGCCTATGCGGCGCTTCGCCTGTGGATCCAGGGATAAGTTTCTCAATGATCGCGCCACGTCCTTGAAACGCCCGAGCGGCCCTTTCGGGGACGACGCCGGCTGCGGCTGGCGATCATGAACCCGCGGCCGGCCTCGCCGACATCATCAGGCTGGTCGAGGAAATCCGGCTGATCAGGCCGCCATTTCGCCGACGCCGCGTGACGGCAATGCAACCCCGGGACGCAGGTGAAGCAGGCGGCCCGACGCTTAAGCAATAAACTACATACCTTTCGTAATATGATGTGATACGAAAATCTATCGTAAAACATCATCTTAAGCAATAATTGCAACAATAATAATTCATGATATTATTTTCACAAATGAAAATATAAATCATATGATTCGGAAAATTTTCCCAACATACGCATATTTTCACCGATTCATCTTAATATTGATATCATGATAATCGATATTACTATCGATCAGCTGGACGATCTGCCTGGGCCGAATTTTCGACATGGCCTTCACGGGGGGCCACCGGCAAGCGCTCTCGACCGGCATGCACCGGGCGTCGGCGGTGTTCCGGCGGGCCGCGCGAGGCCGATATCGACAAGTATTTTTAACGGTTTCACACGTCCTTGATTAACGATCGGCACGAAACGTCACATCAATAGTTGACATTATTTGGAGTTTCACGTCATGGAAGAGACCAAGGACAACGACAAGAGAGCCAAGAAAGAGAGCGCCGTAAAGGAAAAGTCATCTCCCGGCCTGTCCGGAGAGCTTGAAGCGCTGATTTCGACCTATACGCAATCCGTGGATCGCGTCCAAACCGAAAAGGCGGCAGCCGTCGAGAAGGCACAGGCCGAATATCGGCAGACGACCCAGAAACTTGCCGCCCAATCGCTCCACGCCTGGATCGACAGTTACACGGCCTATCTCCATGCCTATCGCAATCTGCCCGTCCAACCCGACGCCGCGGCGTCGGAAACGCTCCGCAGCGCCTGGGCGGGACATGCCGACGCATCCTTCCATGCGCCGGAAACGATCGCCGCCTGGAATGCCGCATGGCAAACCTATCGCGACGCTTTGAACAGCATCGACAATTCGGCCAACGAAACCCTCGCCGCCGCCGGTGGAAGATATTCCGAGGGCGTTCGCTCGGCGCTTTCGGCACATGGACTGGCCGAACTCGACCCCGCGGCGATCCAATTCGTCACCCAGCAGATCGTCGCCGTCAACGCCGCCACCACGCAGGCCGCCTGAAACATGTCGGATGTATCGACCGCCGGAAATGACTGGTTCGTCCAGCTTGGCGGAACGCCGGGCGCCCGGCTGGCCCTGGTCTGCTTTCCCAACGCCGGAAGCAGCGCGTCGGTGTTCCGTCCTTGGAGAACCGAAATACCCTCCGAGATCGAACTGCTCGCCGTGCAGTTTCCCGGTCGCCAGAAAAGAATCAAGGAGCCGCCGTTTCGCGCGCTCGGCGACGCGGTGGAGGCGCTGTTGCCGGCGATCGACGCTCTCGCGGGACGCGACATGCTGTTTTTCGGAGACTGCACCGGGGCGCTCGTCGCCTACGAACTGATCGCGGCGCTGGCCGCCGCCGGCGCCGCGCCGCCGCGGCATCTGATCGTGTCGTGCTGCCGCGCCCCCCATCTGCCGCCCCGGCATCAGCCGCTTTATGCGCTGGACGACGATGCGCTGACCGGACAGATCCGGGCGCTCGGCTTCGCGCCGGAATGGCTGCTCAACGATCAGCGGGCATTGAAGGCGTTCCTGCCCCTGCTTCGTTGCGATTTCGAAATGGCTGAGGCCTACGTTTGCAGGCGCGATGCGCCGCTGTCCGTTCCGATCACCGCCATAGCCGGCACGGACGACAGGATCACCCCCGAAAGCGACGTCGACGCCTGGCGCGCCCACACGAGCCGCGCGTTCCATTTCGCAAGCGTAAGGGGCAGCCACGACCTCATCCAGACCCAGACGCGCGAGATGATGGCGCTGTTGGCGCAGGCGATGGGAGGCCATCATCTCGTCTGATATCGCATCGACCGTCCGCGCTCGCCGGCGACGGGACGTGGAGGCACGAATCCGCGACCTGTCCCCGTCGGCCCTGGCCAGGCTGGAACGCGCGCTGCGGCGCGGAAAACATGCGATGGCGCGTGACGCGATCCTGCCGCGCGTCGAGCGCGAGCGCGCACCGCTTTCCTTCGCCCAGGAGCGGCTATGGTTCCTGGAGCAGATGGTTCCGGGGGACGCCAGCTATCACCTGGCCCTGGTGATTCCGCTCGGCGGCGTCAGCCTGCCCGTCTTGAAGCGCTGCCTCTACGACCTCACACGGCGCCACGAGATCTTGCGCACCACCATCGGCCTTTATCGGGGCGAACCGGTCCAGCATGTCGGCGATCCCTTCATGCCGCCGCTCGTCGAACGCGACCTGCGCGGGTTGTCCGGCCCGAAGCGCGACGCGGCGTGGCGTCTTTTCAGCGCCGAGGAGACGACCGCGCCCTTCGACCTGACGCGCGGACCGCTCTGGCGCTGCTGCCTCTACCAGATCGGCGACGACGCGTTCGTGTTGCAATGCGTCATGCATCACATCATCTCGGACGGCTGGTCGCTGCAGGTCCTGGAACGCGAGATCCGCGCGCTGCTGGCCGCCTACAGTCAATTTTCGCCGTCGCCCCTGGCGCCGCTCCCCATCCAGTTCGGCGATTACGCGGCCTGGCAGCGGGAAAGATCGGCCGAACACGGGCATGAGCGGGACCTGGACTATTGGCGCGAACAACTGCGCGACGCACCGGCTTTGCTCGAACTGCCGTTCTGCGCCCCCCGCCCGGCCCGACCGTCCGCCAACGGGGAATCGCGCTATTTCACGCTCGGCGCGGACAGCTTTCGGGACATCAAGGCTTTTTGCGAGCGGGAAGCCACCACGCCCTTCACCTTCTTCCTTTCCGTCTTCGAATTGTTGATCTCGAAATACACGGCGCGCGACGACATCGTGATCGGCGTGCCCGTCGCCGGACGCATGCGGGCCGAAACCGCGCCGCTCGTCGGATTTTTCGTGAACACGCTACTGCTGCGCGGCCATGTGCGGCGGGCGCCGTCCTTCCGGGCGCTGCTGCGCCAATTGCGCGAAACGAGCCTCGCCGCGCAAAGCCATCAGGACGTTCCGTTCGAAAAGCTGGTCGGCGTTCTCGCCCCCGTGCGGTCGCTCGATCATAATCCGCTGTTCCAGATCGCCTTCTCGCTCGAGACCGGTTTCGAGGCGGCAGCGGACGGTTCCGCCTTCGGGGCCGGCCTGGACGCTTCGGCCTTCGACGTCTCGCGGCTTCTGGAAGACGTCTATGAGAGCCATGCGAAATTCGACCTCACCCTCCAGATGACGGTCGGACCGCATGGTCTGTCGGGCCTTTGCGAATATCGGACGGATCTTTATCGAACCGACGCGATGGCGGATTTCATCCGCCGCTTCCTGCGCCTCGCCGGACTTTGCGTCGCCGCCCCGGACGTGCCGCTGGCGGAACTCGCCATCGCCGACGAAGCAGAATGCCGCGGCCCATTGACCAGCGCGGCCGACGAATCGGCGCTGGCTTCCGTTCGTGACCGGGACGGCCGCGCCATGCCGCCGGAAGCCCCCGGACGGCTCTATCTCAAAACCTCGTCCGATGCGGACTGGACACCGACGGAATTCGCCGCGGTTCGCGAACTCGGCGGAACGGTGCGCCGCCTCGGCCTGCTGGCCGAGCAGGTTCTCGTCAACGGGCGGCGCCTCAATCTTGCGGCGCTGGCCGCCCAATTGCGCGCCGCCGGCGCGCCGACCTCCCTGAGGCTGGACGTGCTGCGCGAAGAGGGGCGGCGCGATGCCCTCCGCCTTACCGCGACCGGCGGGAAACCGGAAGAGGTTCGCCAGCGCCTCATCGGCGCGGCGCGGCAGCGCCATCCATGGCTCGCCGCCGACCTGCGCTGCCGCGTCCGCGCCAACGAGGCGGACAGCCCCTGGATCGAAACCGCGACGGCGGACGCAGAAGCGGCGCAAGCCGCCCCGTCCACCGCGACGGAGGCGGCGATCCTCGGGGCCTTCCGGCGCGTCCTGGCAATCGAAAGGGCGGCCCCCGAAGACAATTTCTTCGATCTCGGCGGAGATTCGCTCCGCGCCTTTCGGGTCGTGGCGGAACTCGACACGCGGTTCGATATCGCCGTTCCCCTGATGGTCTTCTTCGAAAATCCCACGGCATCGGGGTTGGCGGTATTGATCGGCGCGCTTCAGGCGCAGGCCGCGAACCGGCATCGAATCGAGGAAGCCCCCTCCATCCCGCACGCCGCGGCACCCCTGTCCTATGGGCAGGAGCAGATCTGGCTCGCCCATCAGATGAATCCCCTGACGGCGCTCTACAACGTGCCGTTCCTCGTGCCGCTGCAGCGCCCGATCCATGTCGGCCACCTGCGGCGCGCCCTCGAGGACGTCGTGCGCCGCCATGCCGTCCTGCGGTCGACCTTCGCCCTCGACGGCCTGGAGCCGGTGCAAATTCCGTCCGACGAGCCGACGATCGCCCTCGAGACCGAGGACCTTTCCGGCCTGCCGCCGGAAAAACGCTGGGAAGCCGAACGGACGGCGATCGAGGCCGAGGCGGCCAGGCCCTTCGATCTGGAAAACGGGCCGCTCTTGCGGGCCCGCCTGTTCCGCTTCGATCACGCCGACCATGCCTTGATGCTGACCCTGCATCACATCGCCTGCGACGGCCGCTCGGCGGAAATCCTGCGCCATGAGATCACCGTCCTGTACGACGCCTTCGAGGCGGGGCTTCCCTCCCCCCTGCCCGACCTGCCGCGCCAATACGCCGATTACTGCCGGGCCCAGCGGAAACGCCTGACGCCGGCGCGCCGCCGGACGCTGCTGCGGCATTGGGACAAATGCCTGGAGGGCGCGCCGGTCGTTCTCGATCTGCCCTTCGCGCAAGAACAGCGCCCGCCGGTCCGCAGCAATCGCGGCCAGGTCCTGGAGTTCGAACTGCCCGAGGCGGTCTGCCGGGCGGTGCGCCGACTGGCCGCCGCCGAAAACGCCACGGAGGTCATGGTCCTCCTCACCTGCTTCAAGGTCCTGCTCCATCGCTACACCGGCATCGGCACCCTGGTCGTCGGCACGGCCGTCACCGATCGCGTGGCCGAGGAATATAAAAACCTCATCGGTTATTTCGCCAATACCGTCGTGCTCTGCACCCGTCTGGACGGCGGCATCGGCTTTCGCGAAGCGCTCGCCCGCGTGCGGCGGACGCAACTCGACGCCTACGACCACCAGGACCTGCCCTTCGAAATCCTGGTCGAGGAACGCTCCTCGCAACGCGTGGCGGCTCATCATCCGATATTTCAGATCATGTTCGCCTTCCAGCCGGGATGGAGCCGGGCCCACGCCTCGCCGGTGTTCGGCGAACGCAGTCTCGGCGATCGTATCGTGGAGGTCAGCGGAACCGGCACCGCCAAATTCGATCTGACGCTGGCGCTGACCGGGCAGGGCGAACGTTTCATCGGCGCCGTCGAATATGCGTCGGACTTGTTCCCGCGATCGGCCATCGAACGGATGATCCGGCATTTCCGCATCCTGACCCGCGCGGCGATGGAAGATCCCGATCGGGCCATCGGAGACCTGCGCTATTTCGACGCGCCGATCCATACGCCGGCCGGACCGCCGGCCGGACCGGACGAGGCGCCGGCCTGGCTGCGGCGCATGGCGGCGCCGACGGCGGAAGAACGCTTCGCGATCCTCGCCGCGCCGGAGTCCCCGGTCCTCGCGCTGGCCGCGAAACATCTCCCCGGCGCGACGGCGGCGGTCCTCGGGACGGAAGAAATCGGCGACCTTGCCGATACGATCGTCCTGGCCGACGCTTCGAGGCTCGCCGAAGTGCTCCCCGCCCGCAGCAGTGCGCCGCCGCGACGGATTCTGTGCTTCGGCGGTTCGCTGCCGGATGCGATCCGCCGCACCTGGCCGGAGGCCTGGCTGGGCCGGATCACGCTGTTCCACGGCAGCCCCGAGCATGGTTCCGCCGCCTGGATCGCCGAATCGGCCGGCGCCGATCCCGTCTGGCGCTTCGCCGAGGGCGCCCGCGGTTTTATCGGCGATGCCCGGGGCCATCCGGTCGCGCCGGGGGTCGTCGGGCGCATCCTCACGGCACGGGGGGAGCAAAGCCGCGTCCGGGCCCAGCAGATGGAAGACGGCGCCTTTCGCATTCTCGGCAAGACGGACCGTCGCCTTCCGCTGCGCGGACGGATGGTCGATCTCGACGCGGTGGAGCGTCGCCTGCGCCGGCATCCGGGCCTCCGCGACGCGACCGTCGTCGCCGGCACCGGACGCCGTTCGGCCGCCCCGTCCCCCGGCGGGCGCACGGACGACGCGCCCCTTTTCCTCGAGGCCTATCTGAACCCGGCGGGGGCGCCCCCCACAGCGGCCGATCTCATCCAATTCCTGCGCGACGCGTCCCCGACCGGCGTCCTGCCGGACATCTTCCATCTCGTCGCGGCACCATTGCCGCGCGACGTCTGGGGAGACATCGACGAGGCCCGGCTGTCGCGCCTGGAAACGCGGGCGCTGCCGGGCGCGACGGCGCCAGTCGCCGCCGTCACGCCGCGACTGGCCGCTCTGCGCGACTTGTGGGCCGGATTGCTCGGCACGACGGAGAGCAAGATCGAGGACAATTTCTTCGATCTCGGCGGCACGTCGCTGATCGCGATGCAGATCCTTGGCCGGATCGGGGCGATGTACGGCGTGGAGATCGGCATCGGCGACTTCTTCGCCGCGCCGACGCTGGCCGGTCTCGACGCGCTGATCGCGGCGGCGCCGCCGACGCGGCGGAACGACCGCGAGCCGGCGCTCGTGAAAGTCCCGCGCGATCCGCCGCCGCCGTTGTCCTTCGCGCAGGAGCGCCTGTGGTTTCTCGACCAATTCCAGCCGGAGACACCTTTCTATAATGTGGCGGAAATCCTGCCGCTCGGCACCGGGCCGGACCGCGCGGCCCTGCCGCGGGCGCTCGAGGCCCTCGTCGCGCGGCATGAGATTCTGCGGACCAGCTTTCCGCGCTTCGACGGCGCGCCCGCGCAATTGATCCATCCGCCGGGAGCGGTCGCGCTGAAGATCGTCACCGGCGCCATCGGCACGCAGACGGCATTGAACGAGGCCATCGGCGCGGAAATCCGCCACCCCTTCGATCTCGAAACCGGCCCGCTGTTTCGCGCGACCCTGCTCGCCCCGGCCGGCGGCGAGGCGTTTTTGCTGTTCACCCTGCATCATATCGTCGTCGACGCCTGGTCGATGCGGATCTTGAAAAGCGAATTCCGCGCCCTTTATGACGCCGTCCGCGGCGGTCGGACCTGCCATCTGCCGCAGCCCTCGCTGCAATATGCCGATTACGCCGTATGGGAGCGGCGGCGCCTGCGCGGGGCAAGGCTCGACGAACTGACGGCGCATTGGCGCGGCGTGCTCGAAAATGCGCCGGCCCTGCTCGAATTGCCGGCGGACCGTCCTCGACCGGTGCATCAATCCTTCGAGGGCGCGGCGCTGACGATCCGCATTCCTGACGATGTGGCCAAACCCTTGCGCGCCTTGGCGCGATCGCACAACACCACGCCTTTCATCACCTATCTGAGCAGCTTCGTCGCTTTGCTGCATCGCCTTTCCGGCCAGGCCGATCTGGTCGTCGGGACGCCGGTGGCCAATCGCGGGCGTCCCGAACTGGAGAAAATCTGCGGCTTTTTCGCCAATACGGTTCTCGTGCGGTCCCGGACCGAGCCGCAGGAACGGTTCTCCCAGATGCTCGACCGCATCGCCGCCACGCTGGTGACGGCGCTTTCCCACGCCGAAATTCCCTTCGAAAAACTGGTCGAGGAACTCCAGCCACGGCGCGACCCGAGTCACAACCCATTGTTCCAGACCATGTTCCTGCATGACGCCCGCCAGGACGAAACCACCGGCGGCGCGGTCGCCGGGGACGATTCCGCCGGCCCGGCCGCCGATACGACCGCCATCGATCACCACACCGCCAAATTCGATCTGACATTGCAGGTGATGGAGGACGAAGGCGGTCTGCTGGTCGCCGCCGAATATGCCCGCGCCCTGTTCGACGAACGGACCGTCGCGCGCTGGCTGGATTATTACCGCCGGCTCCTCGGCGCCATTGCCGAGGATCCGGACGGCGAGGTCGCCGCCATCCCGCTGCTTTCGCCCGAGGAAACGGCGGCGTTGACCGCGGCGCCGCCGGCGGCGGCCGAGGCGCGGCGGGACCCGGAACTCCTGCATCGCCTGTTCGAAGCGCAGGCCGTCCGCACCCCGGACGCCGCCGCGCTCGAAGACGGGGACGCGATCCTGTGCTATGGCGCGCTCGATCGCGCCGCGGCGGGGATGGCGGCGCGGCTGGTCGCGCAAGGCGTCGAACCGGGCAGCCCGGTCGGCATTCATCTCGATCGCTCGGCGAATTTCGGCATCGCGGTGCTGGCGGTGCTCAAAGCCGGCGGGGCGTGCCTGGTGCTGGATCCGCAATATCCGCAAGCGCGGCTTTCCCTGATGCTCGACGACGCGCGTCCGCCGGTCGTCCTGGCCGACGCCCCGCCCGACTGGCTGGCCGCGCATTGGAACTGCCTGGCGGTGCGCGCCGATGCGGATGGGCCCGGCGACGCCGGGATCCGGCGGCGGCCCCTCCATCCCGAAGATCCGGCGTATATCGTCTATACGTCGGGCTCCACCGGACGGCCGAAGGGCGTGGTGATGCCGCACCGGGCGCTGGCGAATTTGATGAACTGGCAATTGCGCCGTTCGGGCCTGCCGGCGCCCCGCACGCTTCAGCTCGCCCCGCTCGGCTTCGACGTCGCCTTTCAGGAGATGTTCGCCACCTGGGGCGGCGGCGGCAGTCTCGTCTGCCTCCCCGAGGCCGAACGCCGCGATCCCGCGGCCCTTCTGGCGCGGATCGAAAGCGCCCGGATAGAAAGGATCCACCTGCCCTACGTCGCGCTTGATCAACTGGCGCAGGAGATCAGGCGGAGCGGCCGCCGGCCCGCCACGCTGCGGACGGTGGTCACGGCCGGCGAGGCCTTGAAGATCACCCCCGACATCGCGGCCTGGTTCGGGGCGGCTCCGCAGTGCCGTCTGTTCAACCAATATGGTCCGGCGGAAACCCACGTCGTCACCGAAGAACCGCTCGACGGCCCGGCATCGGCCTGGCCCGTGCTGCCGCCGATCGGCCGGCCGATCGACGGAACCGCCGTTTTCATCGTCGACGAACGCCTGCGGCCGGTGCCGCCCGGGATCGTCGGCGAGATCGTCGTCGCCGGAAAGGCTCTCGCCCGGGGCTATCTCAACCGGCCCGAGGAGACCGCCGCGCGCTTCGTCCAATTGGCGGAAGACGGCCGCGCCATCTATCGGACCGGCGATCTCGGCCGCCTGGACGGCCGCGGACGCATCGAATTCCTCGGCCGCCGCGACCAGCAGGTGAAAATCCGCGGCTTCCGCATCGAACCGGGCGAAATCGAAACGGTGCTGAAGACCATCCCCGGCATCGCCGATGCGGTCGTGGTCGCACGCGGCGAGAACGTTGCCGACCGCGACCTGGCCGGTTACGTCGTGCCGCGCGGCGAAGTCGAGGACTTCGATCCCAAACCTGTTCTCAACGAATTGCGCCGCGTGCTTCCCGAACACATGCGGCCGGGCGTCCTGATCGCCGTCCCCCGGATTCCCTTGACGCCCAGCGGCAAGCAGGATCGCGCCGCTTTGGCCCGGGTGGTCGCCCCGGCGGGGCGCGCCAATTGCGGGCAGGCGCCGCGGACTTCGCTGGAACGCCGAATCGCCGGCATCTGGCAACGTCTCCTGCGGCGCGAGGCGGTCGGCGTGACCGAAAACTTCTTCGAACTGGGCGGTCACTCGCTGCTGGCCACGCGCCTGGTCGCCCAGATCGGCGAGGTCTTCCATGTCGATCTGCCGGTCCGCGTCCTGTTCGACGCCCCCACGATCGAGGCGCTGTCCTACGAGATCGTCCTCGGCATGGCCCGCGCCGGCCGACCGGCCGGCGACCGGACCGCCCCCGCGCCTGACACGATGGCGCCGGATCATCCCCTGGAACGGGAGAGCGGCACCTGACCCCGGAGAAATCGCTTTTTCAAGACGATGAAAACAAGGAACGGCTCCGTGCGAAGACGCGCCGCCGCGACGATGTGGATGGACGAAACGCGACAGCGTGAAATTCACGACGACTGGAAAAAGGGTGCAGACGATGCCTCATGACGATTTCAGCCTTGCCGTGTCGCAGGCGTCGACGCCGCCGCTCCATTGCATCGTGATCGGTCACAACGATGTGAATTTCGCGGCCTTCGCCGAGAAGCAGAAACAATTCGCCGATCGCTCGGCCAGCCATAGCGAGGTCGTCACCAACTCCATCAATATCGGCGATCGACGCCACACCTATATAGAGCTCCTGAATTTGGTCCTGGAGCGGGCCAACGATCGACGCTACGACCTCAATACGTTTCAGGCGCCGCATCTCGGCGTCGCTTATCTGGTGAACTTCTTACGAAAGGCCGGACTTAACGCCGAAGGGGTGAATTTTTTCAATAACGGCCGGGACGCCATCGCGCGATTGCTGGCGCGCGATCCCGTCTGCGTCGCCATCACGACGACCTACTATGTCGACGACGATCCGATCCGCGAGATCGTCGCCTTCGTCCGCCGCCTCAATCGCGACGCCCATATCGTCGTCGGCGGCCCGCATATCGCCAGCCTGAGCCGAAGCCAGCCGGAACGCGTCCAGGCGCTGACCTTCCGCTCCATCGGCGCCGATATCCACATCGAAAGCCCGCAGGGTGAAAAAACCCTGGCCCACCTTGTCCGCACGCTGGCCGACGGCGGCGATCTCCTGGCCGTGCCCAACCTGACCTTCCGGGCGGCGGACGGCAGTCTGACGCGGACGCCCCGCGAGGCGGAAAACAACGATCTCGCCGAAAACATCATCGACTGGACCGGCTTTTCGCCCACCGCCTTCACGCCGATCAATTACATGCGGACGGCGCGCAGTTGCCCCTTCTCCTGCGAATTCTGCAATTACCCGGCGATGGCCGGCGACCACACCTACCTTGCGGTCGAGGATATCGAACGCGAACTGCGCGCCATGAAAGAGGCCGGCGTCCGCGACGTGGTCTTCATCGACGACACTTTCAACGTCCCCTTCCCGCGTTTCAAGCAGATCTGCCGGATGATGATCCGCAACCGGTTCGATTTCCGCTGGGTCTCGTTCTTCCGTTGTTCGAGCTGCGACGACGAGGCGCTGGACCTGATGCGGGAGAGCGGCTGCCTGGGCGTCTATCTCGGCGTCGAATCCGGCGCCCCCGAAATCCTCAAGAACATGCGCAAATTCGCGCGCATCGACCGCTATTGCGAAAGCATCGGCAAATTGACCGAACGGGGGATCCTCTCTCTCGCCTCCATGATCGTCGGCTTTCCCGGCGAAACCGCCGAAACGGTCCGGCAATCGATCGACTTTCTGAACGAGGCCAAGCCTTCCTTTTACAATGTTCAGGTCTATTACCACGACACCCAGGCGCCGATCGAGAAGCGGCGCGCCGAGTTCGATATCGCCGGCGCGGGCTACGCCTGGCGCCATGCGACCATGGATTGGCGCGAGGCGATCACGCACAAGGAAAAGATGATCCACGAGGTGCGCCATTCGCTGCAACTGCCGCTTTACGGGTTCAGCATCTGGACCGTTCCCTATCTGCAGCGCAGCGGCCTGTCGCTGGAGCAGATCCTCGATTTCACGCGCTTCGCCAACGCCGTATCGCATGCGGAGATCCGCGGAGAAAACGTCGACCTCGACGGCGGCATCGCCGCATTGATCAGCCGGCCCGGGTGGCGGCACCCGGCCGAAATCCATGCGCAACACGTCCAAATGACCTGAGGAGCAGGACCCGTGAACATGCAACAGAAAAGCGCCTCATACGGGCAGGATTGGGCGCGCGACCAGATCATCGCGCGCTTCGCCGCGGCCGCGCGCGCCGAAGCGGACGGGCCGGCGGTGGTGGCGGCGGGCCGCAGCCTGAGCTACGCGACGCTCGACCACATGTCCGACAGGCTCGCCCGCCATCTTGCCGAACTGGGTGTGACGGAAGGGGCCCTGGTCGCGGTCATGACCGGACGCGGCGTCGAGAGCGCCGTCGCCTATCTGGCCATTCTGAAGGCCGGCGGCGCCTTCCTGCCGCTCAGCATCGACGCCCCGTCGCAAAGGAACCGGCTGATCCTGCGCGAAAGCCATGTCGGCCTGGTGCTGACCACCGGCGAGGCGCTGTCGCAGTGCGACGCGGCGGAGGAATATCGCCACGCCGCGCATCTCATCGACATCGAGACGCTCGCCGGATCCGGCCGCCCCCCTGCCGTGATCGCCGATGCGGTGCCGGGGGGCACGGCCTATGTCATCCACACCTCCGGCTCGACCGGAGAACCGAAAGGCGCGATCAACACGGACGCGGCGCTGCTCAACCTCGTCGCCGGCCTCGCCGAGACCATATATCCGGCCGGCGCGAAGCGGCTGAAGGTGGCGCTGGTGGCGCCTTTCGTGTTCGATCCCTCGATCCAGCAGATTTTCGGCGCCCTGCTGCAGGGACATTGCCTCCATATCATGCCGGAGGCCAGCCGCTTCGACGGAGGCGCCCTGCTGGCCGCGCTGAACGCGGCGAACATCGACGTCGCGGACGGCACGCCGACGCATTTGCGCCTGCTCGCCAACGCGCCCGCCTCGCTCGGCAACCGCCTCTCGCCACGCCTGCTGCTGATCGGCGGGGAGGCGATGACCCCCGATGCCGTCCGGATCTTCTGGGCCCGCTTCGGCGGACCACAAAAGGTCTCGATCGTCAATCTCTACGGCACCGCGGAATGCGCGATCGACGCGACATTCCATCGGGTCGATCCCGACGAGATGGAACGGCTGGGCTTCGTGCCGGTCGGACGCGCCCTTCCGAACGTCGTCGTCAGTCTTCTCGACGAGTCCGGCGCGCCGGCGCCGGACGGACAAATCGGCGAAATCGCCATCGGCGGCGTCGCGGTCGGCGGCGGATATCTCGGCCTGCCGGCGATGACGCGGGACCGTTTCCGCCAAGGCGCGGACGGAACCATGCACTATCGCACCGGCGACCTGGGCCGCTTCACGCCGGACGGCTTGCTGCAATGCCTGGGACGGTGCGATCGGCAGATCAAGATTCGCGGCGTGCGTATCGAACCGGCGGAAATCGAAAGCGCGCTGCTCGGCTTTCGCCGTGACGACACCGGCCGCGAGGTCGCCTATTGCGAACGCTGCCTGCTCGATACCCGCCATCCCGGCGTGACGGTATCGGACGGACTCTGCTCGGTCTGCGCGCTTGCCGACAGCCACCGGGACAGCGCCGAGCGCTATTTCGGCACCGAAAGCGATTTCACCGCCCTGATGGAAACGGCACGGGCCGAACGCGGCGACGCCGCCGGCGAGAATTGCCTGCTGCTCTACAGCGGCGGCAAGGACAGCAGCTATGTTCTGCTGCGCCTGATCGAACTCGGCTATCGGGTCGCCACCTTCACTTTCGACAACGGCTATATCTCGCGCACGGCGCTGGACAATATCGAGCGCACCACGCGAACCTACGGCGTTCCGCACGTGACCGCGACGCTGGCGCAGATGAAAGAGGTCTTCGCCGAAAGCCTGCGGCATGAAAGCACCGTCTGCGACGGCTGCTTCCGCGCCCTTACCCTGCTCGGCACGCAACTCGCCCGCCAGCGCGGAATTGGCGTCGTCGTCACCGGACTGTCGCGCGGACAGATCTTCGAGACCAAGCTGAAGCGACTTTTCGAGCAAGGCATTCTCGATCCGGCGGAGATCGACGACCGGCTCGATACGCACCGCCGGCTCTTCAATATCCGGGAGGATCCGATTGCGCGGTCGGTGGGACTCAACGACGTTCTGGCGCGGGAAACGGATAGCATCCGCTATGTGGATTTCTTCCGTTACGATCCGGCCCCGGCGGCCGAGGTCCTGCACTATCTCGCCGCCCGCGACGAACGCTGGTCGGCGCCGCGGGATACCGGCCTGTGCTCGACCAACTGCCGCATCAACGACGTCGGCATCTATGTGCATCACATGGAAAAAGGCCACCACAATTATGCCGCGCCGCTAAGCTGGGACATCCGGCTCGGTGTCAACAGCCGAACGGCGGCGCGGGAGGAACTCACCGTGCACCCCGGCGAACATGTCCACGACATCCTTGCCGAGATCGGCTACACGCCGCGCGATTTATCGCATGGCGTCGTGCAGGAGGCGGTGGTGGCGGTGCGCGAGGGCGCCGCCGGGCAACCCGCGCTTCATGCCTATTACGTTTCGAGCGGACGGGTGAATGTGGCCGAGCTTCGCGAATATCTCGCCCGGATCTTGCCGGACTACATGATGCCCAAGCACATCATCCGTGTCGATTCCCTGCCGCTCAACGCCAGCGGCAAGGTCGATCTGGCCAGGCTGCCGCCGCCCGCGACGGCGACGGCGGACGACGCCGTTCTGGCGCCGGAGACGCAGTCCGAGACCGAGATCCGGCTGCGCCGGCTGTGGAGCGAGGTGCTCGGCCTTGAGGCCATCGATCTCGACGACAACTTTTTCGATCTCGGCGGCGACTCCCTGTTGGCGACGGTCCTGGTCTCCTTGATAGAAGTGGAACTGGGCAAGGCGACCTCGGTGGTGGAGACGCTCCATCATCCGACCATTCGGGACATGGCGCGCCTGCTGCACGCCAAAAGCGGGAGCGCCGCCTGATCAGCCTCGTGCGGATCCGATCTCGGCGAAGGCGCGGACGGTCATCGTCGCCGTGTCCTTCGCCTTGATCGGAACCGCGAAGAAGCGGAAGCCGGCGGGCGGCAGGGCGGCGAGATTCGCCAGATTTTCGACGACCAGGATGTCTCGCCGCAGCAATTCCGTATGGGCGGGACGTTCGGGATCGCCGCGATCGTCGATATTGAGGGCGTCCACCCCGACAAGTTTGGCATGGCCGGAAATCAGGCGGTCGATGACGTCGCGCCCGATATGGGGATAGGCGTCGTAAGCCGGGCGGCCCCAGTGTCGGTCCCAGTCGAAACGGAAAAGCACGGCCTTGCCGTCGATATCGTCCGGCAGAACGGCCCGTTCCAGTCCCAACCGCTCGCCGGCGCGCGCCTCGGGAACATGCACGACGACGCCGGGCAGCACCAGTTCCTCCAACCTCAGTTCGGAGATATCGCGCAACCCGGCGAACCGGTGCCGCGGGGCGTCGATATAGGTGCCGACCGACGTCTGGAACCGAATTTCCGTCAGTTCGAACGATGCTTTCCCGTCATAGAAATGCGCCGATTGCTCATGGGTCAGGAATGGCCGGATCGTGGCCGAGAGCGGCACGCCGTCGCCGTCCTTCGCACGCATGACGAACCCCGGCATGCCGTCTTCGAAAATGTGGGAGAGGTCGACGAGCATGCTTCCCATCCGGCTCTCTTGAGGACGTTCCCGTACCGTCGCGCCCGTGATCGGCCCGATATTCTACCCCGTCGCGTTCGTCGGGAACATGCAATTCCGGCGCCGTCATTGTCGTCGGCCCGCCCCGATCGCCGATCTGGCGCGAAAGCCGGCGGCCGGGCATAATGCGCCGTCATCGCCATGCCTCCAAAACGCGCCGTCGAAACGCCCCCCCGCAAGCAGACGCCCGGCCGCCGTCAAAAGCGGACCGCGCTTCAGCAGCGGCTCGACCGTTGGCGGGCTCGGGCCGGCCGGTGGTGGCGGTTCTGGACCGCCCTGCCGCCGGCCGTCCGCACCGTGACCATCCTGGTGGTGACCCTCGTGCTCTTCGCGGCGACCAACCTGGTCTATCAGGTGGTGCGCAAGCCGGCCGAGATGCTCTTTCCGGTCAGCGGCGTGCTCAACAAGATGCCGGCCGAGACCTGGCGGGACTATGGTCCGCTCTTCCGCGAATATGCCACCGTCACCATCACGCCCGAATTGCTGGCGGCGCTGGCCCAGATGGAAAGCGCCGGCGATCCGGTGGCGCATACCTATTGGCGCTGGCGCCTGACCACCGATCTCTTCTCCATTTACCGGCCCGCCTCGAGTTCGGTCGGCATGTATCAGATGACCGATCCGGCCTTCGCCGAGGCGCGGCGTTATTGCATCCGCCACCATACGGTCGTCGAAGCCGGCGCCTGGGACGATTGGCAGGGCTGCTGGTTCAACGGCCTCTACACCCGCGTCATCCCGGCTCACGCCATCGAGCTCACGGCGGTTTTTCTGGATCGCGGCGTCGCGGCGATCCTGGCGCACCGGATCGGGCCGACGGCCAGTCCCCAGCAGAAGCAGGACCTCGCCGCCCTCATCCATCTGTGCGGCGCCGGTCCGGCCAGGGCCTTCGCGCATCGGGGCTTCCAGCTGGCGCCCGACGAGCGCTGCGGCGACCATGGCGCCGCGGCTTACGTCGCGCAGGTCGATACCCTGAAACGGCTGTTCCTGCGTCTCGCCGCCGACCGCTAGCCAGAGGGCGATGCCTTAAATCGGCATCACGCTCCGGCTTTTCTTGATGTCCCTCGCCGGGCGCGCGCCTCCGCGCGCTTGGCCGCTCTAATGGATCGCCGTCGAATAGGCGGCGTAGACGAACCCGTTGGGCCGCGGCAGGTCGAGGTTCGCGATGCGCACGGAATGCAGCTGGATGTCGATATGGTGCGCCCAGAATTTCAGGAAGCGCCGAAGCTCCGGATAGTCCGGGGCGCTGTCATAATCCTGCCAGACGAAGCATTCCAAGACATGCGGCCGGTCGTGCGGCGTATAGAGAATTTCGGCGGAGGTCAGCCTGTATTCCCGCTGCGATCGTATGACGTCGTCCATAGCACCCTCCTGGGCTGATAAGCGCCTTTCGGTGTGCTTTAACCCACGCAAGAGCCATGCCGTTGCCTCAAGAGCAGATATTTCGAAGCAATGACCAGTCCCGATCGCTGGCCGCCGGACGGGAAAACGGTTGAATCCCTTGCTGTTCCTGGCGTTTCCTGGGGACTGGATGGGCGGCCTGGAAGTCCGTCGGACGTCCTCTCGTCCTTTCGCGCAGTTCCTGCAGCCGGAAATAACTGCCCATGGATTGAACGGGAATGTCCGCCTTTTGCAGCAGGGCCTCGCCCAGGACATAGGCTTCGGCCTCCTCCTGGCGGCTGTAGGAAAGACTCTGGAGGTTTTCCAGCGCGGCCGTGGAAAAAGGCAGGACGGTGTCGAAGGCGGCCAGGGCCATCATGCCGAGGCCGGTGCGATGAATGATGTGTTCGGCCGTATGGTTCAAATCGAGATGCGCCAGTTGATGGGCGATCGCCGCGGCCAGTTGATCGGCCGTTTCGACGTCGTCGAGCAGGCCCGACGTGACGACGATGGTGCCGCCGGGAATGGCAAAGGCATTGATCGCGGACATTTTCACCGCACGCAGGCGGACCGGAAGATTTCTGGCGGCGTCGCGGTCGAATCTTTGTCCCAGGGTGTCGAGCGCCGCCTGGCCGCCGGGGCCATTGCAGGCGCCGCCCAAAAAGCCGATCAGATGATCGGCCAGCCTGCGGTCGACGGTCCTTTCCCACGAAGGCGGCAGAGACCGCGCCAAAGGACCGGCCGCGGCGACCAGACATTCCAGCAGCGCTCCGAGGATCAGCAGGGCGCCGAGGCCTGCCGCGACCTTGCGCGCCCAGGGCGGCAAGGGGCGGCGCGGCGGTCTGAGGGCGCGATTGGCCTTTTGAAGCAGGGCGATCATCGCCGGGTCGTCGATCAACAGGCGGGCCTCGGGATCGTTGTGGCAGACGAGGCGCAACCTTTTCACCGGCCGGCCGGGCTTTAAGGGCTGGATCGGCATCATGTCGGCATAGGCCCATTGGGCCAGCATCAGCTTGTCGCGGGGATCGCGAATCTCCAGGCTATTGCCGACGACGCGCAATTCGGCTTCGACGCGCGAACGCGTCCGGCCGCTGGTGAATGTGCCGCTGGCGCTCAACCGGTCTCTCCGCCCATGGCCTGGCAAGAGTGTAGCGAAAAAACGGAATTTTTTTCCTTTAATTTGCCCCGGGCGTCCGGTGGCGGAGCCACTCTTAAAAATCGGCGCGATCGCCGTTCGGGCGATTGCCGGCGCGCATCGGGCTCGCTAGTGTTG
Source organism: Rhodospirillales bacterium (assembly GCA_015654615.1). Lineage (GTDB taxonomy): Bacteria > Pseudomonadota > Alphaproteobacteria > Rhodospirillales > Magnetospirillaceae > Telmatospirillum. Next base: position 21,131 of record JAATGN010000015.1, read on the forward strand.
TCCAAACAGGAGATCCTGACATGAGCAAAGACGAATTTTCCGCGCTGGTCCTGGAAGAGCGGGACGGCAAGGTCGCCGCCGGTATCCAGCGCCTGTCCGACGACCGGTTGCCGCCGGGCGACGTCACGGTTCGGGTGCGGGCCTCGACCTTGAATTACAAGGACGGAATGGTCATCAAAGGGATCGGACGGCTGGTCCGCAGCTATCCGCATGTGCCGGGCGTCGATTTTGCCGGCGTCGTCGAATCGTCCGAACACGCCGATTTCAAACCGGGCGACGAGGTGGTCTCGACCGGCTGGCGGGTCGGCGAGATCCATTGGGGCGGCTATTCCCAGAAGGCGCGGGTCAAGGGGGACTGGCTGGTCAAACGGCCCGCCGGTCTGACCCTGGAACAGACGATGGCGATCGGAACGGCCGGCTTGACCGCCATGCTGGCGGTCATCGCGCTGGAAGCGCATGGCCTGACCCCCGAAAAGGGCGAGGTTCTGGTCACCGGCGCGGCCGGCGGGGTGGGCAGCGTGGCGGTGGCCATCCTGGCCAGGCTCGGCTATCAGGTCGCCGCCTCCACCGGGCGGGCCGCCGAACATGACTATCTGCGCGACCTGGGAGCCTCGACCATCATCGAGCGGGCCGAGCTGTCGAACCCGCCCAGCCGCCCGCTGGCGACCGAGCGCTGGGCCGGGGCGATCGACGCGGTGGGCGGCGTCACCCTGGCCTCCTTGCTGACGGCGGTGAAATACGGCGGCTCGGTATCCGCCTGCGGTCTGGCCGGCGGCAACGAGCTTTCGACCACGGTGCTGCCCTTCCTGTTGCGCGGTGTCAATTTGTTGGGCATCGATTCGGTCATGTGCCCAAAAACCGGACGCATCGCCGCCTGGGACCGCCTGGGGCGCGATTTGCCGCTCGCCAAGCTGGATGCGCTGACCGGCCGGGCCGGTCTCAAGGATCTGCCCGGCCTGGCCGACAAGATCCTGCACGGCCAGGTCCGCGGGCGCCTGGTCATCGACGTCGACGACGACGGCGTGTAACACCTTGGCCGGTGGGGCGGGCCTCCGGGCCCGCCTTTTTCCGAAAAGAGGCGGGCAGGGACGTCCGCGCCACCGTGGCCGAAGTGAACGGGGCTTGAGCCTGCCGAAGCCGGAGGCGAAGGCATCGCATGCAGCCTAGAGCGCTTTGCGATCAAACGGGATCGATCCCTGTGCCATCGTCCCGGCGAAAAAGCTTGTGAAGCAAGGGAAAGTGGCACCGGCGTCCCTGCCGGTGTCCGCCGCCCCGCGGCGGA
>JAATGN010000159.1 GCA_015654615.1 Rhodospirillales bacterium
GCAGCCAGGCGGCGGCGGCCGAGATCAGCACGCTGTCCTCCCACACCGTCAAGGTGGCCGCCGAGGCCGGCAGCATGTTGACCAGGCTGGTTCCCGACATCAAGAAGACCGCCGAGCTGGTCGAGGAGATCTCGGCGGCCTGCCGCGAGCAGACCATCGGGGCCGAACAGATCAATCTGGCGATCCAGCAGCTCGACACCGTCACCCAGCAGAACGCCGGGGCCTCGGAAGAGATGTCGGCCACCTCCGAGGAGTTGGCCGCCCAGGCCGAGCAGTTGCAGGAGACCATTGCCTATTTCCGCACCGAAAGGGCCGCCCGGGAAAAAGCCGCCCCGCGCCGGCCGGCCGAAACGAGGCCAAGCGCGCCGGCGATCCCTCCGAAACGCGACAAGGCAGCGGCGACGCCCCCGAAACGCGACAAGGCGACGGCGGCCCGCAAGCCGGCGGATGCCAAAAGCAATGGACGCAATGAAGGATTTTCGCTCGATCTGGCCGGCGGCGCCGACGCCAGGGATGCCGAATTCGAACGTTATTGAAAACGACTCAACCGGCGGCGTTCTCCCAATGACCGCGCCGATCAACAGCGATGCCGGGCGGCAGAAGTGAGGAAGCGATGCGTTTTACCGTGAAATTGAAACTATCGGTGGCCTTCGGCTTGGCCATTCTGTTTTCGGCCATCAGTGTCGGCGTCGGCGTCAACAGCCTCAGTCAGCTTGACGGCGAACTGAACGAAGTCGGAAAGGTCTGGGCTCCGCGCCTTACCTTGACCCAAAAGCTGAACACGTTATTGCAGGTCGATATCGTCGCGCAGAAGAACGCGATTATTTCCTCAACCGAGGCGGAGATCAACGAATACATCGACGCCATCAATAAGACGCGCAGCGAAATCAAGACGACGCGCGACAGAATTTATGCGATGGCCTCGGCCGAGGGAAAAACCAAGATCGAAAAATTCGATCTCGGCTGGGACCATTTCGTCACCGCCGAAGACAAGGCGCTCGAACAGGCCCGCCTCAATTCCAGCGCCCGGGCCCGGCATTTGACCGAGAACGAGGGACGGCCGGCCATGACGGCGACGCTGGCCTTGCTCGACCGCCTGTCGGAGCGCTACGAATCCGGCACGGCGACGCCGGATCGGGCCCGTGCCGCTTTGACGGTGTCTCGTTTGCGCACCGCCGTCGCGACGCTCTGGGCCGACGAGCAATCCTTCATTCTGGTCGATTCGATGGCCGATCTCGCCCGATTCGAAGCGAAACTGTCCGATGAAGCCAATGTTCTGCGGCGACAGAAAGAGGCCTTGCGAGGCCAGTTGCCGGAAGACGACCGGGCGGCCGCCGACCAAATCGCCGACGGCCTGGACCGCTGGCTCAAGGTCCAGGGACAGGTCGTCGCCATCAATCGCGAGGGCGGCAACATCCGCGCCCAGGAAATCTCCGTCACCCAGGTTCGCCAGGCCAAGCTGGAAGTGCAGACCGCCATCGACGATTACCTGGCCCTGGCCGAAACCAAATTGGGCGAGGCCATCAAAATGGCCGATGCACGTTATGAGGAGGCCCGCGCCCTGCTGATCGCCATGATGGTGGGCACCATGATCATTTCCCTGGCGGCCGCGGTCTGGATCATCCTGACCTTGAACCGCGGCCTGGGCCGGGCCGGAGCCCTGGCGCGGGCCGTCGCCGCCGGAGACCTGACCCAGACCGCCGACATCGCCTCGCGCGACGAGATCGGCGACCTTCTGGGTTATATCAACGCGATGGTGGACCGCCTGAGGTCGGTGGTCGGCAATGTCCTGTCGGCCTCGGACAATGTCTCGAGCGGTAGCCAGCAGCTGTCCGCCGGCGCCGAGCAATTGTCGCAGGGCGCCTCGGAACAGGCCTCGTCGACCGAGGAGGCCTCGGCCTCGATGGAGCAGATGGCCGCCAACATCAAGCAGACGGCCGACAACGCCGCCCAGACCGAACGGATGGCCCGCCAGTCGGCCACCGACGCCCAGACCAGCGGCGAGGCCGTCGGCAAGGCGGTCAGCGCCATGCAGACCATCGCCGAAAAGATCACCATCGTCCAGGAGATCGCTCGCCAGACCGACCTGCTGGCCCTCAACGCCGCCGTCGAGGCGGCCCGGGCCGGCGAACACGGCCGCGGCTTCGCCGTCGTCGCCTCCGAGGTCCGCAAGCTGGCCGAGCGCAGTCAGACCGCGGCGACGGAGATTGGTACGGTATCGACGCAAACCGTGAAGGCCGCCGAGGAAGCAGGCGAAATGCTGACAAGGCTGGTGCCCGACATCAAGAAAACGGCGGAGCTGGTGACCGAGATCAGCGCCGCGTGCCGCGAGCAGGATGTGGGTGCCGATCAGATCAATCAGGCGATCCAGCAGCTCGACAAAGTGACGCAGCAGAACGCGAGCGCATCGGAGCAGATGTCGGCGACCTCGGAGGAACTGGCGGCGCAGGCCGAGCAACTGCAGTCCAGCATCGCCTATTTTCGTGTCGAAACGAATGGCCCCGCGACGGTCAAGCGGCCAATCGCGGTGCGCCGTCCATCGGCTCGTCCGATCATCGCGTCCCGGCCCTCGAAGCCGGCCGCGTCCCACAGCGCAAGACCAGCGCGTAACGGTTACGCGAAGGTCAGGTCAAACGGCGTCGACCTCAATCTGACCAGCGGCGGCGCGGATCAGCACGA
>JAATGN010000105.1 GCA_015654615.1 Rhodospirillales bacterium
GCACCGGATTCATGAAATGCATCCCCATGAAGCGGGCCGGCCGGTCGGTCGACGCGCCCAGGCGGGTGATCGAGATCGAGGAGGTGTTCGAGGCGATATAGGCTTCGGGTTTCAGAACCGGGCAGAGCTTGGCCAGGATCTGCTTCTTGACGACCTCGTTCTCGGTCGCCGCCTCGATGACCAGATCGGCATCGGCGAAGATCGCGTAATCGGTGCTGGTCTCGATGCGCGCCATCGCCGCGGCCTTGTCTTCGGCCGAGATCTTGCCCCGGCTGATCTGCCGGTCGAGATTCTTGCCGATGGTTCCGACCTCCTTGGCCAATTGGCTCTCGGCGACATCGACCAGTTTGACCGAGAAGCCGGAGACGGCGCAGACATGAGCGACACCATTGCCCATCTGCCCCGCACCGATGACGCCAATAGTTCGGATCGCACTGGAATCCCCTTGCAGGGGCTGGATGGATTGTGATGTCACTTGCTCAACTCCGCTGCGAGTTCCGGCAAAGCTTGGAACAGGTCGGCGACCAGGCCGTAGTCGGCCACTTGGAAGATCGGCGCTTCCTCGTCCTTGTTGATGGCGACGATGACCTTGCTGTCCTTCATTCCGGCCAGATGCTGGATGGCTCCGGAAATGGCGACGGCGATATAGAGTTCGGGAGCGACGATCTTGCCGGTCTGTCCGATCTGCAGATCGTTGGGGACGAAGCCGGCGTCGACGGCGGCGCGCGTCGCGCCGACGGCGGCGCCCAATTTGTCGGCCACCGCTTCCAGCAGCTGGAAGTTCTCTTGCGAGCCCATGCCGCGACCGCCCGAGACGATGATCTGCGCGGCGGTCAGTTCCGGCCGCTCGGATTTCGAGATCTGCTGGCTGACGAAGGTCGAGCCGGCCGGGTTCTCCTGCGCGGCGATCGTCTCGACCGGCGCCTGGCCCCCGTCGCCCCTGGCGGCTTCGAAAGAGGTGCTGCGGACCGTGATGACCTTGAGCGCATCCTTGCTCTGCACGGTGGCCAGGGCATTTCCGGCATAGATCGGACGCACGAAGGTGTCGGGCGAGACGATGGCGGAAATATCGGACAATTGCGCGACGTCCAGCAGGGCGGCCACCCGCGGCAGAACATTCTTGCCGCTGGTGGTGGCCGGGGCGAGGATCGCCTGATAGCCGCGGCCGACCGCGGTGATCAGCAGGGACAGCGGCTCGGCCAAGCCATGGGCGTAGATGGCGTCGTCGGCCAGCAGGACCTTGGCGACGCCGGAAATCCTGGCGGCGGCGTCGGCCGCGGCCCGGGCCTGGTGGCCGGCCACCAGCACATGGACGTCGCCGCCCAGCTGCAGGGCGGCGGTGACGGTATTGAGGGTCGCCGGCTTCAAGGCGGCATTGTCATGTTCGGCAATGACCAGGACGCTCATAGTCAGATCACCTTCGCTTCGTTTTTCAGTTTGCCGACCAGTTCGGCGATGGTCGCCACCTTGACGCCGGCCTTGCGGCGGGGCGGTTCCTCGACCTTGAGGGTGACGAGGCGGGGCGCGGCGTCGACGCCGAGATCGGCCGGCGAGAGCGTGTCGATCGGCTTCTTCTTCGCCTTCATGATATTGGGCAGGGAAGCGTAGCGCGGCTCGTTGAGGCGCAGGTCGACGGTGACGACGGCCGGCAGCGAAACGGCGATCGTTTCCAATCCGCCGTCGATTTCCCGGGTGACCTCGGCTTTTTCGCCGTCGACCACCAGCTTGGAGGCGAAGGTTCCCTGCGGCCAGCCCAACAGGGCGGCCAGCATCTGGCCCGTTTGATTGGAATCGTCGTCGATCGCCTGCTTGCCGAGGATGATCAGCGACGGCTGCTCCCTGGCGACGATGGCCTTCAGCAGCTTGGCCACGGCCAAGGGCTGCAGTTCGGACTCGCTGCCCACCAGGATGCCGCGGTCGGCCCCCATGGCCAGCGCCGTGCGGATGGTGTCCTGGGCCTGCGGCGGCCCCATCGACACCACGACGATTTCGCTCGCCTTGCCGGCTTCCTTGAGACGGACCGCCTCCTCGACGGCGCTTTCGTCGAAGGGGTTCATGGTAAATTTGACGTTGTTGGTGTCAACGCCCGAGCCATCCGCCTTGACGCGAATCTTGACGTTGTAATCGACCACTCGTTTGACAGCCACCAGAACCTTCATGGGACCTCTTTTTCAGTTTCGAGCCGGCCGGAAGGCGGCTCTTACGGTTGTGTGATGATGAGGGCCATTGTCCCATCCCTCCCTATTGCACTGCACCCTATGGCGACGACATTTTGTTGTCAACCGGCACCCCTAATCGTTAACAATTTGTCGAGTCTCCCCGGGAACCCAGAGGATGTCCCCGCCCTCGTCCTTGTTCATATGCCGGGCCAGGACGAACAGATGGTCCGATAGCCGATTGACATAGGCGACCGCCAGGGGATTGACGGTTTCCACCTCGGCCAGCCGGCAGATCAGCCGTTCGGCCCGCCGGACGACGGTGCGTCCGAAATGCAGATGGGCGGCGCCGGCCGTTCCTCCCGGCAGGATGAAGCTGGCAAGCGGGGCCAGCGCGGCGTTCATCGCATCGATTTCCTGTTCCAGGCGGTCGATCTGCGGCTGCACGATCCGCAGCCCGGCCGCGGCGTCCGGCCCCGCCGGAACGCACAGATCGGCGCCCAAGTCGAAAAGATCGTTCTGAATGCGCCGGAGCATGGCGTCGACGGCCGGGGCATGGGCGGTCTGCAGGCGGGCCAATCCGATGATCGCGTTGGCTTCGTCGATCGTGCCATAGGCCTCGACTCTCAGGTCGTGCTTGACGATGCGGCGCCCGTCGCCGAGGGATGTCTTGCCCTTGTCGCCGCTGCGGGTATAGATGCGTGTCAGTCGCACCATGGCCGATTGTTCCTTGATCTAAGGCGATACGCGAAGACATGTTATAGCGCCCGCCGGGTGAATGGCTATAATCGCTCGCAACGACCGGATCTGGACAGACAAGGACTCCATGCGTTTTTCCCCCATTCTCAGCTTCTATATCAGCCGCCATTTTTTCACGGCGTTCCTCGGCGCGCTGGGGGTGATTATGGGATTGATCTTCCTTTTCGACGTCATCGAACTGATGCGCCGGACGGCCACCCACGTCGAGATCGACTTCAAGATCATTCTCGAGATGGCCCTGTTCAAGCTGCCGCAGATGGTGCAGCTGATCCTGCCGTTCGCCGTGATGATCGGCGCCATGACGGCCTTTTGGACGATGACGCGGTCGCGCGAACTGGTGGTCACCCGGTCGGTCGGCGTCTCGGCCTGGGAGATGCTGGCGCCGGTGATGGTCGTCGTCATGATCATCGGCGTGGTCAATGTGGTGGCCTTCAATCCGCTGGCCGCGACGCTTTACAAGCGCTACGAGCGGCTGCAGGACCAGATGCTGCTGCGCGGCGGCGGCGCCAGTCCGCTGCTGGTCGGCGAGAGCGGCCTGTGGCTGCGCGAGACCCATGGCGACCAGCAGGTCGTCGTGCATGCGAACGCCGTGCGCCAGGACGGCTACGAACTGCGCCTGCGCGAGGTCAGCGTCTATGTGGCCGACGCCGACGAGCATTTCCTGTACGGCATCGAAGCCGTTCTCGGCCAACTCGACAAGGGGTTCTTCCATCTGACCGAGGCCCGCATCCTGCGCCCCGGACGTCCCGTGGAGCAGGTGCCGACCTACGATCTCGCCACGCAACTGACCCTGGCCAAGATCCAGGACAATTTCGCCTCGCCCGAGACCATCTCCTTCTGGGAGCTGCCCGGTTTCATCAATTTCTTCGAAAGCGCCGGATTCTCGGCCAACCGTCAGAAGCTCTATTTTCAAACCCTGCTGTCCTCACCCATGCTGCTGATCAGCATGGTGCTGGTGGCGGCGGTCTTTTCCCTGAAGCCCGATCTGCGCTCGGGCGGTCTCCTGGTGCGGGTGATCGGCGGCGTGATGTCGGGTTTCGTTTTCTATTTCTTTTCGAAAGTCGTCTACGCCCTGGGCCTGTCGGCCACCTTGCCGGTGGTGATGGCGGCCTGGACGCCGCCGGCGGTCACCGGCCTGGTCGGCCTCGCCGCCCTGTTCCACCTGGAAGACGGCTGAGGGCCCGGGACGAAACAACCACTCCGGTCCCTTTGAGCCCGCCCGGGTGAGCGGAGCGGAGGCGTCATAGCGCGTCCCCCGAGAACCGGCCGGTCAATTCCGCGTTCCAAGCAGTCCGCGGGCGATGACCTGCGCCTGGATTTCCGCCGCTCCTTCGAAGATGTTGAGGACGCGGGCGTCGCACAGGATCCGGCTGATCGGATATTCTTCGGCATAGCCGTTGCCGCCGTGGATCTGCAGGGCATTGTCGGCATTCGCCCAGGCGACGCGGGCGGCGAGAAGCTTGGCCATTCCCGCTTCGATGTCGCAGCGGCGTTCGCTGTCCTTTTCCCGGGCGGCGAAATAGGTGAGCTGGCGGACCAGCATGGTTTCCACCGCCATCCAGGCGATTTTCCCGAACACCCGGGGAAAGGCGTAGAGGGGCTTGCCGAACTGCATGCGCTCCCGGGCGTAGCGCATGCCGGTTTCCAAAGCGCTCTGGGCGACGCCGACGGCGCGCGCCGCCGTTTGGATGCGGGCCGATTCGAAGGTCGCCATCAGTTGCTTGAAGCCCTGTCCCTCGACATTGCCCAGCAGATTGGCGGCGGGGACCTCGAAGCCGTCGAATCCCAGCTCGTATTCCTTCATGCCGCGATAGCCGAGCACCTTGATCTCGCTGCCGCTCATCCCGGCGGCCGGAAAGGGCTCGGCGTCCGTGCCGCGCGGCTTTTCGCCCAGCAGCATGGACAGCCCCTTCCAATCGGCGCTGTGCGGATCGGTGCGGACGAGCAGGGCCATCAGGTCCGAGCGGGCGGCGTGGGTGATCCAGGTTTTCGACCCGGTGATCGCATAGACCTCGCCCCGCCTGACGGCCCGGGTCTTCAGGGCGCCGAGGTCGGAACCGGTGTTGGGTTCGGTGAAGACGGCGGTCGGCAGAATCTCGCCGGACGCCAGTTTCGGCAGATAATGCCGCTTCTGCGCTTCGCTGCCGCCCAGGCGAATCAGTTCCGCCGCGATTTCCGTCCGGGTCGCCAGCGAACCGACGCCGAGCGAGCCGCGGGACAGTTCCTCGGTGACCACGCACATCGCCGTCTTGCCCATTCCCAGGCCGCCGTGCTCTTCGGGAATCGACAGGGCGAAGACGCCCAGCTCGGCCATCGCCTCGACCACCGGCAGAGGGATCAGCTCGTCCTTCAGATGCCAGCCCTGGGCATGGGGAGCCACTTGCTCTTCGGTGAAGCGGCGGAATTGGTCGCGGATCAGATCCAAAGTCTCGTCCTCGAGCCCCGGTTCGCCGAAGTGCTGGCCGTCTTCGATCTCGCGGGCGATCCGTTGCCGCACCGCCTCGGTATTGCCCCGTTCGCGCAGGCGGGTCGCCGCGGCGCTTGTCGCGCCTTCGAGGGCGGCGGCGTCGAGACCGAAATCGCCGGGACGGGCGAACTCCGTCTGGCTCATCGGAATTCCGCCGAAAATCTGGTTGAGATATTCGCCGAAGGCGGCTTGCAGGATCAGCCGTTCCAAGACGCCCAGTTTTCCGGCGCTCTGCAGACGTTCGGCCCAGTTCAGCGCCTGAGCCAGGGCTTGCGCATAGGTGGACAGCCAGGCGAAGCCATGGGCGGCGAATTGATGCGCTTCCAGCAGGTCGGCTGCGAGTTTGCCGTCGCGCGTCACCAGGGCGCAAACCCCCCGGCGAGCCATCGCCTGGAGGGCGCGGACGGTCTGCAGGGCGTCGCCGCAGAGCGGCAGAAGGTCGGCGAGCGGAACGTCTGGCTGGTCCGGAACGGTCATGCGGCTCTCCCTGGGGTTTTTCTTTTGTCATTGCGAGCCGGAGGCGACGCAATCCAGAAACCGGGAGCAGGACCGGATTGCTTCGCTTTGCCCGCCATGACGGTGCTATCGGATTCACACAACTGCTTCGTTCTCGGAACCTGCCCGACGGCCTGGGATGCGGCGCTTTTTCCTATCCGCGCGAATCCGTGGCTGTCCGTGTTCATCCGTGTTATCCAAAATCCGCCGCCATCCCGAAGCGCAATCCTCTTGTGTGAATACGATAGCTATGACGGTGGCGGGGGGCGGGTCCCTCTGGTTTTCTAGCCCTCGATGCATTCTTCCAGCGTCCGCCGGCCGGGCTTCTTCGCCTGGACCAGGACCGCCATGTTTCCGGGCTTATGCTGGTTCGCCAGCATTTTCATATGGGCCGTCGGAATGTCTTCCCAGGAGAAGATTTCCGACATGCAGGGGTCGATGCGCCGTTCGATGACCAATTGATTGGCCTGAGCCGCCTGCATCAGATTGGCGAAATGGCTGCCCTGGATGCGTTTCTGCCGCATCCAGACGAATCGGGCGTCGAAGGTGATGTTGTACCCGGTGGTGCCGGCGCAGAACACCACCATGCCGCCCCTTTTCACCACATTGCAGGAGACCGGAAAGGTCGCCTCGCCGGGGTGCTCGAAGACGAAATCGACGTCGTTTCCCTTGCCGGTGATGTCCCAGATCGCCTTGCCGAATTCGCGGACCCGCTTCATATAGTCGCTGAATTCCTTGGGGTCGCCGTCGACGTCGGGCAATTGTCCCCAACAGTCGAATTTCCGCCGGTTGATCACTCCCATGGCGCCGAGATTCATCACGAAATCCCGTTTGTCCTCCTCGGAGATCACCCCGATGGCATTGGCCCCCGATACGGCGATCAGCTGGATGGCCATCGATCCCAAGCCGCCCGAGGCGCCCCAGACCAGCACATTGTGGCCCGGCCGCAGGATGTGCGGCCGATGGCCGAACAGCATGCGATAGGCCGTGGCCAGCGTCAGAATGTAACAGCCGGATTCCTCCCAGGTGAGATGGCGCGGCCGCGCCATCACCTGCTGGGCCTGCACGCGGGTGAACTGGGCGAAGGATCCGTCGGGCGTCTCATAACCCCAGATGCGCTGGCTGGGCGAAAACATCGGATCGCCGCCGTTGCATTCCTCGTCGTCGCCGTCGGTCTGGTTGCAGTGCACCACGACCTCGTCGCCGACTTTCCAGCGGTTGACCTTGGCGCCGACCTTCCAGACGATGCCGGCCGCGTCCGAACCGGCGATGTGATAGGCCGCCTTGTGGTAGTCGAAGGGAGAGATCGGCTTGCCGAGCGCCGCCCACACGCCGTTGTAATTGACGCCGGCCGCCATCACCATGATCAGGACCTCGTGGGAATCGATCTCGGGCGTGTCGACGACCTCGCATTGCATGGCGACGTTCGGCTGCCCATGGCGTTCCCGGCGGATGGCCCAGGCGTACATTTTCGCGGGAACGTGACCGAGCGGCGGAATTTCGCCGACGTCATACAGGTCTTTGATCACCTGGCCCGGCTGGGGATCGATCGCCTGCACCGCTTCGCTCATTGTCCGTAACTCCTTCGTTTTCGGGCTGGCGCCCGTTGTTCCTGGACAAACGTCATGGTTGGGATGCTCGTATGGATCCCCAGCTCTCTGATACCGATTCTTATCGTTTTGCGGCTTTCTTCGCAATGCACAAAATGATAGTTTCTTGCGTATATATACGCAGATGAGAAATTTTAATGCACATTTGGCCGAGTATTCGGCTAAGCATTTGAATCCATGGGCGATGGCGCGGACGATGGGAGGCTTCCAGGATGACGGATCCGACTGCTACTGCAGCGCGAAAGGCGACGGAGGCTCGCGAAAAGCCCTGGCTGTTCCGGACCTATTCCGGCCACTCCTCGGCGACCGAGAGCAACCGCCTCTATCGGACCAATCTGGCCCGGGGGCAGACCGGCCTGTCGGTGGCTTTCGACCTGCCGACGCAGACCGGCTACGATTCCGATCATCCGCTGGCGCGGGGCGAGGTCGGCAAGGTCGGGGTGCCGATCTGTCACCTGGGCGATATGATGACCCTGTTCGAGGGCATTCCGCTCGATCAGACCAACACATCGATGACCATCAACGCGCCGGCCGCCTGGCTGATGGCCCTCTATGTCGCGGCCGCCGAAAAACAGGGCGCGGCCCGCCGCTCGCTGGCCGGCACCACGCAGAACGACATCATCAAGGAATATCTGTCGCGCGGAACCTATATCTTTCCGCCCGAACCCTCGCTGCGGCTGACCACCGACCTCATCGCCTTCGCCTATCGCGAGATTCCCAAATGGAATCCGATGAACGTCTGTTCCTATCACCTGCAGGAAGCCGGCGCGACGCCGGAGCAGGAACTGGCCTACGCCCTGGCCACCGCCATCGCCGTTCTCGATCGGGTCAAGGCGTCGGGCCAGATTCCGGCGGACGAGTTCGATCAGGTGGTCGGCCGGATCAGCTTCTTCGTCAATGCCGGCATTCGCTTCGTCACGGAATTGTGCAAGATGCGGGCGTTCTGCGAACTGTGGGATGAGGTTTGCCTGACCCGCTACGGCGTCGCCGACGAGAAGATGCGCCGCTTCCGCTACGGCGTGCAGGTCAATTCGCTGGGGCTGACCGAGCAGCAGCCGGAGAACAACGTCTACCGCATCCTGCTGGAAATGCTCTCGGTGGTTCTGTCGAAGAACGCCCGGGCGCGGGCCGTGCAGCTGCCGGCCTGGAACGAAGCCCTGGGATTGCCGCGGCCGTGGGATCAGCAATGGTCGCTGCGGCTGCAGCAGATCGTCGCCTATGAGACGGACCTGCTGGAATTCGGCGACATCTTCGACGGCTCGGCCGAGATCGCCCGCAAGGTCGACGCCCTGAAGCGCCAGGCGACGGAGGAACTGGCGCGGCTCGATGCCATGGGCGGCGCCGTCGTTGCGGTCGAGTCGAGTTACATGAAGCAGCGCCTGGTCGAATCCAACAGCCGGCGCCTCGCCGCCATCGAATCCGGCGAGCAGGTGGTGGTGGGGGTCAATCGCTTCACCGAGGCGGCGGCCAGTCCGCTCGCCGGCGGGGAGGGGACCATTCTGACGGTGGACCCCGGCGCCGAGGCGGCGCAGATCGCCCGTCTCCAGGCCTGGCGGGCCGGGCGCGATCCCCAGGCCGTATCGCCGGCCTTGCAGGCCCTGGAACGCGCCGCCAGGGAGGGGGCGAACATCATGGAGGCATCGATCGCCTGCGCGCATGCCGGAGTCACCGGCGGCGAATGGGCGGCCAGCCTTCGCCGGATCTTCGGCGAGTTCCGGGCGCCGACCGGCGTCGCCCGCGCGGCGAACCGGGACGACGGCGGAAAATTGCAGGACGTGCGGGACAGAGTCGCCCAAGTGAGCGCCCGTTTGGGCCGGCGCATCAAAATCCTGGTCGGCAAGCCCGGCCTCGACGGCCATTCCAACGGGGCCGAACAGATCGCCGTGCGGGCCAGGGACGCCGGGATGGAGGTGGTCTACGAGGGCATCCGCCTGACGCCGGCCCAGATCGTCAATGCCGCCCTCGAGGAAGGGGTCCACATGGTCGGGCTTTCCATCCTGTCCGGGTCGCATGTGCCGCTGGTCACCGAGGTGCTGGAACGCATGCGCTCGGCCGGTCTCGGCGACATCCCGGTGATCGCCGGCGGGATCATTCCGCCGGAGGACGAACGGCGGCTGCTGGCGGCGGGGTGCGCCCGGATCTATACGCCCAAGAACTACGATCTGACGGCGATCATGGGCGACATCGTCGACATCGTCGCGGGCCAGGCGGCGTGACGCCGCGTCCAAGGGCTCGTTCAGCAATGGCGTCGTTGCGCGTTCCGCGGAAGAATAAGGAAAAGTGGCACCGGCGTCCCCGCCGCTGGCGCGGCGGAGTCTTTTCCACCGGCAGGGACGCCGGTGCCACTGACGGGTTTTCGCCACCGACCGCGCGCGGTCGGTGGCGAACTAACAAGAAAACGCCGTCATTGCGAGGAGCGAAGCGACGCGGCAATCCGGAGGGCCAGGCTGTCCTGGACTGCTTCGCTGCGCTCGCAGTGACGGCATTTTCACCCAGGAGGGTCGATCTCGGTCGGTGCGCAACTCGCAATGACGAAGAAGAGAGTTGATGACGAAGAAGAGAGCGAAGCCGTTATTTCTGAACGGCCCCTTAAGCCGGCGGGAACACCGCGATCGGATCCGCATCGGCGAGCGGATGGTCGGTGGGAAGAACGATCATGATTTCGGGGGTGAGCGAGGTGCGCAGATAGGCCGCGACGCCGTCGCGATATTCGGTCTTGACCGGGGACCAGGTCACATAGACGCCGCCGTGTCCTTCGAAGAGCAACACCTGCTGGGTGTCGCGCGCTTGTCCGATCGCCTCGCCGAGATCGTCGGTGGCGCCGGCGTAGATCCATTTCGGACTGATTCCGTGCGACCATAAGACATAGACGCCGCCGATGCCGGACAGCCCCGCTTCGATGGGGTGGAGTCGCAGCAGACGGTGAAAATGGCCGCGTTCGTCGCGCTGCCACGATACGTCGACGGGCGGACCCGGCGGTGCGGAGGGCTGAGGCGCTTTGCCTTTCCAGAAGTTCAGGAACATTTACGCAAACCGCCTGTGAGCAATTCCGGCGCGAAAGGCGCGGCCCTCCGTTGAGCCGAAGATCATAATAGAAAAGATAGCTCAATACTTGCCGACATCAACCGGACCGCAACAATCGTTGGAGTTCGGGGCATGATGCCCGGTCGTTTCGCCGCCGCGCCCGGCCGGAGCGGGGCCCGCGGGGCGAAAGAAGACGCCTTTCAGGCGCCTTGCTTGGACAGCCAGTCCAAAACCTGCGGGGCGATGGCCTTGCAGGTGATCTGCGCCGAGATGGCCAGTTGGTTCTTTTCCTGCGAGACGTGCAGCAGACTTTCCACGAGCTTGCGAAGAATGTCCTTGGCGAAGGCGGGACGCGACAGGACGGCGCGGATCTTGTCGCCGAAGGCGAATTTCATGGCGGTGATCAGCACATCGGCCTTGTCGATGTTGAGGCGCTGCATCTCTTCGAGATTTTCGGCGGCGATATAGCATAGGACATCGCCGTAGATGCGGGCCATCGGCTTTTCCAGGGAGGCGCAGACCATATAGAAGGCTTTGTCGCGACAGAAAAATTCGAAGGCATTGTCGCCCAGCGCCTGACGGTAGAAACCATACATGTCCTTGGACCAGGTGGCGATGCCGCCGACGGCGCCGGGGCGGACCATCAGGATGTTGGAAAAGTCCTGGCCCGCCGTGGTCTTGGCTTTTTTGATGGTCGGCTGGTCGAATTTGGCGAATTCGTGGATGGCCTCGGCCGACTGCAAGGCGACGATGTCCTGGCCGAGCTCGAAAAGCTGCACGGAATTGAGTTCGGCATAGGCGCCGAGCAGCGGCAACTGCCAGTCGAACGCCATGTAGCGCGAGATTTCGCGGACCTTGCGCTCGTCGAAGCCGCCACCGGTCTTGCGCTCGACCTGTTCGGTGGTCTTGAAGAAGAGGAAGCGCTTCTTGGTCACCGTTTCGGTGACCGTGGCCTCTTCCTCGCGGGTGTCCCGTTCCAGGAAATAGCGCGCGCAGGTCTTGATCAGCAGTTGCTGGATCTGGGCCAGGCTGAGGTTGCAAATCAGCAGCGTGTCGGGATTGGCGACCGGTCCGCCGTTCCTGGCGACGACGATCTGGCTGACCAGTTTGCTGTTCGCCTTATAGGTTTGAATGAAATTATAAAGGATCTCGGGATCGTGGATGACGTCCTGATAGCCGATTTCCTTCTCCAGGACCCCATTGGTCTGGAAAACGTCAATAACCTTTTTCAAACCATCGATGACGCCACGCTTTGTTTCATTCGTGATGTCGATCGGAGGAGGGAGCTGTGGTAATGCCATTGTGCGAAGATCCGAATCAGGAACGGGGACAAAAATCGCCCCAATATCGCGCTTGGTCAATAGCATTTGAGACCAAAACGAATTCTAGCCTGTTGACCGGCTTTTCTGCGGCCTTCGCAATCAGGTCAATTCGTCCATACTGCGAGCGCGATGTAACAACCTCTTTTGGTCTCTGTGTCGCCTTGCTCTGAAATCCCCCCATGCTTTCTTCCGGCGGATGTCGTCTGCGAATGCCTTGCCGGCCGGGGGGGGGAAAGCGCGCCGCGGCCGGTCTTCCGGTCAGAAATTGTTGGCGAAGGCGCAACCGCCCTGGCAGCCGCCGGCCGGACAGCGCGGCGGTTCGGCCGCGGCGCTTCTGCCGACGGACGGCGCCATGATCGCCTTCTCCACCTGCCGGTCGCCGCATTCCGGACAGCAGATTTCGTTGGCCGCCGCCTTGGCGTCGTAGTCGGCGGAATTCGAGAACCATTCATCGAAGACATGCTGGTGGCTGCACTGAACGCTGTAGAGGATCATGGAATACTCCGGTTGGTCTCGTCCGTGGTTGCGTTGCTGGCCGGGAAGAAAAGCGCGCATTGCGAAAATATTGCGGGATTCGATAAGGCGGCGCTTCCCGCGCGGCGAAAGTCCGTTCGCGGAAAACTCACGCCGGGATCAGCAGTTCTAACCAGTCCGGCCGGTGGAAATCAAGTCCGCTGCCGAACGGACCGGTCGTTACCCGAACAATCCCTTCAGCAATTTGGCCAGGGGCGTCGCGGCGTCCGCCGCGGTGCCGAGCACTGGCGGCATCGGGGCGGAGATCTGGTCGGCGCTTTGCGAAACATCGGTGTAGGCGACCTGCTGGTCGCTCTCCGCCGGGGCGGGGAACGGCGCCTCGGCCTGCACGGCGGCCGGAACGAGAGCCGGCGGCCATTGGCCGGTCTCGAACGGCCAGGGCTGGTCGCCCTTGCGCTTTTCGGCATGCGGGTGATAGATGCCCTTGCCGTCGCCGATGCGGCTGGTTTCGCCCCCCGGTTCCAGTTGGGCGTATTGTTTCGTCGGCCGGTCGATGGCGTGGTGAATGCGCTCATAAACGGCCGCGACGCTGCGCGGCGAACGATTGGTGTCGTAGAACACCGACGGATTCTTGTGGGCGGCCTGCGGCAGCAGTTCCGCGGCGGCCTGGGTGGGGTCCTGATCCTTGGCTTTCAGCACCTTCGCGGCGCCGCCCGGCCCCAGGAAGTGGGCCATGTAGAGATCGGTCGAATCGACCGAACGGCCGAGCCTTTTTTCCAGCCAGGACTTGTTGTCCTTGGCATATTCTCCGGCCATCATCGCCGAAACCTGGGGATCGCGCCGCAAATCGAGGATTTGCTGGCGCGCCTTGCCGTCGTGGACGACATAGTCGCCCTTGCCGCTTCGCTGAATTTGTTCGGCGAGGTCGGCCAGCCCATGGTCGGCCCCATGGGCCTTGATCAGGTGCAGCCAGGTGTTCTTGGTGAATTGGAACAGTCCGGCGGCCGAGGAGACGTGCGAGCCGGCTTCGGCCTCGAAGGCGCTTTCCTTGCTCGCCTGGGCCATCAGATAGCCGAAGCTGACGCCGGTATTCCGGCTGGCGGCCTGAATGTTGGGAAGAACCCGGGTCGCCGCCGGTTGGGCCGCCAGCTGGATGGCGGTTGGGTCATCCGTGCGCTTCATCCTCAACTGTCTCCACACCGTTAACGGAACATTCTAAGGGCCCAAGTCTTAAGGAATGGAAAACGGAAGGGTTGTAAGGACCCCAGTCGTTCAAGCGGTCCCCGGTCGCCTGCGGGCGGAACCTCCGCCGGGCGTCCGGGGGCCGCTTGTCCCGGTGCGGCGGGCAAGCGCCTTTCAGGCGCCCGTCCGATGGGCGACCAGATCTTCGATGCTGACCATCGGCATCTGATGCCGGTGGGCAAAGTCGGCCAACTGCGGAAGGCGCGCCATCGTTCCGTCGGGATTCATCAGTTCGCACAGGACGCCGGCGGGTTTGCGGCCGGCCAGAAGCATCAATTCGATGGTCGCCTCCGTGTGGCCCCGGCGTTCCAGGATGCCGCCGGGATGGGCCCGCAGGGGAAAGACATGTCCGGGACGGGCCAGGGCGTCCGGGCCGTTTTCGTCGGCAATGGCGGCGCGGATGGTGGTGACCCGATCGGCCGCCGAGACGCCCGTCGTCACCCCCTGCCGGGCCTCGATGGTGACGGCGAAGGCCGTGCCGAAGGCCGATGTGTTGTCTTCGACCATGAGCGGCAGGTCGAGGGCCTTGAGGCGGGCCTCGGTCAGCACCAGGCAGACGATGCCCGAGCACTCGCGGATCAGCAGGCTCATCTGCTCCGGCGTGATGGTTTCGGCCGGATAGATGATGTCCCCTTCGTTTTCGCGGTCTTCGTCGTCCACCACGATGACGCCGCCGCCGCTCTTGATCCGGGCGACGGCGCGGGCGACTCTTTCGGCCGGGGAGCCGAAGCGGGATAATGGACTGAGTTTGGTCGATATCTGATTCATGTTCTCAACTCTTGTCTGAGGTGAGCCTGAACCAGGGCAAATCAAAAGACATTCCTCGGGGCCCGCCGTGCGAACGGCGGACGCCGGGTGCTGACTCGCAAGACCACGGAAGGGCTTTCCCCCCCATGATTGCGGTCGGCTCATCCTCTTCCATCCGGACTATTACCGTCGGCCCCGGTTTCTCACCGGATCTGCTGACCTCGCCGTACGGCTGTACGGTGAGCGCTCGCGGGCTTTCCTCAATGTCGAACTTAAGGATTACCGCCGGTCGGGGATCGCACCCTGCCCTGAGAACAAGCATTGCTCGTACCCCCCGAAGATGGGGGCAGGACGAACTGTGATCCGGCCGGCGGGGGGCGTCAAGGGGAAGCTGCCGAAAACATTATAAAATATGAGGGATAGGCGATCGTCCCGAAACGGACCTTTCCCGGAGCCCGAGCCCCGAGCGGCGCGGAGGCGTCATTCCCGCTTTCGAGCGGGTGAATTCGTTCATGCATTTTGCGAAGAGGGCTGGGCTTCGGGATGACGACGGATTTGGGGTAACACGGACGAACACGGACAGCCACGGATGCACACGGATAAGAGCCTGTTTGGGAATAACGGCGAAGAAAACGAAGCCGCCCGCAGAAGATGCCTGCGGCGCTTTTTCTTATCCGTGTCGTCCGTGGCTGTCCGTGTTCGTCCGTGTTGCTCAAAATCCTGCCCGTGCTCCAGGCCATCGGGCAGGTTCCGAGAGCGTCGCTGTGCGACTCCGATCGCTTAAGGCGCCGCGCGGGCCAGGCGGGTGATTTCATCGGGGTCGTCGACGATCTCGAAGGCGGCGCGCACGGTTTCGGGCAGATGACAGGGATGGCCGGTTTTCAGATCCACGAAGACCCACATGGTTTCGGCCTCCGCCAGGACCTGCCGGTCGGCGGCCCGCCAGAACAGATATTTGCGCGGCGAGCTGCGCGGGCTGAATCCGGCGACCCAGGTGAACAGGCTGATCTGCTCGCCGGCAAACGCCGGACGGACGTATTTGATGAAATGCGACCGGACCACCCAGCCTTGTCCGATTTCGACATAGCGTTCGAGCGGCCAGCCCTGGGCGGCGGAGTGCTGGATGGCGACATCCTGCATCCAGCCCAGATATCTCAAATTGTTGACATGCCCCAAGGCGTCGATGGCCTCTTCCGGCACGCGGAAGCGCTGGGTGAAAATCCGTGGCATCCGCTTTCCTTATCCGGTGGCCGGCGAGCGCGGCATGGGGCTCATTTCGCCCGGTGGTATCCCTTGTCGGTCATGCAGGCGGCGACCAGGGCGTCGAATCGCTTCGCATTGCGGGCCTGGTCGGCCATCTGCATCGGGTTGCTGGTCCTTTCGTTGCCGGGATCGACATAGGCGCTGGGCCCGAGGCTTTCCTCGGCCTCGCGGCGGCAGGCGCTCCAGTCGGCGCTCCAGCGGTCTTGCGGCAGGGCGGGATTGACCCAGCCGGGAGATCCGGCGCATCCGGCGAGAATTGGCAAACTCAGCAGCAAAAGCGCGAAGTGGCGCATGACCTGAAAATCTCCCTCGAACGTCGCGGTGGCATTTCGCCATAGGCTATGACCTTACGGCAAGGAGGAGCCCGCCGAAAGCAGAGCACGGGCGACGGGCTGCTCCTTGCCGCTTCTTTTGCCGCAACCGCAACGCTATACTCCGCAGCCCGCTTCGGCAGCGCACGGACGAGAGGTCGAAGTCAAGCGGCGGACGAGGCAGGATTAAAGAGAGGCTCGCCATGAGTTTGCACGGCTTTTTTTTCGAAGATCTGACGATCGGCCAAACCGCGGTCTTCGGCAAGACGATCACCGAGGCCGACATCGTTCTCTTCGCCGGCGTGTCCGGCGACACCAATCCCGTTCATTTGAACGAGGACTATGCCAGCCAGACCATGTTCAAGGGCCGCATCGCCCATGGCATGCTGTCCGCCGGCCTGATCTCCACCGTGTTCGGGACCAAGCTGCCGGGGCCCGGCTGCATCTACATCGCGCAGAATCTCAAATTCAAGGCTCCGGTCAAGATCGGCGATACCGCCGTCGCCAAGGTCGAACTGATCGAACTGCTGCCGGAAAAGAAGCGCGCCAATTTCAAGACCACGGTCACGGTCGGTTCGACGGTGGTGATCGATGGCGACGCCACCCTCATGGTCCCGTCGCGCGGCTAAGGGTCCGTTAAGGAATAACCGCGTCATGGCGCGTTCCGCACCGGCCGGCGGCCGACCCGTCCTGGAAGAATAAGGAAAAGTGGCACCGGCGTCTCTGCCGGTGTCCGCCGCTGGCGCGGCGGAGTTTTTTCTCCACCGGCAGGGA
>JAATGN010000391.1 GCA_015654615.1 Rhodospirillales bacterium
CATCGATGGAATTCCCATTCGTGTGCTTTGGCGGCTCACGAGGCGGAGTTTCGTCGATGGACACCCGGCTTTATACTCCAGGATACGTCAAACTTTTGCTGCCTCCCCGGCAGAGCCGGGGGATCTCCCATGGTGGTTTAGACGATCCCCCTTGTCAGGCCCGCGCGGGAGGGCGTCCGGCCGGTCGCATGGATCCCCGCATGCGCCCCCCGTACTTTCGCGGGGATGACGAGAGCGCTTACCTTTTTACGCGTACAAATATTCCCCAACACAACCATTGATGTCGAGAGGAAATTCTGGAATAGTGCCCCGGAAGCTTGATTTTCATCCTGGGCAATATCGTCGAAAAATGCTGGCAGCAATGACATTGTCACTTTTCTCCGAGCGCGACTGCGCCGAAGCGATCGAGGTGCTCACGGAGAGCTTCTGCCGCAACGATCCGATTGAGGCTGCGCTTGCGATCACGCCCGATGAATTCCGGGTGATGATCCGGCTGGAACTCGCCGCGGTTCCGCGCGAGGATTTGAGCATGGTCTTGCGTGAGGGCGAAACCGACCGGATCGTCGCGGTGGCGATCGCCACCGACGCGATGGCGGAACCGGTGGACAGTGGCGCTCAGGCAGGCGCCAAATTCGCGCCGATCGCGGAGATCTCGCGGACCTGTCACGACCGATACTTCGCGACGAGGACGATCTCGCCGGGATCGCACCTGTATTTCTTCGCTTTTGGCGTCCTCCCCGCGTCTTCCGGAAGGGGCCTGGGGCGGTCGCTGGTCGGCGCGATGCTGGAACATGCGCGGACGAAAGGCTACCGGGCAGCCTTCACCCTGGCCACCAATGTCATTTCCGCCCGCATATTCAAGGGCTTCGGGTTCGAGTCGATCGATAGCATCCGCTATCAGGACTATCGTCACCAGGGGAAGGCCGCGTTCGCCTCGATCAAGGACAGCCCGAGCCTTGATTTGATGGAGTGCCCCGATCTGGGTGCCATCGAATTCGCCAGTGCTCCGTTTCCGAAATTCGAAGCAGTATGATCCAGCGATTTTCGAATTTCGGAAACGCGCCACGAGGAACCCATAAGACGACGACACCGTCGACGACGAATGAGGGAGAGAGGGATTGATCGATTCGCGCGTGCTCGATCAGATGTTTACCGCTCAGGAAATGTCTCCCCGAAGCGTTGATGACGTGATCGCTCAGGCAACGTTCGCCGACAAGCTTCGGTTATGTCCCGCTCTGTTCGGCAAACCTTTCCACCAGCTCGACATCGACGCGCAAAACGCCATCGCGTTGCGCCGATTGCAGCAGATGATAAATTCGATGCTGCTCAATCCCTTGTGGAGGGAGCATTTGGCCGGGGCCGGGTTCTCCGCCGTCCCGCGCGACTGGGAGGACTGGCAGCGGCTGCCGATCACCGATCGCGATATCCTCAACACCTTCTTCATGCAAAAGCGCGAGGGCATGATCGTGCCGATGACGCGCGGCGGCTTCGAAGTCATCGCCAGCGGCGGCACCAGTAGCGGTTTGCCCGCCGAGACCATCTATTCTCAGCGCGAATTGCACGACACGTACGAGATCGCCGGACAGTTCCTGGGAAGCTTCGTGCTTCCCGGCTTTCTCGGCGGTGGCGCGATCAAATGGATCATCATGACGCTCACCGACGCGGATATGTGGAGCAGCGGGACGATGATCGGCGGTGTGCTGCAGCGCACCCCCGGGGTCAACTACATCGCCGCCGGCACGATGTCGGAGATCGTCTTCCATCACATCATGTCGTTCGAGGGACCGAAGGCGGTGATGGGCATGTCGCGTGAGATCGAGGCTTTGATCCCGCTGGGGCGGTCCTTGCCGCCGGCTGATCGCGAGAGCTTCCGCCTCGCCATCTACGGCAGCGGCATCATTCAGAAGAAGAAACTCGCGGAGTTGAAGGATCTCTATCCTAAACTGGAGGTTCTCAGCTACTTCGCCTCCAACCAGGCCGAGGCCATTGGCCTCCAGCTCGATCCCACCGGCTCCCTGACCAGTGTTCCGGGGTTGCACCTGATTGAAATCGTCGACGCCGATGGAAGGTGGGTCGGTGTCGGCGAGGAGGGGGAATTGCTGGTCACCCGTCTCCACGCCAAGGAAGCCCCGATCATCCGGATGAAGTTGGGCGACCGAATGATTCGGTGCGAGGCCCTCGTCTCCGACGAACTTGTGGCCGAGCGCTTCGAATTCGCCGGGCGCAGCTCCGATATTCTTCATATCGGCGAAACGCATCATGCCGCCCGTGTGGTTTACACGCGGCTCAGCGATCTTTTGCGAGAGGCTGGCTTCCTCGACATCGACAGGGAGTCGCACGAAGTCCAATTCCAGAACGATCGTGACCAGCGGGTGCTGTGCCTGGTCGCCTCGGTGGACGAACCGGAAGCGTGGACGCGCCAGCTCGCCCGCGACGTCTCCGCGGAACGGCTCCGGTCCTGCTTCATCGACGCGCTGAAAGCCGGCCTGCCCTTCTTCGATCGTAATGAGCGGCGACATGCGGCTTTGGAAAATACCGCCTATCGTTTCGGGGTCAAGCTGGTTGCGCCGAACTCGACGGACATCCATCGCACCCGTGTCGGCAAAACGCCATTGATCAAGGACTTCATCTGAGCGGTGCCGAAACCAATAGGCCGGACGGCGACTGTACCCCGTCGCCGTTCAGCGGAGGGGGGCAATCATAAGGGGAGCATGGTGCAACTTTCATGATTTCGACACTTTGCTGGACCCTTTTAAGCTCCGCTGGAATGGAGTTCGGACATCCTGCCGGGCAAACCTCTGCAAGGCGACTGTCGGGTAAATCGTAACGAAGGGAGGATGCCATTGACCTCGCATTGGAATTTCTCGCAGTTAGGCGCGTTTGACGTCCTCGATACGATCCCCTCGCCAAAGATCGTCGCAGCCGGACCGACGGCGAGGGCGGTAAGCATCGTCGGTGTCGTCAATGCCGCGCGGGCGCTGGCCAAGGGCACACTGCTCGGCAGCGTTTTCTGGTACGACAACAACAAGGCGGCAGGGTCGCAGTTCCTGGGCACGGATCATCTCGTGTCGGCGATCGACGCGGGCGCCGCCGTGACCTGGGTGGTCTCGCCGCTCGAAGTCGAAACCTTCGTCGAATTCGTCGGTATGACCGGACCGGCGGCGAAGATGACGAACGCAACCTTGGAAACCGCCTACGATGGAGGTCTCGTCTATTGGAAAGGACAGGTCGCGTCGTCGGCAAAAGGCGAATACAGCTACACATTTTCACTGAACGTCGGTGGTCGGGTGATGGAGCTTCCCGCCGATCTGACCCTGGCCGTCGCGAATGAGGGGGGGCGCTGATATGATTCCCCAGATCAATATTTTGAGCGTGGTGGATGTGATCGGCGCGCTGTCGACGGGGACGTTGCAGCGGTCGCTGTACATCGTCGACAACCATCCGGCGAATTGCGCGCCGTTACCGGCCGATGACCCGCCGCCGGCTGGCCATGGGCATCGCCCGCCGCGTGGCCAGCCTTCGCAGACGGTGCGCAGTTCCGGTCTGACCACCCGGACCCTGCTCACCCACGTCACCTTTGGCCAGGTTCTGAACTGGCATGCCACAGGAATCGATTTCCAGACGGACGTCCAGATCAAAAACATCATCTTCTTCCGGCACGGCGAAGTGATTACGGCGAAGGACACGCCCTGTGCCAAGCTCGGCCTGTATGGGGCGCCATCCGGAGAATACTGGGCCGGCCTCGTGAATTTGAAGATCAAGCCGGGGGATTATCAGTACAAAATAGAATTCTCCATGAACGGCAGATCGATGATCATGGAAGACTTCGCCGTGATCAACGTGTCCAGTTGAGCGGACTCACAAACAAGACGCGGGAGACAGAGAAATGATCAGTCAATTGTCCGTGGTCATTCTGGTCGATGTCGAAGCGGCGCTGAATGCGCGGAGCTTGAACGGAAATGTCTATTGCGTCGATACCAGCGGCGGCTCGACCTTTACCACCGAAGTGCTCGACAACCAGATCGTAAACTGGTTGGTAACCGGGATCGACTGGGAAAGTCAGACCTATTTCGCTTATATCAGCGACATAAAAGGGAAAGCGGTCGACGAGCATGTTCTTTTCCCGACGCTTTACGACTCGCCAAGTTTCGTCGGTCGCGGAAATTGGTGGGGCGGAATGGTTGTTACGCAGGAGCCAAGTATTTATGAATATACGATGGTGATCGGGCTCGGCGAGGACGCGTTCCTGGATTTGACATTGTATTTGGATGTGCACAAAGGCTTTGTCATGGAGGAGCCGGTCACCCCAACGCCCGTCACGGCCTCCTAGATCAGCGAGGGTCCCGGAAATTCGGACAGGATGATAAGCTAATCCCTATCCTGATGCGACGCAGGCCGACCTGCGGGAGATCGGGGAAACCGCAACCGGCGGGATGTTGGGGAATGACGATCTCCGGGACCTGCTTCGGCAGAACCACAGGTCTGCTGGGCGAACGGAAGAAGATCTTCCGCCGATCTGAACGAGCCTTGGAAAACTCCAGACGTTGCCGATACGAGGGGAGGATGCGGCCCTCCGGAAAGGGCCATTTCCTTGCCCCGCATTCGACATGAATTCTCCGCTTGACCTTCATATAATGAAGCATATTTTATCAATTAAATGCTTAATTGCAGATTAAGTGATAAAATAATGTCACCTACCTTGGCTTCATCCGAAGATATCCTCCGCGAGGTGTCGGCCAAAGCCAAGACCTCGAGGCTTTCCGCCGCCATGACCCAGGCCGAGCTGGCCGTCCGGGCGGGGATCAATCTTGCCAGCCTGCGCCGATTCGAGAGGACGGGCCAGGCCTCTTTCGAACTCGTGGTCCGGGTCGCCATGGCGCTCCGGGCGGAGAACGGCTTCGCCGGCCTGTTCGACCCGCCGCGATTCGCCAGTCTGGATGAGGCGATGGAGCAGACGAAGACCCGCAAACGCGGGCGGCGGGGGACGAGAGGAGGGCCGGGTTGATCCAGCGGAAGTTCGAGCCGATCAGGCTGTTACATGTTGAAATGGAGATTGGCGGGGTGATGCGTTCCGTCGGGCGTCTTGGCAAAACCAACCAAGGCATCCTGTTCGAATACGATCCCGCCTTTCCGAGAAGGACACACGACATTTCGCCTATCAACCTGCGGGAGCCGGCAGGTTCGACGACCATTCCGGCGCCGCCGCAACCGTTCGAGGGACTGCACGGCGTCTTCGACGACAGCCTGCCGGACGGATGGGGCCGCCTCCTCATGGATCGGAAGCTTCTCGATCTCGGAATCAATCCGCGCCTGATCTCGCCCCTGGACCGGCTGGCCTGGATCGGCAGCCGCGGCATGGGCGCGCTGCGCTACAGGCCGGAGCACGCCCCCCTTGCCAAGGACGACGGCCCCATCGATCTGGACGGTTTGGCTGAGAAATCCCGCAAGGTTCTGGCCGGATCCAGCAAGGAGGTGATCGACGAGCTGCTGCAAGCCGGCGGATCGCCTGGCGGCGCCCGCCCCAAGGCCCTGCTGGGCAGATCGGAGGACGGGGCGCGATTGATCCATGGCGTCGACGATCTGCCCGAAGGGTTTTCCCACTGGCTCGCGAAGTTCCGCACCAGGGAGGACGCAATCGACATGGGCGCCGTTGAACACGCCTATGCGCTGATGGCGAGGGAAGCCGGCATCGACATCATGGAGACCACCCTCCTTCCCGCGAAGAAGGGGCCGGGGCATTTTGCCATCCGGCGTTTCGACCGCCGTGGCAACCAGCGTATCCACATGCATACCGTGGCCGGATTGCTCTACGCCACCCAGCGCATGCCGAGCATCACCTACGAGGACCTGCTCAAGGTGACCATGCTTCTGACGAGGGATCAGCGGCAGGTCGACCAGATATTCGCCCGAATGGTCTTCAACGTCTTCGCCCACAATCGCGATGATCACACGAAGAACCATGCCTTCCTGATGGAAGACGACGGTTCATGGATGGCCTCTCCGGCCTACGACCTGACTTTCGGCTCTGGAACGGGCGACGAGCATGCGCTGTCCATCGGCGGAGAGAGAGCCCGACCCGGCGAGGCTCATCTCAGGGCGGCGGGGAAAGCGGGAGGCGTTTCGGACGACGTCATCGGCGCGTGCATCGACCAGGCTCGGGCCGCGGTCGACCGTTGGCCCGAATTCGCCGCCGCCGCCGGCGTTTCCAAAAAGATGGCCTCGACGATCGACCATACCCTCAACGGCGTCCGGGCCGAGTGTCGGAAGGGCGGCACCTGACCGGATCTGGCCCGGCAGGATCATGCTGCACGGTCGACTTCCCGGGTGTTTCCGACCCAGAACTCCTCACAAAATTCTCCCATCGGCTGTATTTAACTTCAAACCGTGTCGGATCTGGGCGGTCGACGATCCCGTGGATGCGCGTGAACTTCATGCTGACAGGCGACGCTCGCCTTGGCGGTGACCGGCCGAACAAGGAGGGCGACAACGCAAGTGAAGTTCTGATCTTCGCCGACCCCGGCGAGCCAATCCGGAACAAATGCGCCATTTGCAAATTGCGGGCGGCCCCACCCCGTCAATGTCGCGCTCCCTCCATGGCAGCCGCCAACATCGGCGCCAGTTCCTCCTGACGAAACGGCTTCGAAAGCGTCGGACGGTCGCGATACTCGGGCGCAAGCCCTCCGGCGCCGTAGCCGCTTGAGAAAATGAACGGGATGCCGCGCGCCTGGAGCGCGCTCGCGACGGGATAGACCGATTCCCCGGCAACATTGACATCCAGAATCGCCCCATCGATCTCTGTCCCCGCGACGAATTGAACGGCTTTCTCCACCCGTCCCGCCTTGATCACGCGGCAACCGAGGTCGATCAGCATGTCCTCGAGCAACATCGCCACCATCATTTCATCCTCGACGACCAGAATGCGCATTCCGACGAGCGAACTTGCCGGCCCCGGCCCGCGGCTGGCGGTCATGAACCGCCCTCCGTCTCGCCCAGCGGAACGTCGATGGCGCACCGCACCCCCGTCGCGTCGAATTCGAGAGTCACTTCGCCGTCCAATTCGTAGGCCAGACCATCGCTGATCAGGCGCGTGCCGAAGCCCTTGCGGCCCGGTCCCAGCACGGGCGGTCCTCCGGCCTCGCCCCATAGCAGTCGAAGCCGGCGGCCCGTCTCGTCCGACCGCAGTTCCCAGGTCACCTCGACACGCCCGTTCGGAACCGACAAGGCGCCGTGTTTGGCCGCATTGGTCGCAAGCTCGTGAAACGCCATGCCGAGCGCGAGCGCCGTCTTGGCCGTCAGCAGAATGACGGGACCGTCGGTTTTCCATCGCGTGGACGATTCATTCTGATAGGGCGCCAATTCCGCCTCCACGATGCCCTGGAGCGCCGCGCCCTGCCATTCGCCGCGAGTCAGCAGATCGTGGGTTTTCGCCAATGCCATCAGGCGTGCCGAGAAGGACGCAGCAAAGGCCTCGAGGGTCGCCGTCGTCCTCAGCGTCTGCGTCGCGATCGCCTGCACGGTGGCCAGGGCGTTCTTGACGCGGTGGCTGAGCTCGCGGAGCAGCAGCGTGCGGTGCGTATCCGCTTCTTTTCGCTCGGCAATGTCTCGAGCCGACAAGGCAAGCGCCGTGACCGTCCCATCGGAGCCGCGGATCGGCATCACGGTGAGTTCTATGTCGACGTTGGCGCCGTTCCGGCTCACGCGGACCGTGCCAACCGGGCCGGCGATCCTACCGGCCCTCGCCAGCTCCATCAGACCACCCTCTTCATCGATGCGATCGATCCCGCCCAGGAAGTCCATCGGCTTGCCGATCGCCTCGGACGCATTGTAGCCGAACAGACGCTCGGCTCCCGGATTCCACGAGCGGATGACGCCGTCGAGAGTCAAGCTGATCAAAGCATCCTGCGAGAACTCGACGATGACCGCGTGCTCTCTCAAAGTCTGTTCGATTCTCTTGCGGCCGGAAATGTCCACGAAAGTGATCACAACGCCGTCGATGGCGCGGTCGAGCGTTCGGTAGGGCCGGATGTGCATGATGAACGTGGCGCCTCCGCTGGCTATCTCGACTTCCCGCTCGATCATGGCGGCATCGCGCAGGACGCTCATGGCGTCCTCGCGGAGATCGCCGTAGGTCATGCGGGAAACAACTTCGTCGAGAGGACGCCCTCGATCGGTATCCCGAAGATGAAAGAGCTCGGTCATCGCCGGCGTGTATCCCTTCACGCGCAATTCACTGTCCAGAAAGACCGTCGCGATCTCGGTACTGTCGAGAAGGTTCTGCAGGTCGCTGTTCGACCGCATCAACTGATCGTTCTTGCTGTTCAATTCGGCGTTGACCGTTTGAAGCTCCTCGTTGATCGATTGCATTTCCTCCTTGGCGGTTTCCAGTTCCTCGTTCGAGGATTGCAGTTCCTCGTTGATCGATTGATATTCTTCGGCCGACGAGGCGGCCTCCTCGTTCGCGGTTTCCAGCTCGGCCGTCGCCGCGAGGAGTTGCGCCTTGAGGGTTCGCAACTCTTGATCCGGCGCATCGATCTCCGGCCCCCGTCGCCGGTCCGCGCCCTTTCCCGATCTGATCTTGATGACGCCGAGATCCTGAAACGCGACGACGCACAGCGCCGCGTCCTCGCGGCTGCCGCCAAGCGGTTCTGCGATAACCGTCAGGGCATGATTCGCGTCATCGATGCGCGTCGATATCCGCTCCTGCAGCACGCTCTGGCCGTCGGCGAAAACTTTTTGCGCTGCCGCTCGGACAACCGGACGCAGCGTCCTCCGCAGCAGGGAGAACAAGTTCAGGCTGGGCGGCCCGCCCGACGGCTCGAGATATCGTCCGATCGCGCCTCCCGAAAAACGCACCACGTCATATCGTTCGTCAATCACGACATAAGCTGGCGAATGCTTTTCGAGAACACTCCGGGCGTTTCGGTCGATCCGATCTTCGCCGGCGCTCCTGGCGGCCGTCAAGGGCGCGGCCGGCGGCCTGGCCGTCGCCATCCCTGTCGTTGGAAATTCGGGAAGCCGCACCGACGCATCGCTGTTGCGCCGCTCGAAAATGCGATGCCGCTTATCCAACAGCGCGAAAGACTTCGTCCTGTGCGTAAGGCCTTCGGACGGCCCAAGAAAAAGGATTCCGCCCGGGTTCAAGGCATAATGGAAGCTTCGTACGACTTTGTCCTGCAAATCGCCATCAAGATAGATCATCAGGTTGCGGCAGGAGATCATATCCATCCTTGAAAAAGGCGGATCCCTGATGACGCTGTGAACCGAGAAGATGCACATTTCGCGGATCCGCTTGATCGGGCAATAGCCGTCGCCGTGCGGCACGAACCATCTCTCGATGCGTTCCCGAGACATGCCCGGCATGGCCCTTGGATAAAACGCGGAACGAGCGGCCGCCACGGCGCCGTCGTCGATGTCCGTCCCGAACATTTGGACCTGGCATGAAATCCCGCGCCGCTCCATTTCCTCCCTCAGCAGGATCGCGATGGAATAGACTTCCTCGCCGGTGGCGCAGGCCGGCACCCAGATGCGAAGGGAATCGCCGGATTGCCTGGTATCGAGCAGCGCCGCCAGGCCCTTCGCACGCAACGCCTCGAAGGCATCGGGGTCCCGGAAGAACTGTGTCACGCCGATCAGGAATTCTCGAAAAAGCAGATCGAGTTGCGGAGGGTCCGTCCGCAGTCGTTCGATAAAATCCGGGACGTTCTCGATCTGTAGAACCTGCATCCGTCTTTGGACGCGCCGGGTCAGCGTGTTGTGCTTGTACTGTCCGAAATCATGTCCGACCGTTGCGCGCAACAAATTGCTGATCGTCGCGAGATGATCCTTCATATCGCGACGGGCGCCGCTCCCATCTTTGAGAGCGGCGACATCGCTCAGATGCCGCGCGTACTCGATGAGCTGCGCCGGCATATCGCCAACCTGCATCACATGGTCGACCAGTCCGGTGGCGGCGGCGCTTTGCGGCATGCCGCTCAGCGCCACGTGATCGAAGCCCGCCTGCGCGAGGGTCAGGCCTCCATGCGCCTTGATCGCGCGCACACCGAGGGTCCCGTCACTGCCGGTCCCGGCGAGGACGATGCCGACGGCGTCCTCGCCCTGGCTTTCGGCCAGAGAGATGAAGAACGAGTCGATCGGATGACGATCCTGTCTGGGGGGCGCGGGCCGTTCGACGCGGAGCCGTCCGTCGCCGATCGTCAACGTCGCATCCGGAGGAATGACGAAAACCGTATCGGAAACGACCCGCATGCCGTCCGCCGCCTCGGCGACGATCATGGCTGTCTGCCGCGCGATCAGCTCCGTCAGGATGCTCTTGTGGTCTGGATTGAGGTGCTGCACCAGCACGAACGCCAACCCGCTGTCGGATGGCATCTTCGCCAGAAAATTCGTGAACGCCTCCAGGCCGCCGGCCGACGCCCCGATTCCAACCACCAGCGGGGGCCGTCGGTGGCTCGGCGGATCCCGATCGATCCGGCTCGGCAGCGGCGAAACATCCCCGGCGGGCCTCGACTTCGGCCGCTTCGCTCCGCCTCTCCCTCCGCTCTGTTCGGTCACGGCGCCTCCGATAGCGTTGCGCCGCACAAGAATTCAGACTTGATGGGGCGTCGGGCAACGGCTCCCATAGAATAGGCCAATGGTCGCGCTGGGTATAGGAACTCGGCCGTTCCTTTCTAAAAACACACCCGGATGCCCCAAGTTCCGAAGGCCGCCGGCATCTGAGCGGCTGGCGTGGTTCAACGCCTACGCCGCCTGACGCGCATAGCGGCGACAATGCTGCAGGTAAGCGACTTCGTGGGCTCCGACCAGATCGACGACGGCGTTCCACAGCCATGATGGTGCATCCAGAGACTTCGAACGGCTGCGTTGCAGGTCGGCAAGCCATGCCCTGCGGTTATCCGATGAGAGCTGTCGCGCGTGGCCGCGGCCGACGATACGAGCCAGAAACTCGGCCACGCTCATGGCTTCCTCGCGTGACAATTGCTCGATTTCCAGTTTCAGGTCCTGCGGCAACAGCTCGCGCAGAAAAACCGCCCTGCCAAGCAGACGGCCCGCCATCATCCGCCCCCCCAGGAACGGCGATAGTCCGCGTGCTCCGGTGACGACGCGGACCGCATGATCCTCGGGCATGCTGGCCGTCGGGCTGCGTGGCGCCGCGGTCGCAGTCGCTTCCTTGACGTCGACGAGGCAATGTCGCTCGGCCCTCCCCTTGTCGATGGCGACCAGCACGGCGAATCGAAGCCGCCCGAGTGAGCTGCAGCCTTTTCGCCAATAGGCGGCATCCAATACCCGCACGGGGGCGTCGTCGTCGCGCGACCGCAGCGAGGTCATCAAGCGCCGCAGTTCCTCGCCGCCAAAGATGTCATTCACCGCCAGACGCTCCGCCTCGGTCAACGGCCAGAACCGCTTGCCAAGCGGGATCGAAGGAGCCGTTCCCTCGATGCGTTCGTCAGCGAGATGGCGCCAGGACCTCCCCGCCGCTCGCCGCATCACCAGCCTGACCCTATCGGGCAAATCTGCGCTGGTATCGACCATCTCTCCTTCGGCTTCGGGCAGAAAGGCGGCCTCGTAGCCGCCCACCATGCGCTCGATCATATGGGCGGTCGTGATGCCGGGGAGATCCGACCCGCGCGCCGCCATCGCAAGGGACAACCCGAGCCGGATGAGATCGTGCGCCGGGTTTCCGATGACGGTCTGGTCGAGATCGCGAATCTGAACCGCGATCCTGCCCTCGGTGCTCGCCACGGGTCCCAGATTGCCGACATGGCAATCGCCACAGATCCAGACATTCGGCCCCTGGGGCAAAGCCGGACGTTCGGAGGCCTCGAGCCATTCATAGAACCGGCCCGTGCTCCCTCGGACATAGGCGTGAGCGGAGGAGGCCATCTTGCGATTCTGCTCCGACCTCAGCCTCTCGATCCGCATGTCGGGCTCGACCACCCGGTCCCCGTCAGCTCGCCTCTTCACTCCGAAAACTCCCTCCAGGCACTTGGATGTTCTTTGGGTTCGTCAAGAAATCACCACGTCATCACGCGTTCCGCACCGGCCGGCGGCCGACCCGCCCTGGAAGAATGAGGAAAAGTGGCACCGGCGTCCCCGCCGGTGGAAAAGACTCCGCCGCGCAAGCGGCGGACACCGGCAGGGACGCCGGTGCCACTGACGCTTTTCTCTTTTTATCAATAGGCCTTTAGCCTCCGAACGTCGCGATCAATCGACACGGACGCTTAACCAGGGTTGCTTGGCGTCCGACTTCGTCGCGATCGTGGTAAGAGCCTGGGACGGAATAATCGTCCCAGGCTCTTGAAGCCGGCGCGACGAACCTTAGGACTTGACGCGATTATCCCGCGCTGCTCGAAAAAGGCATCGACTGTTGCCCCTGGCGCCAACAGCAGCCCCGACATGGCGCCGCGATCGGGGATTGAACGAGCGGCTTACACCTTGGCCCGCTTGTTCTTTACCTTGATGACGGCGGCGCGCTCGTCGGCGGGGTTGATCGGCGGCGGGGGAAAGCCACCTGCCGGCTGCGGGTCGGCGACATATTCGAAAGTCGGCTCTTCGTTCCAGGGACCGCGGGCATCTTCTCCCTGGGAAAGGTTGAAGACCAGCTTGACCGTGTCATCCGGAGGAATGTTGCCGAAGAACGGATCATCGAGTTTACCCGCCCGTGCGGGCGGAAATCAGGCTGTTTGGCCGCGCCCGGCAGGCGGCGACGGCGGCATCCTTCATGGGTGGCGCGGCGCGGCAGGAAAGCGCACCATACGGCCGAGACCCTCGTCCCAGAGGGCATAGAACGGCGCGCAAATCGCCTGACGGAGCGTCAAGGTCGTTACGCGTCGGAATTCCGGCCGCGCCTCGTGACACTCCTGCAATCGGTAATTCGGGATGAGCGCGCAAAGGTGATGCACGTGATGAAAGCCGATATTCCCAGTGAACCACTGCAATATCCCGGGAAGCTGCAGGTAGGAGCTGCCCCGCAGAGAGGCCCGCAGATGACTCCAGCCTTCCTGGCGCTCCCAGATCGCACCCTCGAAGCGGTGCTGGACGGAAAACAGCCAGACCCCAATGATCGAGGCGACGACAATAATGGACAACTGGACGAGAACGACCGTCCGCAGGCCGAAGACGATGGTCAAGCCGGCTGACGTCATTCCCAGCGCGGCATTGGTCATCATGACGCTCCGGCGCTCCCGCCGCCAGGTTTTGGGCGCGTCGAAGGAGAGTCGATAGAGCAGAACGAACACCACCGGCGGCAGCAGGACCTGCGTGACGATCGGATGCCGAAGCGCGCGGTACAGCATGCGTCTTGCGGGCGGCAGCGCCCGGTACTCCGCGAGCGTCGCACAGGTCGAGTACAGATCGACGCCGGAGTCCCGCCGATCCAGGTTATTGAAGGAGGCATGGTGGTTTGCGTGCTGGCGTCGCCAGAACGCATAGGGCGTGAAGGTGAAAAGGCTGCAGAAGCGCCCCAGCCCGTCGTTCAAGCGGCGAGACCCGAAGAACGCCCCATGCCCGCAGTCGTGCTGGATGATGAAGAGCCGCACCAGAAAGCCCGCCGTGGGCAAGACGATCATCAGGGCCATCCACGCCGAATGGCGCGCCAGGACATACATGGCGGCGTTCAACGCCACATAGCCGACGAACGTCGAGCCGAACTGCCACGCACTGCGCCGCAAGGACGGAACCTGGAACGGCGCGAGGGCCGCCATCACGTCGTGACGGTCTTGCGGCACGACCCGTGTGTCACTGCCGCTCATGGCCCAGCCACCACGGTGACGTCCAAGTGGACCGGATCATGAAGCGTGTTGGCGATGGGCGACCACAGAACGGCATGCGCGACGAGGGCGCGGACCGCTTCGGGAGAGGCGTCCGCCTCGATGTGCACGGTGATCCGTATGGCCCCGAATCCGGCCGGGCCGGGTTCGGCCGCGGTTCGCTCCCAGAGGGGGCTGGCCCCGACATCCACTTCCACATCCAGTTCCAGGCTGGTGACAAGAATGCTTCCGGCGGCGGCATTGGCGTGGATGCGCGTGCTCAGGCAGGAGCCCAGGGCGGCGAGAAGCGCCTCGGATGGCGAGGGGACCCCGGCGGACTCAGACGCACCGGACCGCTCCTCCACCAGCAAAGGGGCGAGGTCCCGAATATGATTGTGATGCTTGAACCCGCTCTCCGCGACGGTTCTGCATCGAAGCGTCCGCTTCGGCATCGGCGGCCCTCCGGAGGCCGTAGGCGCGATCGTCATGAGAGGGCGACCTCCGGAGCTTGGAGATCCGACGCGTTGGATGGGCACGGAAGATGCGGATATGACGGCATGTCCGGGATATGGCCCCCGGACGTCCGGGAGATAACAAGCGATTTCGAATGCAGGCCGTGCAGGAACGCTTCTTATGAGCGGGCGTTAATATACTGTCTTCAACAGATGTCTGCGGGCCCTTGGATGCTCGACTGGGATGATCTGCGCTTTTTTCTGGCCGTCGCGCGGCGCGGGACGCTCGCCGCCGCCGCGAAGCATCTGTGCGTGACGCAATCTACGGTCAGCCGCCGTTTGATTTCGTTGCAAGACGGCATGGGCGTGCGGCTGCTCGTGCGGACGGGCGACGGCTACGTCCCGACCCTGGCCGGGGAAAGCATCCGCGCCCACGTCGAGCGGGTCGAGGCCGAGACACTCGCGGTCGAACGCGCCGTGGCCGGGCAGGACCAGCGGCTGGAGGGGCTGGTGCGGGTCGCCAGTTCGCAACTGCTGGCGAGCCATCTTCTGGCGCCAAGCTTTGCCGCGCTGCATGCCCTGCATCCCGACATTCTGATCGAGGCGCTGCCCGAATCCGAAGACGACCTCACGGGCCGCGGCGTTGACATCGTCGCACGGCTGAGGCGGTTCGAGAGCCGGGAGCTTATCGTCCGCAAGATCGGCGAGATTGCCTTCGGGCTCTATGGCTGCGTCTCCTACCTGATCCGCCATGGCCATCCCGACGTCGCGGACGGTTGCCCCGGCCACCAACTCGTCACTCGGCTGACCGACCATGAAGGATCGGCGCAGTCTGCCTGGCTCGCTGAAAATGCCGCCCGAGCCCACATCACCCTGAAGGCCGACAGCTATGAGACTCAACTCCGGGCCGCCTCATGCGGCGGAGGCCTCGCCCTGCTGCCCCGCTTCCGAGCCGACGCGGAACCGGCGTTGCAGCGGCTTTCCACGACGACGAGCGTACCATCGGCCGAGATCTGGCTGGGCGTTCATCATGAGAACCGCCAGGTTCCACGGGTACGGATGGTACTGGACCTGATCGCCGAGGCGGTTCGGAACCGCTCGGCAGTCTTGAACCCGCCAGCTAAGGTTGTATGCGACGCCGCCGCTCCGCTTTCGGCGGGCTCAAGCGCCGCTCTCATTTATTGAAAAGAGGCGCAATCCGCTGGTCGGGGGCTCGAACGCCGCCGCGAAAGCGATGCCATCCGAATTTGCGCTCCGCCGGTGCAAAAGCGTTGGTAGGATTTGCGGAGATTGGCCCTATCTATGCAATGACGCGATCTCTGCTTCGCGCGGTCGGCAGTCTCGAAAAAAAGAATGCGCGAAGAAGTAGGGGGGATAACAGCCGCGCCGATGCGAGTGACGGCTTCGTTGGTCCAGTTCGACAACCCAAAGATGTCATCGCCTCAAGGATGGGGGGAACACCGGTCGCCGGCATTCCCCTTCGCCGGCCCATTCTCACGCGGTAGCAGGACCTGGTCGCTCTGAACGAACTTGCCGCAGTGTGCGGCATCAGCAGGAAAGGATGTCCGTCATGGTTGATGAGAACCGGTTGGAGGGAACCACCAGGAACATCGGTGGCAAGGTCAAGGACGCGGTTGGCGGGTTGACGGGCGATGCCTACACCGAGGCCCGGGGCAAGGCCGACCAGGCGATAGGAAAGACGCAGGATATGTACGGACAGTTCATCGATGAGATGAAGGACTTCGCCTCGGCCAAGCCCGTCGCCGCCTTGCTCTCCGCCATGGGCGTCGGCGTTGTGCTGGGGTTCTTTCTCCGCCGCCGCTGATCCACGCCATCGCCGTGCGGCCATCGCAGGATGACCGCCGCTACGCAGCGCAACATGCGCAAAATCGTCGGAACGGACGATATGAAACAGGAGAGCAGAATGCCGAAAGCCACGCACACCAAGGCTGCCGAGAGTCATGAGGCCGCCGCGAAGTCGCATCGCACCGCGGCGGAACACCACGAGAAGGGCGACCATGTGAAGGGCGAAGAGCACGCGAAGACGGCTCACGGCCATTCCGAGACGGCACACAAGGCTTCGACGGAGGCGCACGGCAAGAGCGCGTCGCACGCCAAGGCGAAGTAGCCGAAAGCAGCGGGTGCCCGGCCACGGCGCCGGGCACCCCACCCTCGACTCCGCGAGGAATCAGGAGATCGTCCTTACGCCAGACAAGATCGAGGTCGAACTTCAAGAGGACGACGGTTCGGTTTGCCTCGCACAGGACTGGTACATCCCACTGGTCAACGACTCCAGGCCGGGGACGGGCTGGGGAAGACCGCACAAGACTAGGGTCGTCTGGACTGGAAAAGACAAGCCAGACTTGGCATTGCTGCGAATTCCGCCGACGAGCGTGGTGGAACCATTGCCGGCGCCGAGCATTGCGCCAATCTACGCCTCCTACGACGAGATGCACTCTATTAGAATTAGAGCGGCCATTGAGGCCGCGGCCAAGCGCGCGGAGGCGCGCGCCCGGCGAGGGACACCAAGAAAAGCCGGAGCGTGATGCCGATTTAAGGCATCGCGCTCTGGTGATAAGTGAAAGTCACCCGAGGCGGCGGTGATTTCGCGGGGTTGGCCATGGCCGTCGCGGAATTTTGCCGCTATCCTCCCCCCGACCAATGGCTGGGAAACCTCTACCATGGCCGGCTTTCGCTTCCTTCACTGCGCCGACATCCATCTCGACAGCCCGCTGCGCGGGCTTTCCACCTACCCGGGGGCGCCGGTCGAGCAGGTGCGCGCGGCGACGCGACGCGCCCTGGAGAATCTTGTCCGCATGGCGGAGGAGGAACGAGTCGATTTCGTCCTCATTGCCGGCGACCTCTACGACGGCGACTGGAAGGACTTCCAGACCGGCTTGTTCTTCACGCATCAGATGGCGAAACTCGGCCGCGCGGGAATCCGCGCCTTCGTGGTGATGGGCAACCATGACGCCGCCGCGAGCATCACGCGATCGTTGCCCCATCCGGGCAACGTCACGTTCTTTTCGGCCAAGAAAGCGGAAACCGTGTCCGTCGACGGGCACGACGCCGTCATCCATGGGCAGAGCTTCGCTTCGCGCGCCATCACGGACAATCTGGCCGCCCACTATCCGTCGCCGAGACCGAACCTGTTCAACATCGGTCTTCTGCATACGGCCCTGTCCGGCCGGGAAGGGCACGAACCCTATGCCCCCTGCAGCCTGGAGCAGCTGGTCAACCACGGTTACCAATACTGGGCCCTGGGCCATGTCCATGCCCGCGAGATGGTCCATGCGGGACCGCACGTCGTCTTCCCCGGAAACCTGCAAGGCCGCCACATCCGGGAGAGCGGCGCCAAGGGTGCGACATTGGTCACCGTCAACGACGGAACGGTCACCGCGCTGGAACACCGCCCGGTCGATGTGCTCCGCTGGGTCAGCCTGGCCGCCGACGTTTCTTCCTGCGAGGATCGCGGCCAGGTTCTCGCCAAGGTCCGCGCCGATATGGAGGCGGCCGTCGACGCGGCCGAGGGCCGGACGCTGGCCATCCGCCTCAATCTGGTCGGCGCCTCGCGCGCGCATCACGCGCTGATCCGCGATATCGAGTCCCTGCGGGAGGAAGTGCGGGCGGTGGGATCCGATTGCAGCGACGCAATCTGGATCGAAAAGGTCAGGGTCGCCACCGCGCCGATCGCCGATCGCTCGCGTCTGAGGGCGCGCGACGATGCCATCGGCGAATTGCTCGACACCATCGGTTCGCTGGCCGGCGACACCCAGGCGGCCGGCCTGCTCGGCCGCGAGATCGCCCCGCTGCTGGAGAAATTGCCGGCGGAGTTGCGCGCCGGCCTGCCCGACCTCTCCGACGCCGCCTCTCTTCGCGACTGCCTTGCCGATACCGAGGACATGCTGCTCGCCATGCTGGCCGGCGGCGGAGACGGACCATGAGGTTCGAACGCCTGGAGCTTGCCGCTTTCGGCCGCTTCACCGGCCACGCCATCGACTTCGGCGACGGCTCGCCGGACTTCCATCTGCTGTTCGGCCTCAACGAGGCGGGCAAGACGACCACGCTTGCCGCCGTGACCGACCTGCTGTTCGGCATCGAGGAACGCACGCCGTACAATTTCCGGCACGACTACCGCGCCATGCTGCTGGCGGCGACCGTCGCCGACGCAAAGGGCGACCGGCTGTCCTTCCAACGCCGCAAAGGGCGAAGCAACACGCTGCTGGACGCCGACGGCAACGTGCTGGAGGAAGCGAAACTCGCGGCTCTGCTCGGCCAGGTCGATCGCCCCTTCTTCTCCGGCATGTTCGGCCTCGACCACGCCGCCTTACGGCAGGGGGGCCAGCACATCCTGTCGGCCGAAGGCGATCTTGGACAAAGCCTGTTCCAGGCCGGCGCCGCGGTCCGCGATCTTCACGCGCTCCTCGGCCGGCTGGATGCCGAGTCCGGCAGCTTGTTCGCACCCCAGGCGCAGAAGCCGCGCATCAATGCCGCACTCGCCGAATTCAGGGCGGTCCGCGGCCGGATCGGCGAACTCGGTCTCAAAGGCGATACCTGGAGCCGGGAACAAGCGGAACAGGCGCGCCTGACGGCCCGGATCGCCGCCATTGCCGATGAACGGGCCGGCCTCGTCAGCCGCCGTTCCCAAGTGGAACGGATCCGCCGGGTCCTGCCCCTGCTGGCCAGACATCAGGCGCTGTCCGGCGAGGCCGACAGCCTGGCCGACGCCCCCCGTCTGCCGGATGACGCCCCGGCGCAACGCCGCGCCGCCCTGACCAGCCGGCAGGAGTGTCGAAGAGCGCGAGGCGAGGCCGAGTCCCTGTCGTCACGGCTGAAGGAACGCCTTGCGGGCCTGGCCGTCGACCAGGCCGTCCTGGCGGTGGCCGATGCCGTCGACCGGTTGCGGAAACAGCATGGAGCCGTGGCGAAAGCCTTGGAGGATCTGCCCCGCCGACTGGGCGAGCAGGCCGAGATGCAGGAACAGATCGCCGGCATATTGCGCGATCTTGGCCGCGCCACCGTGCCGGTGGCGGACGCCCGCGTCCTGTTGCCGTCGCGACCGGCGGTGGCGTTGATCCGAAGTCTGATCACGGAAGCGGCCCGGGTGGAGACCGAACACCGTCGGACGGCGGAGGCGGCGGAGGACGCCCGGGAACTGGCGACCCGATTGGCCGACGACATGGAGAGTCTGCCCGAGGCGATGGATCCGCAACCGCTCGCGGACTGCCTGGCGGAAGTGACCCGGCATGGCCGCTTGGACGATCTGCTTGCCGCCGCCCGGGCTGAGCGGCAACGGCACGAGGAGTCCCTTGCCGCGCGCCTGGCGGCCCTGGCCGGATGGGTGGGCGATGCCGACGCTCTGGCCCGTCTGGCGGTTCCCGATGAGGCCGCCGTTTTGGAAAGCGAAGATCGATGGCGCCGCGCGGCGGCCCGCCGCGAGGAGGCCGACACGAAATTGGGCGCCGTCCACGAAGAGGAACGGCAGCGCGAGGCGGAACTGGCCGGGCTGATGGCGGCCGGTCCGGTCGCCACGGAAGCCGCGGTGCAAACGGCCCGCCAGCTCCGCGATGAAGGCTGGCGTCTGGTCCGTCGCCGGTTCATCGAAGGACAGACGGTGGAAGAGGCGCCTTATACCGGCGGGCGCCCTCTCGCCGATTGCTATGAAAGCGCGGTCGCGGAGGCCGATGCGCTGGCCGACCGGGTCAAGGGCGAAGCGCGCCGGGCCGCACAATATGCCGAATCCGTGAAGCAGCGGACCTTGGCGGAACGACGGCGACAGGCCTGCGAAGCCGAGGCCGCCGCGGCAAGGGACAATCTGACCGCCGAGGAGGCCGCCTGGCAGGCATTGTGGCATGACAGCGCCGTCGTGCCCGATCGTCCCCGCGCCATGCTGGGCTGGCTCGCCGCCCGGCGGGAAATTCTGGGATCGGCCGATCAGGCCGCCGCCGCCCGCCAGACGGCGGCAGGGTTGGAACAACAGGTGGCGGCCGGCTGCCGAAGTCTGACGGCGGCGCTGACCCGCGTCGGCGAGGACGGCAGCGGGCTCGGCTTTGCCGCCCTGGTGGCGCGGGCCGAAACGGCGACACGCCGTTTGGATCAGCGGGTCACCGACCGGCGTACGCTGAAAGACCGTCTCGCCGGGGCGAAGGAGGATGCCGCCGTCGCCCGGCGCCGCCTGGAAGCCGCCGGCCGCGCCGCCGCCGATTGGCGTCGCCGCTGGGCCCTGGCGCTGTCGCCGCTCGATATGGCCGCCGATTCGGGAACCGTGGTCGTCGAGGAGGTTCTGGGCGTCCTCGATCACTTGGCCGCCCTGCTGCCGAAGGCGGAAGATCTCGGCCATCGCATCGCCACGATGAAAGAGGATGTGGCGAGTTTCGGACAGGCCGTGGCCGCTCTGGCGACCGCCGCCACGCCCGACCTGATCGGACGGGAACCGCTCGATGCGCTTTCCGCCATGGCGTCGCGCGCCCAGGCGGCGCGCGACGCCGATCGGGCCGCCGGCGAACTGGGGCGCCAGATCGAGGAAGCCGAAGCGTCCCGGAGCGCGGCGGAAAGAGGGCTGGCGGCGGCCGAGGAAAACCTGGCGCGGTTGTGCCGGCAAGCCGGCTGCGCCCAGCCCGAGGACCTGGAGGAGGCCGAGCGCCGCGCCGCGCGCCGGCAAGCCGTCGAGCAGGAGAAGGCGGGGCTCGAACGGGAAATCCTGGAGGCCGGCGACGGCCTGGGGCTGGCCGCGATCGCCGAGGAAGTCCAGACCATGGACCGCGATCAAATCCTCTCCACACTCGACGCGGTCAATGCCGGCCTCGAGGCGCTCGGCGAGGAAACCGATCGGCTGCGGGGCGAATTGGCGCGGCATGAGACCGCCCTGGCCGCCATGGACGGCGCCGACACGGCCGCCGCCGCCGCGGAGGATGCCGAGCGGCTTCTCGCCGCCATCCGCGACGATGCCGAACGCTACATCCGCCTGCGCCTTGGTCAGGCCGTCCTTCGCCAGGCGGTCGAACGCTATCGCCAGCGGCACCAGGGGCCTTTGATGGCGCGGGCCGCCGAGCTGTTCCGCCGCCTCACCCTCGATGCTTTTTCAGGACTCGACACCGGCTTCGACGACCGCGACCAGCCGATCCTGCTGGCCGTTCGCTCGAGCGGCGTCAAAGTGGAGGTGGCGGGATTGAGCGAGGGCACCCGCGACCAGCTTTTCCTCGCCTTGAGACTGGCGGCGGTCGACCTTCATCTGGCGGCCGGACGGCGCCTCCCCTTTCTCGCCGACGACCTGCTGATCCATTTCGACGACGAACGCTCGACGGCCGGATTGGCCGTGCTCGCCGAACTCGCCACCCGGACCCAGGTGCTGTTCTTCACCCACAACCGGCACATGGTGGACCTGGCGCGAAAACATCTTCCGGCCGGCGCTTATCGGGTTACGACATTATAGAGGGCCTGGTTTTCTTGATTCCTGACGAGGGTGTTATTACCCGGCACGGCCGACCCGTGGCACATCTGGTGCCCGCACCGGCGGGTGACCGGGAACGGGTGCGTCATGCCTTGGATAAAATTGCGGCACTTCGCAAGAATGTCGCGCCTTTCAGTGTCGATGAAATCCTCGCGTCGCGGCACGAAGGGCACAAATACTGATGTTCGTCCTCGATGCATCGGTCCTGGCGAGTTGGTGCTTTCCCGATGAATTTCAAAAAAGTCCCCGTCACGTCAGGACCCGCGAGGCCGCGTAACCGGCCGTCCCGCCCGCCGGAAGACCGGCCGCCGGGACGGCGTCGGTGTCGGGCACCGTCTGGGCCGGCGCGCCGTACCAGGCGCTGTGGGCCGGAATATCCTCGCCTTTCATGATGATCGACAACTGACCCATCCGGGCGAATTCGCCGATGTGGGTGTCATAGAGCACGGTGGCGCCGCCACCGATGGTCACCCCACGGCCCAAAACGACCCGGCCGACCTTCATCACCCGGTCTTCGTAGAGATGCGTCTGCAGGGCGGCGACATTGTTGATCGCCGAGAAGTCGCCGACCGTGACGCAA
This sequence comes from Rhodospirillales bacterium, assembly GCA_015654615.1. Lineage (GTDB taxonomy): Bacteria > Pseudomonadota > Alphaproteobacteria > Rhodospirillales > Magnetospirillaceae > Telmatospirillum. The sequence goes on from JAATGN010000391.1 coordinate 22,228, forward strand.
TCGAATTCGGTGATGTCGGTCGTATCCATGAAGACGCCCCGGCCGAACTTGCAGCCGAACAGGCGCAGCACCCAGGGCAGCATCGGCGTCCCGCGCAGATGATCGAGCAGGACCTTGCCGGCCATGCCCCAATACATCACGGCCACCGCCTCGGTCCTGAGCGCCCACCACGACCACATCGGCCGCACGGTCGGCTTATAGGTCCCCATCATCAGCCATTTGACCCCGACGGCGGCCAGGACCAGGGCGCAGGAGATGGCGACGCTGGAGGCGACGAACAAGGGAAGGACGGTGCCATAGGCCCGGTCGAGGATCGAAGGCGCCAGCAATTCCACCGCCAGGGTCCCGAAGGTGATGAACAGCATGGTCGGCAGGGAGACGCTGTGCGCCTCGAAAACCGCCCGGCCCAGCCTCTTCCACTGCGACGGCTCGTAGGTCCAGTTGGCCGACACATTGTCGAAATGCTGGCGAACCGGCAATTTGATCGGCGGGCTGCCGAACCACACGTCGCCTTCGGACATCAGGGCGTTGTCGGACGGCGGCCGCGACTTGATGCCGATGAGGGTTCCGGCCGGAATATCGGTCCCGGTGGGAACCACCGCGTCGTTGCCGACGAAGACCCGCGCCCCGGTTTTCACCGGCTTCAGGAACATCCAACCCCGCCGGATGTCTTCGTCGCCCAGCACCACCTCGTCGGCGATGAAGCATTTCTCGCCGATATCGGTCAGGTCGTAGCGCCCGGCCAGATTGGTCGAGATCTCGGCATCCTTGCCGATCTTCGCCCCCATCAACCGATACCAGTTGCGCATGTAGACGGTGGCATAAAGCGATGACAGCGTTTCCAGCGTCAGTTCGGTGGCCAGGGCGACGATCCATTTGCGCAGATAGAACCAGCTATGGATCGAATAGGTCCCGGCCACCACCCTCGGCAGGACCGTCCAGCGCACCAGGGCGATCGCCAGCACCGTGATGACGATCAGCGCCATCGCGGTCGGCCAGGCCAGCAGCGGCAGAATATACAGGTAGCTGACCGAGAAGAGCGCCGTGAAGACGTCGCTCAGATTGTCGAACAGGTAAAAGGCCGGGATGATCGGCACCAGAGTGATCGGCGGCAACAGCACCAGCATGACGGCGTAGATCGCCGTCTGCACGCCCTTGCGCAGCGGCCCGGCCACCGACGCCTCCGGCAGGGCGGCCCGATCGACCGCGCCGACCAGACGGGCCGGCGACCCTTCCCAAATCTCCCAGGCGCCCACCCGGCTTTCGGCCGGCAAGGCGGTGAGATCGCAGAGTTCCGCCCCTTCGCCGATCACCGCGCCGTGGCCGATGACGCAAGAGGTCCCGACATAAGCGTCGTCGCCGACGTCGATATGGCCGATCACCAGTTCGTTGCCGATCACCTCGGCATTGGCGAATTGCGTCTTGCCGCCCACCGTGGCGCCGCGGCCGATGGTGATCAGATCGAGCGCGCCGGCCTCGAAATCGCAGACCACCGCATCCGAACCGATCCTGGCGCCCAGGCAGCGCAGGATGATGCGCATGATCGGCGTCGCCTGGAACCACTTCAGATGGATCATGCTGATGAAACGCTGCCCCAGCCACCAGCGATAATAATAGACGCCCCACAGGGGATATCGTCCCGGCCGGGTCCGGCCGATGACCAGCCATTTGACGACGATGGCGACCAGGGTGCTGCCGACGTTGATGATCGCATAGGTGACCAGAAGCGCCGCCGTCTCGTTGAAGAAATTATGCTCTTCGCCGGAAAATAATTGATAGGCGACGAAAACCCCGAGCCACGGGGCGGTGGTCATCGCCAGGATGAAGGGCAGCGCCGCGGCCTGGGCCAGGCCGCACAGCAGCCGACGCAACAGCGGCGGCGGCGTGAAGGCCAGCGAACGGCGTTCGCGCACCGGATGAGCCGCTTCCCGGGCGTCGAGGACCGCCGCCATCGCCCGCAGGCTGCGTACCGCGTAGACGTCCTGCAGCGTCAGGCCGGCCAAAGCCGGCGTTTCCCGGACGGCCGAGATGAAACGCGCGGCGATCAGCGAATGACCGCCCAGATCGACGAAGAAATCGGCCTCGAACGGAATCGCCTGGCGCGGGAAAACCCGTTGGGCGGCGGCCAGCAGGACCGCCTCGGTGGCCGAGGCGGGCTCTTCCTGCACGGCGTCTTCCAAGGCCGTCAGCGGGCGGCGTTGCAGCGCCTTGCGATCGACCTTGCCGGAAATCAGGCGCGGCAGCTGCTCCACCCATTCGAAATGGCTGGGCACCATATAGGCCGGCAGCGTGGCCCGCAGGATCTCGCGCAAAGCCGCCGGATCGTGACGGGCCGCCCGGTCTCCCACCAGGAAAGCCACCAGGCGGTCGGTCCCGTCGTCGGTGCGCAGCACCACGGTGGCCTGGGCGATGCCGTCGGCCTGGGCGAGCTTGCTTTCGATTTCGCCCAGTTCGACGCGAAAGCCGCGAATCTTCACCTGATCGTCGATGCGCCCATGGAACACCAGGCGCCCGGCCGCATCGAAGCTGACCGCGTCGCCGGACCGATAGAGGATGGGATCGGACCCGGTCGGGTGGAAGGGATTGGCGATGAATTTTTCGGCCGTCAGCTCCGGCCGGTTGAGATAGCCCCCGGCGACGCCGGGACCGCCGATCAGCAGTTCGCCTTCGGCCCCCGGCGCCACCCGGTTCAAGTCCTCGTCGACCACATAGCAGCTATAGTTGGGGATCGGCCGGCCGATGGTCACCGGCTCGCCGGGCTGCAGGAGGGCGATGGTGGCCACCACCGTCGCCTCGGTGGGACCGTAACTGTTGAACAGCCGCCGGCCGGGCCGGCACCAGCGCTCCGCCAGGGCCGGCGGGCAGGCCTCGCCGCCCAGGATGATGATCCGCAGGCCGGCGACGTCTTC
>JAATGN010000376.1 GCA_015654615.1 Rhodospirillales bacterium
AAGGTTTCCTCGGCGTTCCCAATGTGTTGCGGCTTGGGGGAAATAGTCTATTTATCTACTATTATGGTCAAATATAATCCGTTCTCCTGTTGATTTGGAAAAACTATATGTCCACACGACCCGGGCCCCTGCCCGGCATGGGAACGGGCGAGATATTTGAGCAACACGGACGAACGCGGACAGCCACGGACGCACACGGATAAAAAATATGATAAAATCATCACTTTGATAAAATAATAATTAAATATTATAATAATAAAATTAGATAGTTATTCATAAATATAATTAATATTTATTGATATTATCAGTATATTTTCCTTCCTTTCCGTGAAAAAAATGGGATCATCCCACTCGACCTCGAATCCGTGTGCATCCGTGTTCCCCGAAATCCGTCGTCATCCCGAAGCGCAAGCCCTCTTCGCAAGGCATTTTCAGCAAAGAGAAAATTGCGTGAACACGGGATGGCCCCTCGTGGGAGAGGGACCCGCGCCGGCGGCAGGGCATAACCGACGTGACCTCACCGGCTCCGTCAGGCGGCGGAATCGGCGGCTCCCGCATTTGGCGGATTCCAATGGCGGCCGGGCACGGCGGCAATCAGGGCCTGTGTGTAAGGATGGGTCGGATGCAGCAATATCTGACCGGCCGAACCCGTTTCGACGATCTCGCCGTTTCGCATGACCAGGATGTCGTCGGCGATCCTGGCGGCCACCCGCAGGTCGTGGGTGACGAAGATCAGCGACAGGCCCAAACGGTCGCGCAATTCGGCCAGCAGATCCAAAACCTGGGCCTGCACGGAAACGTCCAGGGCCGAAACGGGTTCGTCGGCGACCAGGATCTCCGGCTCCAGCGCCAGGGCGCGGGCCAGACCGATGCGCTGGCGCTGGCCGCCGGAAAATTCATGGGGAAACCGCAGGACCGCATCGGGAGCCAATCCGACCAGTTCGAAAAGCCGCCGGACGCGGGCTTGCACCTGTTTCCGCGGCTCGCCGCGAACGATGGGGCCTTGCGCCACGATATCGCCCACCCGCCGGCGGGGATTGAGCGATCCGAAAGGATCCTGGAAAACCATCTGAACCCTGCGGCTTTCGCGGCGCCACTGCTTCGCCGACAGCGCCGTCAAATCGATCCCATCCAACCGGATCCGGCCGCTGTCGGCTTCGAGCAGGCGGACCAGGCAACGCGCCAAGGTGGACTTGCCGGATCCGCTTTCGCCGACGATTCCCAAGGTGAAGCCGCGATGCAGATCGAAAGACAGGTTCTTCATCGCCTGGACGACGCGCCCGGATGTCCGCAATGGCCCTTTGCCGCCATAGGTCTTCGACAGGCCGGCGACCTGGAGCTGCACGGATCTCTCGAAGGGTCGCGCCGGAACCGGGTGCAACGGCGGAATGGCGGCGATCAGGCGGCGGGTATAGGGATGCTGCGGCCGATCGAGCACATCCTGGGCCGCGCCTTGCTCGACGACTTTTCCGCCTTGCATCACCGCGACGCGGTCGGCGATTTCGGCGACCACGCCGAAGTCGTGCGTGATGAACAGGACTCCCGTGCCCTTGCGCTTTTGCAGCTCGCGAATGAGTTTCAGGATCTGCGCCTGCGTGGTGACATCGAGCGCCGTTGTCGGTTCGTCGGCGATCAGCAGCCCCGGCTCCATCGCCAAAGCCATGGCGATCATGGCGCGCTGACGCTGCCCACCCGACAATTCATGCGGATAGGCCCTGGCCGCCGCCAGCGGATCGGGAATCAGCACCTCGGCCAGCAAGGCCTGGACGCGCGCCTCGATCTCGCGCCGCCCGAACGCCGTGTGAACCTGAAAAGCCTCGCCGATCTGCGCGCCGATGGTGTGCAGCGGATTCAGCGCCGTCATCGGCTCTTGAAAAATCATGCCGATGCGGGCGCCGCGCACCCCGCGCATGGCGGCCTCCGGCAGGCGGAGCAAATCCTCCTTTCCGTCCAGAACGATGCCGCCCCCGGCGACGCGGGCCACCGGCGGCAGCAGACGCAGGATCGCCCTGGCGGTCATCGATTTTCCGGAACCGCTCTCGCCCACCAGGCAGACGATCTCGTCGGCGGCGATGCTCAGCGAGACTCCGTCGAGGGCCAAGGCCCGGTCGGACCCTGCGGGCATCGCGATGGTGAGGCCGTCGATCGACAGGCGCGGACTCATTGCTTGTCCAAACGTGGATTGAGAACGTCGTTCAACCCCTGGCCGACCAGGGAAACCGCCAACACCGTCAGCAGGATGGCGAGGCCGGGGATGGCGCAGACATACCATTCGGACCGCAGGACCGAACGTCCCTGCCCGACCAGATTGCCCCAGGACGAGACGTTGGGATCGGACAGGTTGAGGAAGGCCAGCGCGCTTTCCAGCAGGATCGCCGTCGCCATGACGACGCTGGCGTAGACGATCACCGGCGGCATGGCATTGGGCAGGATTTCGCTGAACATCAGGCGCAGGTCGCCCAGCCCGGACAACCGTGCCGCTTCGACGAATTCACGATGGCGCAAGCTCAGGAATTCCGCCCTGGTCAATCGTGCCGGAGCCGGCCAGGACACCACGCCGATGGCGACGACGACGGTCTCGATATGCGAGCCGAAAACGGCGATCAGCAGCAAAAGCAGCAGGAAATTCGGCAAGGTCTGGAAGGCGTCGGTCAGGCGCATCGCCAGTTCGTCGACCAAGCCGCCGTAATAGCCGGCGAGCGCGCCGACCAGAATGCCCAGAACAACGGCGATCGAGGTGGCGACCACGCCGATCGCGATCGATACTCTGGCGCCGTGAAAAATCTGGGCGGCGATGTCCCGCCCCAAATTATCCGTTCCCAGCCAGAAGCGCGCATTGGTCAAGGGCCATTGCAGCGGCCGCCCGGCCAGCCCCAGCGGATTGCGGGGGAAGAGGACATCGGCGCCAAGCGCCAGCAGAACCACCGCCAGGAGAAGGGCAAGGCCGAGAACGGCGGCCGGATTGCGGAAATACCGGTTGATCCGCATGGCGATCAGCGCCTCCCGTCGCCGATGCGGGGGTCCAGGCGCGCATAAAGCAGATCCACCAGCAAATTCACCATGATCACCAGCAGGGCCGAAACGAAGACGATCCCCAGCAGGGTGTTGAGATCCCGCTGGACGACGGATTCGTAGGCGAGGCGCCCCAATCCCGGCAGCGTGAAGACGCTTTCGACCACCACCGCGCCCCCCAGCATGGTGCTCGCCTGCAGGCCGACCAGGGTGACCATCGGCAACAGGGCGTTGCGCAACACGTGCCGGGTGACGATGCGGGTCTCGGTCACCCCCTTGGCGCGGGCGGTCTGCACGAAATCCATGCCCGACACCTCGAGCATGGAGGCCCGCATGATGCGCAGATAGATGGACAGAAAGATCAAGGCCAGGGTCAGCGTCGGCAGGACCAAATGATCGGCGATGTCCAGCAGCCGCCAAAGACCGGCGTGGTCGGCGCCCAGGTCCTCGTAGCCTCCGGACGGCAGCCATCCGAGCTTCACGGCGAACACCACCATTCCCATCAGGCCCAGCCAGAACGACGGCGTGGCGTAGAACAGCAGTCCCACGGTGGAGATCACCGCGTCGGGCCATTTGTCGACCCGCCGGGCGGCGATCGTCCCGAGGAGGACGCCGCCGAGCAGGGCGAGCGACAGGGAAGACGCCATCAGCAGCAAGGTCACCGGCAGACGCTCGGCGATGACCGCGGCGACCGGCTTTCCATAAATGGCGGAAAAGCCCAGATCCAGTTGGGCCAGTCGCCAGAGATAGCGGCCCAGCCGCACGGCGGCGGAAGCGTCCAGGCCATAAAAATGGCGCAAGCTCTCGATCACCGCGATATCGCCGCCGCCCATTTGGGCCAACAGGGCATCGACGGTGTCGCCGGGAGCGAATTGCAGCAGGACGAACACCCCCACCAGAACGATCAGCAGGCTGGGAAGGCTGGTGGACAGTCGCCGCAGGGCGAAGCCAAGCAGAGACATCGCTCCGTCAGAGCCACAGATCATGCCACGAACTGGACGGCCACCGTGGCGTATTGTGATGGTTTTTCAGTTGTTTGCTGGTGATGGAGATGAACTCCCTCTCGGTGGCGAACCACAGCGGCAGTGCGGCGTTGACCTCTTTGACCCAGTCGGCGTAAAGCCCCTTGCGCTTGACCGGGTCGACCTCGGAGGCGGCGTCGTCGATCAGCCGGTCCACCTTGTCGGACTGCCAGCCGAACTGGTTGGTCCATGGCGATCCCTTCGGGCTTCCCGAGCGGAACCACACGGTGGTGGAAACCGCCGGATCGCCGCGGTACTGGTGCCAGCCGGTGGCCAGATCGAAGTTCCAGTCCTTGTAGATGGTCGATAGCGCCCCGGCGATATCCAGTTGAACGATCTCGACCTTGATCCCGACATCGGCCAGGGACTGCTGGATGAAGGTGGCGAACTGAGGCACGTCCTCGCCGTTCTGCACGGGAACCAGGCGCAACGAGAAACGAGTCCCATCGGGGCCACGCCTGTAACCCGCCTCATCGAGCAAGGCCTCGGCGCGTTTCGGATCGAACGGATAGGGGAAGCCGCCGTCCTGGTAAAATTCCGCCGAATTGGACGGGATCGGGCCGGTGGCGCGCTTGCCATGCCCGTAAAGGAAGTTCTCGCCGAAGAATTCGATATCGATGGCGTGGGCGATGGCGCGGCGGACCCGGACATCGGCGAGCTCCTTGCGCCGATGATTGAATTCCACCGTATTGTTGAAGGCATTGGCTTCGTTGCCGCGGGAAGACACCTCGAAGCGCGGATCCGATTTCAGCCGATCGGTATCCGACAGGGACAGCTGGTTGTAGGCGGACAGCTGGACCTGCCCGGTCTCCAAGGCCGCCGCCGCCGCCGACTTGTCGGTGATGAAACGCCAGACGATCCGATCGAGATAGGGATACCCCTTTCGCCAATAGTCCGGGTTGCGTTCGGCGACGATATATTGGCCGCGCTGATATTCGACGAATTTGAAGGGTCCGGTCCCGATCGGCGCCGTGTTCGCCGGATTTTCCAGAACATCGGTCCCTTCGAAGACATGACGGGGAACGACATAGCCGAGGTCGGCCAAGGCCCGCAACAACAGCGGCAAAGGGATGGGTCGCGAATAACGGAAGACGGCGGTATGGGGATCGGGCGTGTCGACGGCGTCCAGATAAAGCTGCAGTTGCGTGCCGTAGTTCAGATGCTTTTTCCACAACGCCAACGCGTTGTATTGAACGTCCGCCGCGGTGAAGGGCTTGCCGTCGTGCCACGTGACCCCCTCGCGCAATTTGAAGGTGATCGTCTTGCCGTCCGGTGCGGCGCTCCACGAGGTCGCCAGCACCGGCACGGGCTTGCCGTCCGGCCCGAGGTCGACCAGCGATTCGATGATCTTGCTGGTCACGATGTAGACCCCGGTCGACGCCCGCAACGCGGGATTGAGAATGCGCTGCTCGGTGGCCTGATGCACCGTCAGCACGCCGCCGTGGCGAGGCTGCTCGGCGGCGGCGAAGAGGGGCCGGGGCAAAGCCGCACCGGCGGCGAAGGCGGAGACCGAGGCGAGCAGAGCGCGGCGAGACAGAATCATCTTTGTTGCCCTCGTCTATGGAGAATTTGAGGATGTGTCGCCGAGCGGCAGCACGGTATGCGCCAGATGCACCCAGTAGCTGGCGCCCAGGGTCAGAACCTCGTCGTTGAAATCGTAGCCGGGATTGTGCAGCAGGCCGCCGGCCCGTCCAGGCCCCGAACCGAGCCAGATATAGGCGCCGTCGCAAGCCTGCAGGAGAAAGGCGAAGTCTTCCGACCCCATCGCCGGACGGGGATCCAGCTCGACGTTGTCCGGGCCGACGACGCCCGCCGCCGCAACGCCGGCGATACGCGCCGGTTCCGGCGCATTGATCGTCGACGGATAGCGACGCTCGTAGCGCAGCCGGGCCTCGATGCCGAAGCTGCCCGCCACGCCCTGGACGATCTCGCCGATCCGGCGTTCCACCAGATCCTGAACCTCCGGCAGGAACGTCCGCACGGTGCCGCGCAGCACGGCCTGTTGCGGCAGGACATTCCAGGTGTCGCCGCCATGGATCTGGGTGACGCTCACCACCACGGCCTCGAGCGGATCGACGCTGCGGGCGGCAATGGTTTGCAGGAGGGTGACCAAATGAGCCGCCGCGACGATGGCGTCGCGGCCAAGATGCGGCATGGCGGCATGAGCCCCCAGCCCGTCCAGTTGGATCTCGAAAATGTCGTAGGCGGCCATCACCGGGCCGGCGCGAACGGCGAAACGCCCCGCCTTCAGCCCCGGCCAATTGTGCATGCCATAGACCGAGGCGATCGGAAAGCGTTCGAACAGGCCGTCTTCGACCATGGCCCGCCCGCCGCCTTCGTTTTCCTCGGCCGGCTGGAAGATCACGGCGACGGTTCCGGCGAAATCCCGCGTCTCGGCCAGATGGCGGGCCGCCCCCAGCAGCATGGCGGTATGTCCGTCATGGCCGCAGGCATGCATTTTCCCGGCGTGACGCGATCGATGATCGAAATCATTGCCCTCTTGCAAATCGAGAGCGTCGATATCGGCGCGCAATCCGAGCCAGGGGCCATCGACGCGCCCCTCGATCACCCCGACGACACCGGTTCCGGCCAGGCCGTGATGGACCTCGATGCCGAATTCCCGCAGCTTGGCCGTCACGAAGGCGCTGGTCCCGACCTCTTCGAAGGCGGTCTCCGGATGGGCATGCAGGTGACGCCGCCATTGCCTGATCTCGGCGTCCCGCGCCACGATCTCGGGGATGAGGGCCATGGGTCAGGACCGCTCTTCGGGAAGCGAATAGCGAAAATCGCAATGGCTGGCGCCGTCCATGATGGTCTGCGTCCGCTCCAGGCGCATGCGCGGGTCATAGCCGGTGCAGAATTCGCCGTCGCGATTGCACGACAACAGTCCGCCGATCTCCGAGACCCCCAGCGCGCGATAGGTTTCGGCGTAGCGGCAGCGGGTGACGTTGAAGTCCAGGTGAGCCGGTTCCACCCGCAGCCAATCGATGGCCAGCGCGTCGTCCTGCTGCCATAGCGTCAAAAGCTCGGCGAAAGCCCGAAGATCCGTGGGGCCCCCGGTGCGGCCCGCCAGGTCGGCGCCGGCCTGGCGGGCCGCCTCGATCACCGCCTTGGCCAGGATCCGCCTGGCCGCTTCGACGCCGATCTCCGCCGCCATGGCCTCGAACACCCGCTTGGCGAAGGCCGCTTCGATGGCGCGTTGCTCCAGGATTGTCGTGCTCATGATCAGACCCGCACCTCCCGACGATCGAGCCAACGATAGCGCAGCAATTCGATCCTCGAAAAACGGCGCGCCAGGCCTTGCAGGGGGATCGTCGCCAGGGGAGTCAACGGCAGGTCCAGGTCATCGGGGTCGTGACCCAGGGCGGCCTGGGCCAAGACCCTGCCGGCCGCCGCCGCCAGGGCCAGGCCGCGGCCGTTGTAGCCGATGACGGTGACGATGCCGGGGGCCACTCGATGAAAATGCGGCAGGAAGTTCGTCGTGATGGCCACGTCGCCATACCACCGATAGTCGAACCGGACATCGCCGCCAAGGATCGGGAACACGCTTCGCAGGCGTTCGCCGATCCGGCGATCCAGACGGGATTGCCATTGGACATTCAGCGCCAGCGCGCCGCCGGTCACGATGCGACGATCCCTGGTGGCATGAAAGAAATAGAGATCGCGGTGACTGTCCGACAAGGCATGGTTCAGCGGCAGGATCCGGGACAACAGTTCGGGCGGCAGCGCCTGCGTCGCCATCTGATAGGAGCGAACCGGAACGATGGACCGCCGCAGCGCCGGAAAGAGCTCGTCGGCGTAGGCATCGGTCGCCACCACCACCTTGCCGGCGACCACGGCGCCGCCGGGCGTCTTCAATCGCCAGCCGTCGCCTTGCGGCGCCACCGAAAGAACGGGGGAGCGGGTGAAGATCTCGGCGCCGGCCCGCAGCGCGGCCCCGGCCAGACCGCGCACCAGTCCGAGCGGATTGACATGCCCGCCGGTCCGGGCGAGCAAGCCGCCGTGATAGATGGCGGCGCCGGTCAGCGCCCCCACCTGCTCGCCGTCGAGATAAGCGACGTCGGCCCCCAATTCGGCCCATTGCTCGTAACGGCGCCTGGACAACACCGCCCGGCCGGGCGAATGAGCGGGCTGGACCCAACCGGTCTGCTCCGCGTCGCAGGCGATGCCGTGCTTTCGGATCAGATCGAAGGTGAAGGCGGCGGACTCCGCAATCAATCGCGCCAGACGATTGCCCCGCTGTTCCCCGAACCGCTGGCGGAGATCGGCGGGATTGGCCCGGGTGAGCGCCGGAATGACCTGCCCGTTGTTGGTCCCGGCGCCGCCATGGCCGATATCGACGGCTTCCAGGACCGCCACGCTTTTTCCCGCTTGCGCGACGTGCAGTGCCGTCGACAGCCCGGCGTATCCGCCACCGATGACGGCGACGTCGACGCCGCGGCTTCCGTCCAGCGGACTGGTCTGCGGACCCGGAGGCGCGGTGACCGACCACAGGGACGCCGGGGATTGAGAAAGATCGATCGCCATCCGGAACCTCCTGGCGGCAGGGCCATGCGAGATTTGACTACACTCTAGTAGCTTATATACTACAGCAAAGCGACGTGTCTTTTATTATTTTTACACAAGAAGCGACGAAAGCCGCGGCGTCTTAGGGTCCGATGCCGAGCGCCGCGCCGCTGCCGGGCCGACATTTTGCCCAAGGGGATTGATTGCGGCGCGGAACCACCCCACGTCCGAAGGGATGGCCATTAGTCTATTCATTCCCTAGATAGACTGTCGTTCACCGTTTGGAGGCGTCCATGCCGACCTTGGAACTCCTTTGGTACGAAAGTCTGGCGCGTGAGCGGACGGCGGCTCCCCCGCCGCCCGACCCTCTCGATCGACGCGCCTTTCCGATTGGGGACAGGCATATCGCGAATTCGAAACCGCTGCGGCGTTTCGGCGCGGCCTGCGCCGCGGCAGGAAGGAGAGCCTTCATGGATTTAGGATGGTCCGAATCGTTGGGGCAAGTCACGACGACGCTCAACTACCTGGTCCCCATGGACGGCAAGCCGGTGACCTATGCCGACGACCCACCGGCGGGAACGCCGGCGCGCACCGGCGTCTATGCCGGCCAAACGGTTCAAATCCGCAATGCCAGGCCGCTCATGGCGCGCCTGTCCCTGGACGAACAGGGGTTCGCCGTGGCGCGGGCGCGCAGCGTCGTCTCCGACTTCTACGACGAGAGCGAGGTCAAAACCGTCTATTACCCGGAGATCGAACGATTGATCCGCGCCCTGACGGGAGCGGCCACCGTGCTCGTCTTCGACCACAATCTGCGCAATGCGGCGAAAGCGGCGGCCGGTGCCGCGGCGGTCAAGGAGCCGGTTCGGCGTGTCCACAACGATTTCACCGCGGACTCCGGACCGAACCGGGCGCGGGCCGAACTGGCCGCGCGCGGCCTCGACCCTGACCGGCTCTTGCGGAACCGCTTCGCCCTGATCAATGTCTGGCGGCCGATTTCCCGTCCGGTGCGGGACGCGCCGATCGCGCTGTGCGATGCGACGAGCCTCGACCCCAAGGATCTGGTGGCCAGCGACCTCGTCTTCCGCCATCGGGTCGGCGAGACCTATTCCGTGACCTTCAACCCCGCCCACCGCTGGTTCTACCTGCCCGAGATGACGCCGGACGAGGCGCTGCTCATCAAATGCTTCGACTCGGCCGAGGATGGCCGGGCCCGGTTTACCGCCCATACGGCCTTCGACGATCCGGCCAGCCCGGCCGACGCCCCGCCGCGGGAGAGCATCGAAGTGCGGACCCTGGCGATCTTCCTGCCGGAAACCGCCGGCGAGCCGCACCATGGCTGACCCCGCCTTCCGCACGGCGCTGATCGTCGGCGCCGGCGACGGCCTGAGCGCGTCGCTCGCCCGGCTGTTTGCGAAAGAGGGAATCGCGGTGGCGCTGGCGGCGCGGGACGCGCGAAAGCTCGAACCGCTGGCCGCGGAAATCGACGGCGCGGCCTTTGCGGCCGACGCCGCGAAGGCGCCTCAGGTCGCGACATTGTTCGAACAGGTGACGGAGCGGATCGGCGAGCCCGACATCGTCGTCTACAACGCGAGCACGCGCCTGCGCGGACCGTTGACCGAGCTTGATCCGGCCGACGTCGAGCAGGCGCTCGCCGTCGGCGCCTTCGGCGGTTTTCTGGTCGGCCAGCAGGCGGCCCGCCGCATGCTGGTCCGCCGGCGGGGCGCCATCCTGTTCACCGGAGCCTCGGCCAGCGTCAAGGGCTATCCCCGCTCGGCCCCCTTCGCCATGGGCAAGTTCGCGCTGCGCGGACTGGCCCAGAGCATGGCCCGCGAGCTGGCGCCACAGGGCATCCATGTCGCCCATGTCGTCATCGACGGGGCGATCCGCCATCCCGGCCGCGCGGAACCGCCCGACCCGCCGGACAGTCAACTCGATCCCGACGCCATCGCCCGGACCTATCTCGACATCCTGCGCCAGCCGCGCAGCGCCTGGACATGGGAGATCGAGCTGCGGCCCTGGGTGGAAAAGTTCTGACGCGAACGGACCTAAAAACAGAGCGGCTAACTTTTAGAAGAAAAGCGTCAAGTGGCACCGGCGTCCCCGCCGGTGCCACTTTTCCTTATTCTTCCAGGGCGGGGCGGCCGCCGGCCGGTTGCGGAAATCGCAATGACGGCCTTAAAAACGAAGCGGTCGACTTTTAACGGGCCCTTACCGCTTCGTCACCACCTCGCCGGTCCGCGCCCGCGGCTGCCAGAAATCCTGAAGCCCCAATGCGGCGAGAGCGGCCTCCAGATAGCGCGGCTCCACCCATCCTTCGAGAGCGACGTCGTTGCGAATCAACCGGTGCTGGTGGGCCAATGCGACGCCCCCCTGGAACTGGCCGAGAACATAATCGTCGAACAGCGGGCTCAATTCGGGCCGCAGCGGCCGTTGGGCGAATTCCTCCTGCAGAAGCGGCAAAGGCGCCCCGGAGGCCGTCCAAATCTTCAAGACTTCGTCGCGATTCTCGGCCAACGAGGCCCAGTGAGCCGTCTTCACCAGGGCGCGGACCAGCCGGGTCACCGCCTCCGGATAGGTCCGCTCGAAAGCCTCGCTGACTTCGAAGGCCGAAAACAGGTTCGAACGGGGCTCGGAGGAGCGGACTCCGTCGACAATCGTCACCAGTCCCTGGCCGCGCAGGACCAGCAGCATGTCGTTGCCGAGCACGGCGTCCACCC
>JAATGN010000132.1 GCA_015654615.1 Rhodospirillales bacterium
CGCTGACCGGCTTTTCGGCCCTTCCCGACGCCGCCAAGATCCTGCTGGCCGTCGCCATGCTGTTCGGCCGCCTGGAGATGTTCATCTTCCTGGCGCTGTTCGCCAGAGGCTTTTGGAGAGCGTAGGGCTTCCCGACAAGACGCCCTGATCTTATCTCTCCTCCAGTTTCACATCGCTTGAAAAGTTGAACCACCAAGGCGCCTTTCGAACGCCCGGCGGCGAATGGTTTCAAATTGCGCCGCAGGCATCCCGCCGACGGCCGGTGACAGGGCGGGGAAATGCCTGCGGCGCGATCCCTCACCTTGGTATCTCGGTGGTTCACGCTTCCGGCCTTGAAATACAACGAGGTGCTGATGACCGCCACCCGTATCGAAACCGACAGTTTCGGCCCCCTCGACGTTGCGGCCGATCGTTATTGGGGCGCCCAGACCGAGCGCTCCCTGCGCAACTTCCGGATCGGCGGCGAACGGATGCCGCCCGCCCTGATTCATGCCCTGGGTTTGCAAAAGCAGGCCGCCGCGCAAGCCAATCTCCGTCTCGGCGAACTCGATCCCGCCATCGGCGCGGCCATCGTGCAGGCCGCCGCCGAAGTGGCGGCCGGCCGCTGGGACGACCATTTTCCCCTGGTGGTCTGGCAGACCGGGTCGGGCACGCAGACCAATATGAACGCCAATGAGGTGATCGCCAACCGGGCCATCGAGATCCTGGGCGGGAAAATCGGCAGCAAGACGCCGGTCCATCCCAACGACCATGTCAATCGGGGCCAGTCGTCCAACGACAGCTTCCCCACCGCCATGCATATCGCCGCCGCCCGCGAGATGGCGGAAGGATTGATGCCGGCCCTCGAGCAGCTGCGGGACGCCCTGGCGGCCAAGGCCCGGGACTTCGCCGCCATCGTCAAGATCGGCCGGACCCATCTGCAGGACGCCACCCCGCTCACCCTGGGCCAGGAATTTTCCGGTTACGCCCAGCAGATCGCCTATGGCGCGGCCCGGGTGCGGGGATGCCTGCCGGCATTGCTGCGGCTGGCCCAGGGCGGCACGGCGGTCGGCACCGGCCTCAATGCCAAGGCCGGCTTCGACATCGCCTTCGCCGCCGAGGCGGCGGCCTTGACCGGTCTGGCCTTCGAAACCGCGCCCAACAAGTTCGAGGCCCTGGCGGCGCACGACAGCCTGGTCGAAGCCTCGGGCGTCCTGAACACCCTGGCCGTTTCCCTGATGAAGATCGCCAACGACATCCGCCTGCTGGGATCCGGCCCACGGTGCGGCATCGGGGAAATCCGGCTTCCGGGAAACGAGCCGGGCAGTTCGATCATGCCCGGCAAGGTCAATCCCACCCAGGCCGAGGCCATGACCATGGTGTGCGCGCAGGTCATGGGCAATCACACGACGATCAGCGTGGCCGGCGCCGGCGGCCATTTCGAATTGAACGTCTTCAAGCCGGTGATCGTCTATAATCTGCTGCAATCCATTCGTCTGCTGGCCGACGCCTGCCGCAGCTTCGCCGAAAATTGCATCGTCGGCATCGCCGCGAACGAGGAGCGCATCGCCGCGCGGCTCGACGAAAGCCTGATGCTGGTGACCGCGCTCAACCCCCACATCGGCTACGACAAGGCCGCCAAGATCGCCAAGAAGGCCCTGGCCGACAACAGCACGCTCAAGGCCGCCGGTCTGGCCCTGGGATTTCTGACGGCCGAAGAGTTCGACGCCTGGGTGCGGCCGGGGGAGATGATTCATCCGGCCTGAGGCGGCCCTTGCGGGCGCGCCGCGGGCGAAGCAATCCGGAAAACCCGCCAGGTCCGGATTGCTTCGTTCCGCTCGTGATAAGGCTTACAGGCCGCCCAGATAATCCAATTTGCCGATGTCGACGCCGTTGTGCCGCAGGATCGCGTAAGCCGCGGTCACATGGAAAAAGAAGTTGGGAAGCGCGAAGAACAGCAGATAGGACTGCCCCGTGAAGGTGACGTCGCCGCTGTGCATCTTGAGGACGATCGACCGTTCCTCGCCGCCGTCGATCTGCGCCGCATGAACGCTGTTCAGGAAATCGCGGGTCTTGGCGATCCGGGCCTGCAGGTCCGGAAACGTCGCCTCGTCGTCGGGAAAGCTGGGCACATCGAGACCGGCCAGGCGGGCGGCGGCGCCTTTCACCGTATCGCTGACGATCTGCACCTGGCGAAGCAGGGGAAACATATCGGGAGCAAGGCGCGCGGTGAGCAAAACGGAGGGATCGATCTTTTTGGCTTCGGCGAAGGCGACGGCCTTGTCGAGAATCGCCGAAAGGCTGCCGAGGGTGCGCAAGAAGACGGGAACCGAAGCCTGGTACATGGAAAGCGACATTCAGGGAAACTCCATGAGGAGAAAACTGGCGGGCGGCGCCATCCTATAACCGTACCGACCTGTATGGAATCGCTTTGCGCGCTTCACCCGCATTTCTCCATGCTCCGCCTGCACAAATCCCTATTGATCCGAATTGATCCGATCGACGGTCCTTACCGGCCGCTCACTTGCGGCGGCTTCGGAGGAGCTTCTGAAATGATTCAAGCGGCACCGGCATCCCCGCCGGTGGAAAAGACTCCGCCGCGCAAGCGGCGGACACCGGCAGGGACGCCGGTGTCACTTTTCCTTATTCTTCCAGGACGGGAAAGTGGGAAGCGAAGGCGGGATCAGGGCCGCAGGTGCCGGCCGTAGAGATTGTTTTCTTCGGAATCCCAGCCATTGACCTCGGCTTCGCGCATCGCCGCGTCGCGATCGTCGGCCCATCCCCAGACCTTGCCGTCGACCACATATTTCCATTTTCCCTGGTGGGTCGGGCAGGGAAAGATGTCGACCACCGAACGGCCGAATTCGGCGCGCTCGACGCTGGTGACGCCATCGTCCGCATATTGATCGGTTGTAACGGTCTTCCAGTCACTCGCCGGCATGATGTTCTCCCGTCAGGCCTCAGTTCCCTTGAAAGTTCTCTCGCGGTTCAGGATACCACCAAAACGGATCAGGTCCCCCGCTCCTTGCGAATCAAATCGCCATACCAGCCGGCCGAGGCCTTCGGAATCCGCTTTTGCGTCGGAAAGTCGACATAGACCAATCCGAACCGTTGGCCGTAACCGGAGCCCCATTCGAAATTGTCGAGCAGGGACCAGACGAAATAACCGCGGACATCGGCGCCGGCGGCGATGGCGTCGCGCATCGCCTGGTGATAGACCTCGAGATAACGGATGCGGTGGCCGTCGATCACCCGGCCGTCGGCATCGGGCGCGTCGCGATCGCCGCCGCAGCCGTTTTCGGTAATATAGACGGGCAGGCCGTAGCGCCTGGTCAATTCGAGCAATTCGTCGCGGAAGACCTCGGGGAAGATCGGCCAGCCGACCCCATGGTCGGGCGCGTCGGCCGGCGTTTCGCCCCAGCCGAATCCCCAGGTCTTGGTGGGATCGGCCTTGGCGAAGATCGGGCCGTAATGATTGAGGCCGAACCAGTCGATCGGCCGGCAGATGCGCGCCATGTCGCCGGCCGCGACATAAGGCGCGATCGCTTCGGCGATCTGCGGCGGATAGCACCCCAACAGCTGCGGGTCGGGAAAGGCCCGGTTCCAATGCTCGTCCAGCAATGCCGCCGCCGCCCGGTTCTCCGGCTTGTCGCCCTCCGGCAGGACCAGCTGGCGATTGTGAATGGCGCCGATCGAGACATCCGGCACCAGGGAGCGCAGCACGTCGACGCCCGCCCCATGGGCCAGATTGACATGATGGATGGCCTTGAGATGGGCGGCCCGGTCGGTCACCCCCGGCGCCGCCCAATCGATGGCGTAGCCGAACAGGGTGAAGACGGAAAATTCGTTGAAGGTGGCGAAATGCTTCACCCGGTCGCCATAACGCCGCGCCACCAGAACCGCATAGTCGGCGAACCAGCCGGCGCTGTCGCGGTTGGTCCAGCCGCCGAGGTCGTCGAGGCCCTGCGGCAGGTCCCAGTGGTAAAGCGTTGCCCAGGGCTCGATGCCGGCGTTCAGCAGCCCGTCGATCAGCCGATCGTAGAAATCGAGGCCGGCCGGATTGACCGGTCCCTTGCCGGTGGGCAGCAGGCGCGGCCAGGAGAGCGAAAAACGATAGGCATCGACGCCGATCGCCTTCATCAGGCCGATGTCCTCGGCATAACGATGGTAATGATCGCAGGACACATCGCCGGTGCTGCCGTCGCCGACGCCGCCCTTCATGCGGCAGCGGGTGTCCCAGATGCTGGGACCGCGTCCGTCTTCGGCCGCCGCCCCTTCGATCTGATAGGCCGAGGTCGATACGCCCCACAGGAAGCCGGGCGGCAGGCCCGGTCTGTCGCTTGTTTCCCGGGGACGTTCGGCCATGACGGGGCTCCCAATAAGGCGATCTGTCGCGGCCTGGCGGCCGTTTCGCTATCATCGCACGCGCGCTTTGGCAAATTATCGCGGAAAGCGCATAGTTTGCCAATGCCCCGACTGGAATGAAACGTCATGCCCCGTCCCGCCGACAAGCCGCCGCTCGCCGCCGGCTCTTTCGATTTTCCGTCCGATTTCTTGTGGGGAGCCTCGACCTCGGCCTATCAGATCGAAGGGGCGGCGGCCGAAGACGGACGCGGTCCCAGCATCTGGGACAGCTTCTGCAAGATGAAGGGCCGGGTGAACCACGGCCATAACGGCGACGTGGCCTGCGACCATTACCATCGCTACGGCGAAGACATCGAATTGATGAAGGATCTGGGGCTTGGCGCCTATCGCTTCTCGCTCTCCTGGCCGCGCCTGCTGCCCGCCGGCAAGGGACCGGTCAATCCGGCCGGCCTCGATTTCTACGATCGGCTGATCGACGGGCTGCTGGACGCCGGCATCGAGCCCTGGGCGACGCTTTACCATTGGGACCTGCCGCAGGGCCTCGACGACCTCGGCGGCTGGACCAATCGCGACAGCGCCGGCTGGTTCGCCGACTATGCCCTGTTGTGCGCCAAACGTTATGGCGACCGGGTCCGGCGCTGGGCGACCTTCAACGAATTTTCCGTCTTCACCCTGTTCGGTTACGCCTTCGGTTGGGGCGCCCCCAGCGTGAGCGACCGGGCCGCCCATCTCAAGGCCATCCATCATGTCAATCTGGCGCATGGAGCGGCGGTCGACGTGCTGCGCGCAACGGTGCCCCGGGCGCTTGTCGGCGCCATCCATAGCGTCCAGCCCTGCCGGCCGGCATCCCCGGCCCCCGAGGACATCGCGGCCACCAGCCTGTTCAACGAACATTGGAATCTGGCCTTTCCCGACCCGCAGATCCTGGGCCATTATCCACCGCAGATCGCCCAGGCGATCGAACCTTACCTGCAAGCCGGCGACATGGCCCGCATCTGCCGGCCGATCGACTGGTTCGGGGTCAATCACTATGCGCCGATCTATGGCAAGGCCGACCCCGACATGCTGTGGGGATTCGTCTTCGGCGCCCTGCCGGAGACATTGCCGAGAAGCGGCGTCGGCTGGCCGGTCGACCCCGTCGCCTTCGAGGAAACCCTGAGCGGACTGACCGATCGTTACCATCTGCCGATCTATGTGACGGAAAACGGCTACGGCACCCAATCGGCGGACGGACCTCGGGAAAGAGACGAACTGGACGACCGGGGCCGCGTCGCCTATCTGGCCGGCTCGGTCGCCGCCATGCAGCGGGCCCGGCAAGCCGGCGCCGATGTGCGCGGCTATTTCGTCTGGTCCCTGCTCGACAATTTCGAATGGGGCGCCGGTTATGACGATCGTTTCGGCATCGTCTTCGTCGACTTCGCCACCCAGGAACGCATCTTGAAGGCGTCGGCCCGCTGGTATCGGGACCTGATCCGGGGAAAAGCCGGGATTTAGAGCGCTTTGCGATCAAACGGGATCGATCCCTGTGCCATCGTCCCGGCGAAAAAGCTTGTGAAGCAAGGGAAAGTGGCACCGGCGTCCCTGCCGGTGTCCGCCGCCCCGCGGCGGAA
>JAATGN010000083.1 GCA_015654615.1 Rhodospirillales bacterium
ACGATCTGGCCCGGACGCTGGGGGTTCCCACCGGAGCCAAATGTTTTTCGCTCAACCCCGAAGCGGTGACCAGCCATTGCCGGCAATGCAAGGCAGGTCTCGCCTTGCGCGAACAGCGGGCGATTTGCTCGGAAGAGATTTCCAACGGGAAAAAGGTGATCGGCTATTGGATGCCGTTGCAAGAGCATCCCGAGCTTTATGTCCATTTCGGCATCGGCACGGCCAATGCCGTCGCGTCGCAAATCCTGGAGAACGCCCTGCCGTGACGAAAGGATGACACAATTCTCTTGGCCTCGGCGGCGCTTTTGCTATGGTGCCGCCCCATGACCAATGGCGATGTCTGCTCCGCCTTTTCCGGCGAGAATCTTTTTTGCGTGCGCGGCGAACGTGCCGTCTTCACCCAATTGAATTTTCGGGTGGCGGCGGGCGAAGCCTTGTTGCTGCTCGGCCCCAACGGCAGCGGCAAGACCTCTTTGCTGCGCCTGATGGCCGGGCTTTTGAAACCGAGCGGCGGCAAGCTGGTCTGGGACGATCTTCCCGTCGTCGACGATCGGGAAATCCATGCGGCCCGCATCCATTACGTCGGTCATCACGACGCCATCAAGCCGGTGCTGTCGGTCTGGGAAAATCTGCGCTTCTGGGCGCGGCTCCACGATTCGAAGGCGGGGGACGCCACGGCGAGGGCGGCGCTGGACCGTCTGGGCTTGGCGCGGCTGGCCGAAGTGCCGGGAAAACTGCTGTCGGCCGGACAGAAGCGCCGCTTGAATCTGGCCCGCCTGCTGGCGGCGCCGGCGCCTTTGTGGTTGCTGGACGAGCCGACCGTCGCCCTCGACCGCGCCTCGGTCAAGGTTTTGGAAAGCGTCATCGCCGAACATCGCGCGGCGGGAGGCATGGTGGTGCTGTCGACCCATGCCGATATCGACCTCCCGCTCGCGCGTGAATTGCATTTGGATCATTTTGCCGCACCGGCCGATGCCGTGGTGGGGGTCTGGGCATGAGCCGTCTGATCGAAATCGTCCGCCGGGACCTCCGTCTTGCGCTGCGTCAAGGCAGCGACAGCGTGATGGTGGTCACCTTCTTCGTGCTGACGGTGATTTTGTTTCCTTTCGGCATCGGTCCGGAAGCCAATATTCTGGAGCGGGTCAGCCCCGGTGTGCTATGGGTGACGGCGTTGCTGGCCTCGATGCTGTCCCTCGATCGCTTGTTCCAAGCCGACTACGAGGATGGCAGCCTGGAGTTGCTGGCCCTGACGCCGACGGCGCTGGAGGTGCTGGTGATCGGCAAGGTGATCGCCCATTGGCTGACCACGGGGCTGCCTTTGATGATCGCCGCTCCGGTGTTGGCCGTGCTGCTGCATATGAATGGTGAAGGTTTTGCCGCCTTGTTGGTGACCATGCTGTTGGGAACGCCGACCCTGAGCCTGATCGGCGCGATGGGGGCGGCCCTGGTGCTGGGCGCCCGGCGCGGCGGCGTGCTGTTGTCGCTGCTGGTTTTGCCGCTCTATGTTCCGGTGCTGATCTTCGGTGTCGGCGCCATCGACGCGGCGGTGCAGGGACTGGAGGGCGGCCCCCAGCTTCTGGTGCTGGGGGGCATCCTGCTGGCGGCCTTGCCTTTGACGCCGCTGGCCGCCGCCGCGGCGCTGCGGCAGGCTTTGGAATAGGTCGGGCGGTTCGGGATTCCGAAGACGATAAGACGAACACAAGGGATGGGTATTCGGCCATGTATGGACTAGCAAATCCGGCGCAATTTTTGCGATTATCGAAGATGTTGCAGCCCTGGTTGGCGGCGGGCAGCATCCTGTTGATCGGCAGTGGTCTGTATTTTGCGTTGTTCGTCTCGCCGGCGGACTATCAGCAGGGGCAAACGGTCCGGATCATGTACATTCACGTTCCGACCGCCTGGCTCGGCATGGTCGGCTATACGACGATGGCCCTGGCCAGCGCGGTGGGCCTGATCTGGAAGCATCCCCTGGCGGATCTGGTCGCCAAGGCGGCGGCCCCGATCGGGGCGTCCTTCACCTTCCTGTGCCTGGCCACCGGGTCGCTGTGGGGCAAGCCGATGTGGGGAACCTGGTGGGCCTGGGATGCGCGCCTGACCAGCATGCTGATCCTGCTGTTCCTGTACCTGGGCTATATGGCGCTGCAGAGCGCCTTCGACGATCCGGCGCGCGGGGCGCGGGCGGCGGCGATCCTGGCCCTGGCCGGTTTCATCAATGTCCCGGTGATCAAATTCTCGGTCGACTGGTGGAAGACGTTGCACCAGCCGGCGAGCCTGATGAAAATGTCGGGCCCGGCGCTTCCTCCGTCGATGCTGACGCCCCTGCTGCTGATGGTGGCGGGTTTCACCTGTTTCTTCGTGACGGTTTTGCTGCTTCGGGTCCGCTCCGAAATCGTCGCCTCGAAGATCCGGGCGATTCGTCTGACGCAGATCCATGGATCGCAAGAGGCCCCGCTCGTGGACCGGATGGCCGGGTGAGGAGGGCATAGATCATGGATGGCATCGTGGCATTTTTCGACATGGGCGGTTATGCCCGCTACGTCTGGCCGGCTTATGGCCTGGTCGGCGTGGTGACGGTCGGCCTTCTGGTCGTGACCCTGCGCACGCTGAAGGTTCGGGAACGGATTCTGGCGGCCCTGCAGCAGGAAGTTCCGGGCCGCCGCGGAAGAAGCCGGGGTCTTTGATCCCGAGGGAGATGTAGGAACGATGACCCGCAAGCAACGTCGACTGTATTTCGTATTGCTGGGGATGCTGGCGCTGGGCGGAGCGGCCGCCCTGGTTCTGACGGCGATGAACGACACCCTGGTGTATTTCTACACGCCGTCCGATCTCCAGACGAAGCATGTCAGTCCGGACCGCCGCCTCAGGATCGGCGGCCTGGTCGAAACCGGCTCGATCGAGCATCAGGGCGAGATCGTGCGTTTCGTCGTGACCGATTTGACGGCGACGCTTCCGGTGACCTATCGGGGCGTCCTGCCGGACCTCTTTCGCGAAGGCCAGGGCGTGGTGACCGAAGGCAAGCTGGACCGCCAGGGGCTGTTTCACGCCAGCGAGGTCCTGGCCAAACATGACGAGAACTACATGCCGAAGGAAGTGGCGGACGCGATCAAGAAGTCCGGCCAGTGGCAGGAAGAAGGAAAAAAGCCATGATTGCCGAACTCGGCCAGTTTTCGCTGATCCTGGCGCTGTTCGTGGCGCTGGTGCAGTCCGTGGTGCCCATGGTGGGGGCGACGCGGGGCGACCGGGCCTGGATGGACATGGCCCGGCCGGCGGCGATCGCGCAGTTCGCGCTGATCGCCATGGCGTTCGGGGCCTTGATGGCCTGCTATGTGACGAGCGATTTTTCGGTGCTGAACGTGGTGCAGAACTCGCACACCGAAAAGCCGCTGCTCTATAAGATTTCCGGCGTGTGGGGGAACCACGAGGGATCGATGCTGCTGTGGGTGCTGATCCTCAGCGGTTACGGCATGGCGGTGTCGGCGTTCGGCGCCAATCTGCCGCCGGCGTTGCGGGCCCGCGCCCTGTCGGTCCAGGCGATGATCGCCTGCGGCTTCCTGCTGTTCATCCTGTTCACCTCCAATCCCTTCACCCGGGTCGATCCGGCGCCGCTGAACGGCGACGGCCTCAATCCGTTGCTGCAGGATCCGGGCCTGGCCTTCCATCCGCCGTTCCTCTATCTGGGGTATGTCGGATTTTCGATGGCTTTTTCCTTCGCCATCGCGGCCTTGATCGAAGGCCGGGTCGACGCCGCCTGGGCCCGCTGGGTGCGGCCGTGGACCCTGGTGGCCTGGTGCGCCCTGACGCTGGGCATCGCCATGGGCTCGTGGTGGGCCTATTACACCCTGGGCTGGGGCGGCTGGTGGTATTGGGATCCGGTGGAAAACGCCTCCTTCATGCCGTGGCTGGCCGGGACGGCGCTGCTGCATTCGTCGATCGTGGTCGAGAAGCGCGACACCTTGAAGGCCTGGACGATCCTCCTGGCCATCGTCACCTTTTCCTTGTCGCTGCTCGGCACCTTCCTGGTGCGCTCGGGCGTTCTGACCTCGGTGCACAGCTTCGCGGCGGATCCGTCGCGCGGCGTGTTCGTGTTGTGCCTGCTGGTGGTGGTGGCCGGCGGCTCGCTGATCCTGTTCGCCATCCGCGGGCCGGGCTTGAAGGGCGGCGGCCTGTTCACGCCGCTGTCGCGCGAAGGCAGTCTGCTGCTCAACAATGTGCTGATGAGCACGGCGGCCGGGACGGTCTTGCTGGGAACGCTCTATCCCCTGTTCGCCGACGCCCTCGATATGGGCAAGGTCTCCGTCGGCCCGCCGTTTTTCAACGCGGTGTTCATTCCGCTGATGGTGCCGATGGTCGTGGCCATGGGCGTCGGCCCGCTGATGTCCTGGAAACGGGGCGATCTGGCGGGAGCCCTGGGCCGGCTGAAGGTGGCGTTCGGCGTGACGTTGGTGGTGATGGTGGGAACCTGGCTCTTGACCGGCGGAACGTCGGGTCCGTTGTGGGCGGCCGGCGGCCTCGGCCTGGCGGCCTGGCTGTTCGTCGGCAGCCTGACGGAATGGGCGGATCGCGTGCGCCTGTTCCGCGCCCCCCTCGCCGAGACCCTGGAGCGGATCATCCGTCTGCCGCGGTCGGGCTACGGGATGATGGTGGCGCATGCCGGGGTGGCCGTGGTGATCGCCGGCATCACCGGCTCGGCCGCCTGGACGGTGGAAAGCATCCAGGTGATGCATCCCGGCGACGTGGTGTCGGTCGCCGGCTACGATCTGCGTCTCGAGGGGATCCAGGACAATATTCCCGGGCCCAACTATGTGGCGTTGCGGGCCCATTTCAGCGTGACCAGGCACGGCAGCCCGGTGACCGATCTGTACCCTGAGAAGCGGATGTTCCGCCAGCCGCCGCGGCCGACGACGGATGCGGCGATCCATACCAATTTCCTGGGCGATCTCTATGCGGTGGTGGGCGATCCGGCCGGAGCCGGCGGCTTCGTGACGCGAATTTACTTCAACCCCCTGGTTCCCTGGATCTTCATCGGGGCCGTCATCATGGTCATCGGCGGCCTGGTGTCGCTGACCGATCGCCGCTATCGGGTCGGCGCGCCGCTCCGCACGGCGCGGGCGGCGGCGGCGGCGAAAGGGCGGGCATGATGTTGCGTCGCTGGTCCACGCTGCTTCCGCTTGCCGTCTTCGTCGTCCTGGTCGGTTTTTTCGGCTGGCGGCTGGTGCTGATCACCCGCGGCGACGCCCCGAACATGATCCCCTCGGTGATGATCGACAAGCCGGCCCCCGGGTTCGATCTGCCGCAACTGGTCCTGGACAGGCCGGGCGTCGCGGCGGCGGATCTCGCCGGCAAGGTGACCCTGATCAACTTCTTCTCCTCCTGGTGCATTCCCTGCCGGTCGGAGCATCCGCTGCTGGTCGATCTGATGAGCCAGTCGGCGGTCCAGGGAAGAATGCGGCTGGTCGGCATCGACTATAAGGACAAGCCGGAGGACGGCCGGGGCTGGCTGTCGCGCCTCGGCAATCCTTATCAGGCGATCGGCATGGACCGGGACGGCCGGGTGGGAATCGATTTTGGAGTCTACGGCGTGCCGGAAAGCTATCTGATCGATCGTCAGGGGCGGATCCGCTACAAGCAGGTGGGGCCCTTCACGCCGGAGGATATCCACGACAAGCTGCTGCCCCTGCTGGCGGAGTTGAACAAATGAGACATCGTCCCTGGCTTGGCCGATTGACCGCCGTCCTGGGGTTCCTGCTGCTGGCCGGCGGTCCGGTCCTGGCGGTGCAACCGGACGAGGTCCTGAAGGATCCGCAGCTGGAGGCCCGGGCCCGGGAGCTGAGCCGGGATCTGCGCTGCCTGGTCTGCCAGAACCAGTCGATCGACGATTCGGACGCGGATCTGGCCAAGGATCTGCGGATTCTGCTGCGGCAACGCCTGGTGGCCGGCGACAGCGACGCCCAGGCGAAGCAGTATCTGGTCGACCGTTATGGGGATTACGTGCTGTTGAAGCCGCCGTTCAAGGCGACGACGCTGGTCCTGTGGTTCGGACCCGGAGTCTTGCTGCTTTGCGGCGTTTGGGCGGCGATGGGATTTTACCGGCGGCGCAGCGTTGCGGCTGGGGGGACGGAGGCGGGACTTCCGTTGAGCGATGCCGAGCAGAAGCGATTGACGAAGCTGCTGGCGAATGAAACCGTCCGCAAATGACCGTGGTCATTGGCGGACGGGCCGAACGAGAGAGATGAACGGGCGATGACGCTTTGGATATTGTTCTCCGCCGTAACCCTGGTGGTTCTGCTGCTTCTGGTGGTTCCCCTGTTGCGGCGTCAGACGGCGGCCCCGGCGCGGATCGCCTATGACATCGTGGTGTATCGGGATCAGCTGGCGGAAGTCGAGCGGGACCTCGAACGCGGGCTGTTGAACGGGGATCAGGCGGAGGCGGCGCGAACGGAGATCCTGCGCCGCATGCTGGCCGCCGAGGACGCCGAACTGGAGGCGCCGGCGCCCGAGTACCGCCTCGGCGGGGGACGGAGCCTGCGTTTGACGACGGCGCTGGTCATCCTGATCGGTTTGCCGCTGGGGTCTTTCGGGCTTTATGGATTGCTGGGGGCGCCCTGGCTTCCCGGTCAGCCGTTCGCCAGCCGCCAGGCGGATCCGAACCTCAAGATGGCGGAAATGGCCGCGAACCTTGCCCAGGATCTGGTCGCCAAGCCGGATGCCGAGGGATTCACCACCCTGGCCGAAACCTATTTTACGCTGCGGCGCTACGGCGAGGCGGCGCAGGCCTACAAGCGGGCGATCGGCCTTGGCATGATCGACGCGCAGATGCTGGCGTCGTTGGGCGAAACGCTGACGCTGGACAACAACGGGGATGTTTCCCCCGATGCGCGGACGGCGTTCCTGCAGGCCCTGACCCTGGATCGCCAGGAGCCGCGGGCGCGGTTCTACCTGGGGCTCGGAAAGGCGCAGATCGGCCATTTCGCCGAGGCGGTGTCGATCTGGCGCGACCTGGAAAAGGACAGCCCCGGCGATGCGCCGTGGCTGGGCATGCTGAAGGAACATATCGCCGAATACGCCAAGCAGGGCGGTTTCGATCCGGCGTCGATCAAGCCGATTCCGCCGGCCCCGGAAGGAACGAAGACGGCCGAAGGGCCCAGTCCGCACCCGGACGCCGCGCCGCCGGCGGCGAAGCCGGCCGACAAGAGCCAGGCCGCCGGGATCCCCGGCGGCGACAGCGCCGCGGCGGCCGTCCTGGCCAAGACGCCGGAAGAGCGGCAGCAGACCGTCAAATCGATGGTGGACGCCCTGGCGGTTCGCCTGGAGCAGACTCCCGACGATCTCGACGGCTGGATGCGGCTGGCCCACTCCTACCAGACGCTGGGCGATTTGGAAAAAGCCCGCAAGGCGGCGGAACGGGCGGTCAAGCTGAAGCCGAACGCGGTCGAGCCCAAGCTCGGGCTGGCCGAGATTCAACTGGCGGCGGCGAAAGGCGACCGGCTGCCGGGCGACTTCATCGAGACCATGAAGGCCGTGCTGACCCTCGATCCGACCAACGACCAGGCGATGTATTACGTCGGCGCCGCCGAAGCGCAGGACGGGCACGCCGACAAGGCGCGCCAGATCTGGTCGAAGCTGCTCGACATCCTGCCGCAGGACAGCCCGTACCGGGCTGAACTGGTCAAGCAGCTGGCCGATCTGCCGAAAAGCTGAAGACCGTTTCTTTTTCTCGTCACCCCCGGGCTTGGCCCGGGGGTCCGCCAGTCCGTAGCGGTGGAGACGGCGGCTGGATGCCGGGTCAAGCCCACAGCTGGCCGGTTTCGAGGATTTTGGTTTTCAGCCGGTATAAACAACCAAAAATCGTCATCACCGGGCTTGACCCGGTGATCCACGTGGTCCGACCAAACGACACTGTTCGATCCCGGCGCGTGGATGGCCGGATCAAGAGTCCGGCCATGACGATTTTGGGAACATGATTCGATCTGGTCGACTCATGCCCTATTTGGCGGCCACGACCTCGACACTGCCGACGAAGAAGACCTGGTCGAAGGTCCGGTCGAGGGTTTTGCTGTGGTAGTTCGCCATCAGCATGCCTTCGGGCCAGCGGATGGTGGCGCCGGTCTTCAGTTCGATCGCCGGCGCGGCCAGCCACTGGTCGCCGGCATCGCCCTTGACATGGATATAGACATAGCTGCTGGCCGGAATGGTTTCGAGAACGGTTCCGCTGTGGACGGCCGCGGCCGGCGCGTTTTGTCCGACGGGGGGATGCCCGGCCGGCATCTGCCCCATGGGCGTCTGGCCCATGGGCATTTGTGCGACACAGACGCCGAAGGGGGCGATGGTCAGCAGGGCGGCGAGGAAAGGCAGGCGCATAGGTCGCTCCTTGAGGGGTGAGACAAAGAAAACGCCGGGCCGGCGGCAGGCCGCCGGACCCGACAGGCTGGAAAAGAGGAAGGGCGGTGTCCTCCGCCGAGGATTGGATCGGACGCCGCGCTCATCCGGCCGCTGCCCGCCGATGATCGTGCAGGGCGCTGGCCAGTCCGGCGATGCCGTCGCGGATCTGACGCTCTTCCAGGGAAGAGTAGCCCAGCAGCAGCGTGCTTTCGGCATAACGGGCGGCGGTGCGCCCGATCGTTTCGCTTTCCGCCACCGTATAGACCCCGATCCCCCGTTGCCGGGCGACCTCCTGGACGGCCGCCGCCGACGGCAGGGCCGGCGGCAGCAGCCAGGTCAGATGCGTGCCGGTGTCGACGCCGGCCAGGCGAACGTCGCCGAAATGGAGGCGCAGCGCCGCGATCAGGCAGTCCCGGCGCTCCAGATAGGTTTTGCGGACCCGGCGCAGATGGCGGTCGTACTCGCCCGAGGCGATGAACTCGGCCAGGACCATCTGCTCCAGCCATGGGCTGCCGTTGTCCAGCAAAGTCTTGACCGCCACGGTCGAGGCGACCAGTTCCTGCGGCACCACCATATAGCCCAGGCGCAGACCGGCGCCCAGGGTCTTGGAAAAGGTGCCGGTGTAGAGGACCAGGCCGTAGGGATCGAGACTTTTCAGCGACGGCGGCCCCATGCCGCGATAGCGGAAATCGCCGTCGCAATCGTCCTCGATGAGATAGGCGCCGGCCCCGCGGGCCCATTCGATCAGTCCCTCGCGCCGTTCGAGCGGCAAGGTGCCGCCGATGGGATTCTGGTGCGACGGCGTCACATAGGCCAGCGATGTCGCCCC
Source organism: Rhodospirillales bacterium (assembly GCA_015654615.1). Lineage (GTDB taxonomy): Bacteria > Pseudomonadota > Alphaproteobacteria > Rhodospirillales > Magnetospirillaceae > Telmatospirillum. The sequence continues at coordinate 9,209 of JAATGN010000083.1, forward strand.
ATCCGGCAATTGCTCCACCAGGATGCCGTGTTCGTCGACGGCGACGGGATATTGGACGGCACCCAGGCTTTCGAACAAAAAGGACGCTCCGGCGTGGCCGGGCGTTTCGATCACCACGCGGTCGCCCCGCTGCAGGAACAGCCGCGCGGCGATATTGTAGGCCTGCTGGGCCCCGGCGACGATGATGATCTGGTCGCGGTCGACGATGATGCCGCGCTGGGCCGCCAGCCAATCGGCGATGGCGCCGCGCAGCGGATCGATGCCGGCGGCCGGCGGCGGCCGGCTGATGCCCTTGCCGTAACACTCCAGGACATGCTGGGTAATGCGCTGCCAGATCTTCAGGGGGAAAATGCGGAAATCCGGTCCGCCCCAGAAGTCGATCAGCGCCGGCTCCATGGTTTCGCGTTCCGGCAGCCGCCCCTGGTACAGCGGCGGACGCAGCTCCATCTGCGGCAGGTCGTCGACCCGGTTGTCGTTGATCTGCGGCGCCGGAATCAGATCGGGCAGCACGCTGCACACGAAAGTGCCGACCGCCGGACGGGTTTCCAGATAGCCCTCGGAAATCAGCCGCTCATAGGCCAGGAGGACGGTGGTCCGGGAAACTCCGAGCTTTTCGGCGAGGAAACGGGTGGCGATGAGACGGGAATTCGACTTCAGGCGGCGCGCGATGATCAGGCCGCGAAGTTGTTCATAAAGCTGATTCTGCAGCGGCTCGGCGCGATCTCGATCAAGTTCGATAGGTAAATGCATACCTGTTGCCCCGCCCCACCCTATTTCCTTGTACAGCCCTTTTTCCGCAAAGCCGCGTAAAGTTCATATGAACCTGAGGCGGATCGGGTGGCAGACTTTACGTTCACTTTTGCTCAGAAACAACGGTAATACGCCGTCAGCAGTCAGCATATTTTGAGACGATGACCCGGGTTATCAATCTTGAAATTATGCGTCCTATCCAATTGAAATAGATTGTACCGCTTTTTACTGGGTTCGATCTTAGGCAGAACGGTATTGCATGAGTGGCGGCGAGAAAATGGCCATCCCATCAGCGGAGCGAATTGAGACGCTGTGGTATTATAGCCACAAGCGATCGTGGTTTGGCAACCGACTCCCCATCACATTTCCGGTCAGAATTTGAGCTTCACGGCCTTTCGAAAGAGCGCGCCCTGCGGCAGCGGCGAGAAATCCTTGATGTCCGGCGACGGCTTGCCGAACAGGAAGCCTTGGACGTAATTGCAGCCGCAGTCGCGGCAGAATTCGAGAGTTTCCTCGGTATCGACCATCTCCGCGATGGTCTCCACCTTCATCCGGCGGCACAGTTCGGTCAAGGCCGATAGAAAGGCCCGGCCCTTGGCGGCCCTCTGGGCGTTCTTGACGGCGGATCCGTCCAGCTTCACCACGTCGACGTCGAGCACCGAGAGATATTGAAAAGAGGCGGCGCCGGCGCCGAAATCGTCGAGGCAGACATGATAGCCGCGCGAACGCAGGCTCTGGATGAAATTGTTGGCCGATTCGAGATCGCTCATGCGCGAGCTTTCGGTGATCTCGAACATCAGCTTGCCCTGCGTCCAGGGATTGTCCTTGAGCAGCCACATGAGGGACTCGACATAGGCCGGCCTGCCGATCGAGAAGCCCGAGACATTGACCGCGACGCGGTATTTGTCGTTGTTGCGGGGAAATTTCGCCAGCCAGTCGACGACCTTCCTGGCCATGGCGAGATCGAATTCGTGAATCAGTCCGGTTTCTTCGGCGAAGGTGATGGTCTTGAAGGGCGACTCGCCGGGCTTGGCGTCGAAGCGGCACAGCGCCTCGAAATGATGAACCTCGCCGGTGGTGATGTGGATGATCGGTTGCAGGGCGACATAGAACTTGGCCTGCGTCACCACCGATTTGAAATTGTTGACCTCGACCACCGCCTGGCCGACCAGGGTCGACATATTGGCCGCCAGGTTCTTGATGCTGATCCCCTCGGCCTCGGCTTCGCGGAACTTCGCCAGGGTGTAGAGCAGGCCCTTGGCCAGGTCCTCCTCGTCGAGGTCGTCGGGCCCCATCACCATGGTGGCCGATTCGACCTTGGCCCCTTGGCCGGTCGGATCGATCCGCCGGGTCAGCGATTCGATCTGGCGGACCATGTCGTCGACCTTGGTGGAGGCCGCATGCAGAATCGAGAATTGCCCGTTTCCGACCTTCGCCGCCGAATCGCCGCCGACCGAATTGGCCTTGAGAAAATCGCCGACCGACTGGGCCAGCGTTTCATTGCTCGTGGCGTCCAGGCGCTCTTCCAGCGTTTTCATCGCCGGAATCGACACCAGGGTGACATGAGCGTTCTCGCCGGCCGCCTGAATCTTCTTCAGCCGATTGGCGGCCAGTTCGGCGAAGGATCCGCTGTCGTAGAGGCCGCTTTTCTCGTCGCGCGGATGGCTCAAGGCCGCCGCCTTGTCGATGGCCCGGCTTTTCCTGAGGCCGACGAACAGATTGCCCTTCGACGGATCCAGGCAGTAAGCCGACAGGGAGACCCACAGATGGGCGCCCTGCGGGCCGAGAATGCGGATGACCTCGTCCTGCGAGCGGCCGGTCTTGCGGATCTGCTTGAGCAGCTGTCCGACCAGGGGGCTGTCGGCCGGGGCCACCAGATCGCGGAAATTCGTCCCGGTCAGGGCTTCCTTCGGGCGGCCGAAAAAGGCCTGCGTCGCGCCGGCGGCAAAAACCACCATGAACTGCCGATCGAGCTCGAACAGCAAATCCGCCCAGCAAAAGGCCAGGGAGACATATCTGTCCCGCTCGACCTTCAACGTCTCCAGCCGCAACAAACTGTCGTTCACGACGCGGTGCTCCCCGGTCATCAGCCTTTCACGGCGCCGCCGCGTCAGGTTATAGGAACGAAATCATGTTATCGCGATTTCACAAAAGCTCGATCGGGAAAATGACGCTCCCGGCCGACGAGTTTTGACACACTATGGTAGGCGGGTCGAGGCCTGGCGATGCGGCGGCGGACATTGCGCGACGAAAGAGGCGCGGCGGCTGCCGCCGATTCCGCCGATCACTCGGCCGGCCGCCATTTCCGGATCTCTTCCGCCGACGGCTGGTACTTCGCGCCGTCGGCGTAGGTCCAGTCGACCATGACGCCGGCGCCGTCGCGCAACTCCGTCCTGCCGACCCAGCTTCCCAGCGTGGCCTGATGGTCGATTCGCCGGAAGGACAGGGGGCCGGCGGGCGACGGAAAGTTCAGATCCTCGAAGGCGGCGACCAGCTTGTCGGGGTCGGTGCCGCCGGCTTTCTCCAGGGCGGCGGCCACGGCCTTGACGGCCGTGAAGCCGATCAGGGCGGCCATGCGCGGATCTTCGTTATAGGCGGCCATATAGGCCTCGACGAACTTTCGATGATCGTCGTCTTTGATATCGTACCAGGGGTAGCCGGTGACGAGCCACCCCTCCGGCGCCTCGTCGGCCAGGACGTCGAGGAATTCCGGCTCCCCGGTCAGCGCGCTCACCACGCTGCGCTTCTTGAACAGGCCGCGGGCGTTTCCCTCATGCACCAGTTTTCCCAGATCGCTGCCGAAGGTGGCGTTGAAGATGGCATCGGGACTGGCTTGCTCGAGAGCTTGAACCGTGGAGACAGGATCGAGGGCGCCCAGCGCCGGCCATCGTTCGTAGACGAAAATGACGTCGGGCCGCCTGGCTTTCAGCAGCGTTTCGAAATCGGCGACGAAGGACCGTCCGAATTCGTAATCGGGCGCCACGGTCACCCAGCGCTTGGCCGGCAGCTTGGCGGCCCGTTCGGCCAGCATCGCCGCCTGCATGTAGGAACCGGCCCGCAGCCGGAAGGTATAGCGATTGCCGTGCGTCCAGACCAGATCGTCGCTGAGCGCCTGGGTGGCCAGGAAGACCACCTTTTTTTGCCTGGCGAAATCCGCCAGGGCGAGGCCGATATGCGACAGGAACGAACCGATCAGCAGCACGGCGCCGTCGCGGCCGGTCAATTCGGCGGCGGCGGCGACGGCCTGCGGCGACTTTCCGCCGTCGTCCCGCGACAGCATTTCCAGCTTGCGGCCGCCCAGAACGCCACCGTCCCGGTTGATTTCGTCGATGGCGAGCTGCCAGCCGTTGCGATAGGGGATCGTGAAGGCGGGAATGGCGCTATAGCTGTTGATCTCGCCGATCTTGATGGGCTCGGCGGCCCAAACCGCGCCCTGCAGAAGGCTTGCCAGGGCAAAGCCGGCGAATGCGCTCGACAGTCGCTTCATCCGCCGGACGCGCTCCCTTTTTGGATCGCGGCGAAACAACCGAATCATCTCGTCATGTGTGGACATGCTTCGGGATGCCAGAGGGCTGTGGTAACACGGACGATCACCGACGTCCACGGATGAGAGCAGACATCGATCCCGAACTCGACGGGCTGACTGAGAAGATCATTGGTGCTGCATTCAAAGTATCGCGCGCCCTGGGCCATGGTTTTCTGGAAATGGTATACAAAAATGCCCTGCGACTGGAGCTTCTATCCGCGGGTTTGCACGTCGTTCAAGAGAAGCCTTTCCCGGTCCGCTATCGCGGAGAGCAGGTCGGCATGTATGTGGCCGATATCGTTGTAAACGACAGAGTCATCGTCGAATTGAAGGTTGCCGACACCCTTTCGGCAGCTCATTCCGCCCAAGTTCTCAATTACCTGAAGGCCAGCCGTGCTCCAGTTGGCCTTCTCTTTAATTTTGGCAAATCACGGGTCGAAGTGAAGCGTGTCATCCTATAACGTCCGTGATCATCCGTGGCTGTCTGAGTTTATCCGTGTTGCTCGACATCTTATCCGCGCCGCCAGCGATTGGATCAGTCTCCGAGATGAGTGCATGCACAACCCTCCGGCCTTTCGTTAAGGATCTGGTGCACGATAAGCGCACCAGATCAGCTTGAGCCCACGCGGCGTTCGAGTGAGCGCTGGCGACCTATCGGCTCAGAGAGTTGTTCTTCGATGTCAAATTGTTATTGCCGCAAGGCCAGTTGCCGGAGGCTGCGGTCGATCCATTGACGGGTCAGTTTCTCCTGGACGGTATTCTGGCCCAGACGCTCGAGCAATCCCTTGAAATCGACCTGATCGAGCGGCTGGTCCTGGTTGGCGCAGGTGAAGACGACGATCTCCGCGCCGGTCTCGGGATCCTTGTGCTTCTGCAGGCATTGCGCGCAAATTTCCTTCATCATGCATTGCATCGGCGAATTGATCGAACCGATGGCCTGATGCCGGCGATTGAGATGGGGCGCCAGCACGCCGTGCCGGGCCTCGGCCACGGCTTTCATCATGCGGTCCGAGCCGATGGCGATGATGCGGTCCACGTCCTGCAGGGAGATCTCGTTGGAGCCGAGCCCCCCCTCGGCATAGGCGGTCATCGCCTGGACGATATTGCCGACGAAGGCCTGGTCCTGGATCCGTCCCGGCGCCAGCGGCTCGCCGCGATCGACGCACCACACCACCTGATCGGCGGCGGCTTCGATTTCCTCGACCTTGAAACGATCGACGGCGGCGCGGTAACCGGCGAAATAAAGCACCTTCGAGCCGGCGCGGCGCAGCGCCTGGCCGATCGAGAACAGCACGGCGTTGCCCAGGCCGCCGCCGGCCAGCAGCACGGTCTCGCCGGACGGCGTTTCGGTCGGCGTTCCGGTCGGTCCCATCAGCACCACGGGCTCGCCGGGGGTCAGGCTGCGGCACAGGTCGGAAGAGCCGCCCATTTCCAGAACGATCACCGAGACCAGGCCGGCTTGCTTGTCGACCCAGGCGCCGGTCAGCGCCAGGCCTTCCATGCCCAGGGTGGTCTCGGCGGTCCTGGCGGCCAGGGTCTCGAAATTCTGCAGGCGATAGAACTGGCCGGGCAGGAAGGCCCGCGCCGCCGCCGGGGCCTTGACCACCACCTCGACGATGGTCGGGGCCAGGCGCTCCACCTTGAAGACGGTGGGGCGGAAGGATTGATTGAAGGCCGCCCGCACCTGTTCGGGCGGAACGGCCGGCGGCGGCAGTTTCGCCAGCACCCGGCTGACCACCGGATAGCCCTGCTTGGCGCTG
>JAATGN010000095.1 GCA_015654615.1 Rhodospirillales bacterium
CGGCCAGCGTGATGGCGAATTCGCGAAACAGCCGCCCGACGACATCGCCCATGAAAAGCAGCGGGATCAGCACGGCGATCAAAGAGATGGTCAGCGAGACGATGGTGAAGCCGATCTCTTCGGATCCCTTCAAGGCCGCCTGCAGCGGCGAATCCCCCTGTTCGAGGTAGCGCGAGATGTTCTCGATCATGACGATGGCGTCGTCGACGACGAAACCGGTGGCGACGGTCAGCGCCATCAGCGACAGATTGTTCACCGAGAATCCGGCCAGATACATCACGCCGAAGGTGCCGATCAGCGACAAGGGCACCGACAGGCTGGGAATGATGGTGGCCGGAATGTTGCGCAGGAACAGGAAGATGACCAGGACCACCAGGACCACGGACAGGCCCAGTTCGAATTCCACATCGCTCACCGAAGCGCGAATGGTGTTCGTCCGGTCGGTCAGGATCTCCACCTCGACGGCGCCAGGCAGCGAGGCCTTCAGGCTGGGAAGCAGAGCGGTGATGCTGTCCGCCACCTGGATGACATTGGCGCCCGGCTGGCGCTGGATATTGACGATGACCGCCGGGCTGGCGTTCATCCAGGCGCCCAGCTTGTCGTTTTCCGAACCGTTGATCACCGTCGCCACATCCGACAGCAAGACCGGCGCGCCGTTCTTGTAGGCGACGACGATGCCCAGATATTCCTCGGCGCTCTTCAACTGGTCATTGGCATTGATGGTGTAGGCGCGCGACGGCCCGTCGAAATTGCCCTTCGGCGTGTTGACATTGGCATTGCCGATGGTGGTCCGCAGATCGTCGATATTGAGACCATAGGCGGCCAGCGCCTGCAGGTTGGCCTGGACACGGACGGCCGGCCGCTTGCCGCCGCTGATGCTGACCAGGCCGACGCCCGGCAGCTGCGAGATCTTCTGGGCCAGGCGGGTGTCGGCCAAATCCTCGACCTGGGTCAGAGGCATGGTTTTCGACGTCACCGCCAGGGTCAGGATCGGCGCGTCGGCCGGGTTGACCTTGGCGTAGATCGGCGGCGCCGGCAAATCCGACGGCAGGAGATTGCCGGCCGCATTGATCGCCGCCTGCACCTCCTGTTCGGCGATGTCGAGGCTCAGATTGAGCCCGAACTGCAAGGTGATCACCGAGGCGCCGGCCGAGCTCGACGACGACATCTGGTTGAGGCTGGGCATCTGGCCGAATTGGCGTTCCAGCGGGGCGGTGACCGCCGAGGTCATCACCTCGGGACTGGCGCCCGGATAGAAGGTCTGCACCTGGATGGTCGGGTAATCGACCTCGGGCAGGGCGGAGATCGGCAGGAATTTGAAGGCGACCAGGCCGACCAGCAGGATGGCCACCATCAGCAGGGAGGTGGCGACCGGGCGCAGGATGAAGGGGCGCGAAGGACTCATCGGTAAGTTTCCTGAAGGATCCGAAACGGCGGCGCCGTCTCACTGGTCCTTGCGGTGTTGACGCTCGCCGTCATGCTTGCGCGGATGACCGTCGGCCGGGGTCGTCGGAACCGCCTTTTCGGCCGCCTCGCCCGGCGGCGCGCCGGCCGGCGGCTGAATGGCCTGATCCGTGGCGGCTTTGGCCGCGGTCGGCAAGGTCACCTGGGCGCCTTCCCGCAATTTGTCGCCGCCGTCGACCACCACCTTGTCGCCCGGCTCGACCCCCGAAAGCACGGCGGCTTTCTCGCCGCTCGAAGGCCCCAGCTTGATCGGACGGACGGTGACGGTGTTGTCGGGCTTCACCAGATAGACATAGGTCCCGGGCGCGCCGCGCTGGACGGCCGACGTCGGAATCACGGTGGCGCCTTTGAGCGTATCGACCAGCAGCCGGGTGTTGACGAACTGATTGGGAAACAGCATCTCGTCGGCATTGTCGAACTGGGCGCGCAATTTGACGGTGCCCGTCGTCGTGTCGATCTGGTTGTCGACGGTCATCAGCCGGCCGGTGGCCAATTGGGCCGTCTGGCCGCGATCGAAGGCCGTGACGCCGAGGCTGGCGCCGGCGTGCAGCTGCTTCATCACCGCCGGCAGATTGTCCTCGGCCAACGTGAACAGCACGGAAATCGGCTGCATCTGGGTGATCACCACGATGCCGTTGGCGTCGCTGGTCTGGACATAGTTGCCGGCATCCACCTGGCGCAGGCCGACGCGGCCGGTCACCGGCGCCACGATATGGCAGTAGACGAGGTTCAGTTTGGCCGTATTGACCTGGGCCTGATCGGTTTCGACGGTGCCGCGGTATTGCTGGACCAGGGCGTCCTGGGTATCCAGGGTTTGCCGGGCCAGCGAATCCTGCGCCACCAGGGTCTTGTAGCGCACCAGATTGAGCTCGGCGTCCTTGAGCAGGGCCTGATCGCGTTGCAACTGGCCTTCCGACTGCGACAGGGCCAATTGATAGGGACGCGGATCGACCTGGGCCAGGAAGTCGCCGGCCTTCACCATCTGGCCTTCCTGGAAGGCGACCTGGGTCAATTGTCCGGCGATTTGCGTCTTCACCGTGACGGTGGCCAGGGGCGTGACCGTTCCCAGGGCATTCAGGGTAATGTCGATGTCGCCTTTTTCGGCGGCGACCGCCACCACCGGCACCGGTCCCGTTCCCGAGCCGAAGCGGCCGCCGCGCCCCTGCGGAGGGGCGGCCTGCGGCCGGAAGATCACCCAGCCCAATGTCCCGAGCAGCACGGCGATCAGCACAGCCCAGACGATACGGCGCCAGCCTCTCCCCCGGACTTTCGCGGGCGATCCCTGCCGCAATCCGGGAGCCTTTTGGAGAACGTCTTTGCCCTGCACACCGCTCATTACACACCGTTCATCGTCTATGGTTCTTCGTTCACACCGTACAAACTATCGGAAAGCGGGACAAAACGCATTCCCCCACGCGTTCCAGCCCACATTCGTGGCACCGTAACGTGGCCCTATTTCCCGTCTATGACCGGCATTTGACCTATTGGTAACAGAATGTTTCATGACGTTTTTGAAACAAACGACCCCGGATCGTCCAAGTTTCCCATGTTTCGGGACCGGCCGATATCGGCTTTTCGGTCGAGCCGGGAATAAACGCAATCGAAATGTGGCCAATTTCCGGCGGCGACGCTCCGGCGACACCGTTTTGACGCGGTCGATACCGAATCGGCTGGAGTCGGATGGCCGCCAAGCTTTGCGGATCCGGGGAAGATGGTGGGGGCGACGGGACTTGAACCCGTAAGGCCGAAGCCGAGCGATTTTAAGTCGCTTGCGTTTACCAGTTTCGCCACGCCCCCCTTAGGCCGTCGCGAAACTGCGCACCGGCCGAAGCGGCAAGACGTTATCCCGGGCCGGAGGAGGCCGCAAGGGCCCAGCCGTCCTGGAAGAATAAGGAAAAGTGGCGCCGGCGTCCCTGCCGGTGGATAAAGACTCCGTCGCAAGGCGCGGCGGACACCGGCAGGGACGCCGGTGCCACTCTTTTCTTCTTATCTTCAGGTTATCTTCAGGCGAAGCAATCCAGGCCGGCCGATGTCCCTTCGTCTCAGTTCTCGTCCTGGCCTTGGCTCATCACGCCGATCCCCATGGCGACGCTGCCGAAGGTGACGACCAGGCCGAAGAAAAACAGGGCCAGGGTGAGCGGGCCGTCCGGCGATTGGGCGGCCAGGCTGCGCAGATGCCCGATGTCGAGATAGAGCACCAGCGCGCCGAACAGCAAAGCGCCGGCCATGCCGAACAGCATGTGTCGGACCAGGAAGGTGATGGCGGCCTGCTCGTGGCGCAACAGTTTCAACGGGACGCCTCTCTCGATCATATCCGCCGCTCGGGGCTCAAGGGCCTGATGCGAGGAATGAACCTCAATAGGACGGCGGAGGTTCCTCTTCGGTGCGGGCCCCCAGACTTTCGGCCATGACGGCGACCTCATGCGAGACCTGGGCGACCGTCGCCGGGTCGGTGCCGCGGGTGACGATCACCGTGCCGAACTTTCCCTCCCGGCTGAAGGGATAGCTGCCGATCTCCACCGCCGGCCGGTCGGCCTGAAGCTGGCGCAGGCCGTCGGCGATCGCCCCTTCGCCCATATGGATGGTGACGCTCTTCGAGACCATCTTGGCGCCGCCCCTGAGGGAGCCCCGCACCCCGTCGAACATCGCCTGCATGATCTTGGGAACGCCGGCCATCACATGGACATTGCCGATCCTGAACCCCGGCGCATGGCTGACCGGATTGTCGATGAGATCGGCGCCCTCGGGAATATTGGCCATCCGGAGACGAGCCTCGTTCAAATTTTCCGGCTTGATCTGCCGCAGCAGCCGCTCGACCGCCCTTGGATCGCGCCGCAGGGGAACGCCGAAGGCCTTGGCGATGCATTCCGCCGTAATGTCGTCGTGGGTCGGGCCGATGCCGCCGGTGGTGAACACATAGGTGTTGGCGGCGCGCAGCTCGTTGACGGTCCGGATGATGGCCGCCTCGTCGTCGGCGATGACGCGGACCTCCTTCAAACGCACGCCGACCTCGTTCAAGCCGACGGCGATATACTGAAGATTGGCGTCCTGGGTGCGCCCGGACAGCACCTCGTTGCCGATGATGACCAGGGCCGCCGTCACTTCCTCGACCATATCCGCTTCCCGTTCGTTATGTTTGATCTTGCCAAGCTATAGCAGAAATGGCGGCTTTTTAACATCGGGGGGAGTACCGTCATTGCGAGCGATCGGCGAAGCAATCCGGAAGGCAGCGGCAGGGCTGGATTGCCGCGCCTTCGGCTGACAAGAAAACGCCGTCATTGCGAGGAGCGAAGCGACGCGGCAATCCAGAGTGCCAGGCTGTCCTGGACTGCTTCGCTGCGCTCGCAGTGACGGCATTTTCACCCAGGAGGGTCGACCTCGGTCGGTGCGCAACGCGCAATGACGAAACCTAAAAGCCGCTGAGCGTCGCAACGGACCCGCAGGGGCAAGGATGCCGCCGCTACAGCCAGTCGCGCAGCTGGGCGACCAGCGGAAGGTCGGCCGGGGGCATCGGATAATCGGTCAGCCGGGCCGGCATGACCCAGGCCAGCCGCTGGCCTTCGCGCGGCCGCGGCGCGCCCTGCCATTGCCGGCAGGCGTAAAGCGGCATCAGGAGATGAAAGCTGTCGTAGTCGTGCGAGGCGAAGGCCAGGGGAGCCAGGCAGGATTCGGAAACATCGATGCCCAGTTCTTCCCTGAGCTCGCGCACCAGGGCGACCTCCGGCGTCTCGCCCGTCTGCAGCTTGCCGCCCGGGAATTCCCATTGCCCGGCCATCGATTTTCCGGGCGGACGTTGGGCCAGCAGCACCCGTCCGTCGACGTCGACCAGGGCCGCCGCCGCCACCAGCAGAATCGGCCGGCGCCGCCGCGCCTTTTCCCAGTCGGCCCGCGCCAGGACCACGAAGTCGAGATCCGCCGCCACGCCGCGGGCCGGCAAGTCGATCCGGCGGCTCTGCTCGAAGACGAACCCGGCCTTGTCGAGAACGCGGCGGGACGCCTTGTTTTCCGGCAGGACCGACGCCCAGGCGGCATCGATGGAAAAATTGTCGAACAACAACCTGAGGCAGCGCGCCAGGGCCTCGCTGGCGTATCCGCGGCCCCAGGCGGCGCGGCCGAACCAATAGCCGATCTCGGCGCGGCCGTCCTCGATCGAACTGCCGACACAGCCCAGCAATTGCCGCTCGAGGCGATCCTCGACGGCGAACACCACGGCGCGGCCGATGGCGCTTTCGCTTTCGACCTTGGCGATGAACTCGTCGGCGGTCTGCCGGTCGTAGGGAAAGGGAATGTTGGAGGTATTGCGCGCCACGTCCCAATCGTCGAGCAGACGGGTCACCGCCTCGGCATCGTCCGGCACCAGCCGGCGAAGACGCAAGCGGGCCGTGTCGATCGGCCGCCCCGGCCAGCCGCGAGCGGCCGCCAGGCAGCCCTCAGGTACGATAGGATCCATTGATGTCGATATAGGCGTGGGTCAAATCGCAGGTCCAGACGGTGGCCTTGCCGCGGCCGACGCCGACGTCGACCTCGAAGACGATGTCGGTGCCTTTCATATGGGCGCTCACCGGGGTTTCGTCGTAATCGGGCACCACCTGTCCGTTGGCCGCCACGGCGATGCCGCCGATGGCGATGTTCAGGCGATCGCGGTCGGCCTGTTCTCCCGACTTGCCCACCGCCATGACGATGCGCCCCCAGTTGGCGTCTTCTCCGGCCACCGCCGTTTTCACCAACGGAGAATTGGCGATCGCCAGGCCGATTTTCTTGGCGGCCCGCGCGCTGGCCGCGCCGGTCACGGTGATCTTCACGAATTTGCTGGCGCCTTCGCCATCCTTGACCACCTGCAAGGCCAGATCGAGCAGCAGGTCGTCGAACGCCTTCCTGAAATCGCGCAGCAGCGGATCGGTGACGCCGCCGATCCTCGGATGCGCGACCTGGCCGGTGGCGAAGGCCATCAGGGTATCGCTGGTCGAGGTGTCGGAATCGACGGTGATGGAATTGAAGGATTTCTCGGCACCCTTCGACAGCAGGGCCTGCAGCACCGGGGCGGGCACCGCCGCATCGGTGAAGACATAGGCCAGCATGGTGGCCATGTCGGGGGCGATCATTCCCGCCCCTTTGCAGAAGCCGTTGATGCGCACCGGGACGCCGCCGATCCTGGCGGTCCGGGTGGCCATTTTCGGATAGGTATCGGTGGTCAGGATCGCGCGGGCGGCATCGTCCCATCCGGCCTCCGACACTTTGCCCAGAACCTGCCCCATGGCTTGAGTGATCTTCGAGTCGTCGAGGGGAATGCCGATGGTGCCGGTCGAGGCGATGAACACCTCTTCGTTCCGGCATCCCAGCAGCTTCGCCGCCGTCTCGACGGTGCGCCGCACGGAGGCGACGCCCGCCGAGCCGGTGAAGGCGTTGGCATTTCCGGAATTGACCACGACCAATCGCGCCAGACCGCCGGCCAGCGCTTCCCGGCACCACAGGACCGGGGCCGAGGCGGTGCGCGATTTGGTGAACACGCCGGCCACCGTGGTGCCGGGCGCCAGTTCCGCCGCCATCAAGTCGGTTCGGCCCTGATAGCGGAGACCGCAGGCATGGGAGGCCAGGCGGACTCCGGCCAGCGGCGACAAGGTGACGCTGACTTTGGGAGCGAGCGGCGAAATGGCGGACATGATCGCGGATTCCTTATCGTAGCGACTTACTGCTTGACCTTTTCGACGTAGGGCGAACCGTCGAGGTTGAATTTCTTCACCTGGGCCGATTTCTTCAGGCTGTCGAGGACCTTCTGCACATCTTGCTGGGCCAGTTCGTTCCGGATCGCCGGCTTGGCTTCGTCATAGGACGGCGGCGGGGCGATCCGGCGATCCTCGACCTTGATGACATGCCAGCCGAACTGCGTCTTGACCGGGGTTTCGGTGATTTCGCCGGGCTTCAGCTTGAAGGCCGCCTCGGCGAATTCCGGCACGGTATCGCCCTGGGCGATGTAGCCGAGGTCGCCGCCGTTCGAGGCTCCGGACGGATCCTTGGTCTTGGCCTTGGCCTCGTCTTCGAATTTGACGCCCGACTTGAGATCGGCGATGACCGTTTTCGCGGCCTCTTCCGTCTCGACCAGGATGTGGCGGACCTTCACCTCTTCCTTCGGCTGCGAGGTCTTCTTCAGGTCCTCGTAGCGCTTCTTGACGGCGTCTTCGGAAATGTCCGCGTCGACGCGCTTGGAGAGATAGGCCTGCTGGAGAATGCGGGCCTGGGCTTCCTTGAACGCCGCCTTGACCGCCGGATCGTCTTCCAATTTCTGCTTCTTCGCCTGATCGAGCAGGATCTGGGCGGTCACCACATGGTCGAGCAACTGGTCGTAGACCATTTCCAGCGGCATCTGACGAAGCTGGGGAATGCCCTGCTGCGCGTCGAGGATGGCCGAACGATGGATGTCCTTGCCATTGACGGAGGCAACGACGGGATCGGCGTCCGCAGCCAAAACAGGCATGGCCACGGCCGCCATCAAGGCGGCAAGCGCGACAACACGCAAGTTGCGATGGATCATCGGATAATTCCTTTTCGTATTCGAACGAATTCAGGTACGGACGGCCGGCGGCGGCGGCCCGAGTTGAGACACTCGCCAGGCATAATGCACAACCGCGATCAACGCACAAGCGCCGTTCCGGCGCCTGTTACAAATTTCGTTGTTCCTCGGGCGCTTGGGCGCCGGGAGCTATAGAACGGAGGACCATATATTAACTATCCATATCAACCAAGCGCCCCCGGGCGATCGGTTGACAGATGAGGCCGTGGGCTCTATGTGTGTCAGCGTCCGGCAAAAGGCCACCGCGCCTTACCCAATCATCGAGGTTTACCGCATGTTCGGCGCCATCGCCCGACGGTTTTTCGGCACTGCCAACGACCGTCTGCTCAAGACTTTCAACGCCCAGGTCGATGCCATCAATGCTTTGGAGCCCGGCCTCCAGGCGCTGTCCGACGATGAGCTCCGCGCCCGCACGGCTTGGCTGCAGGACCGCCTGTCGAAAGGCGAAACCGAGGACGACATCCTGGTCGACGCTTTCGCCACCGTGCGCGAGGCCGCCAGGCGGACGCTCGGCCAGCGGCATTTCGACGTCCAATTGCTGGGCGGCCTGGTGCTGCACAAGGGAATGATCGCCGAGATGCGGACCGGCGAAGGCAAGACGCTGGTCTCCACGCTGGCCGCCTATCTGAATGCCCTCTCCGGCCGGGGCGTGCATGTGGTGACGGTCAACGACTATCTGGCCAAGCGCGATTCCGAATGGATGGGTCAGATCTATCGTTTCCTCGGCCTTTCGGTCGGCGTCATCGTCCATGACCTGAACGACGGCGAACGCCAGGATGCCTATGGCTCCGACATCACCTACGGGACCAACAACGAATTCGGCTTCGATTATCTGCGCGACAATATGAAGTTCCGGCTGGAAGAGATGGTCCAGCGGCCGTTCCATTACGCCATCGTCGATGAAGTCGATTCGATCCTGATCGACGAGGCGCGCACGCCGCTGATCATTTCCGGTCCCACCGAGGATAATTCCGAACTTTATCTGCGGATCAACGGGCTGATTCCGCAATTGATCGCCGACGACTTCGAAAAAGACGAAAAGGTCCGCGCCGTCACCCTGACCGAAATGGGCGTCGAGCATATCGAAGCGCTGCTGACGGAAACCGGGCTGCTGAAAAGCGGCAACCTCTACGACATCCAGAACATCAATCTGGTGCACCACGTCAATCAGGCGTTGCGGGCCCATAAGCTGTTCACCCGCGACATCGACTATATCATCAGCGACGACAAGGTGGTGATCATCGACGAATTCACCGGCCGCATGATGGAAGGCCGGCGATATTCGGAAGGATTGCATCAGGCGCTGGAAGCCAAGGAAGCGGTGACCATCCAGAACGAGAACCAGACGCTGGCCTCGATCACCTTCCAGAACTATTTCCGCCTTTATCCGAAGCTGGCCGGCATGACCGGCACCGCGATGACCGAGGCCTCGGAATTCGCCGAGATCTACAATCTGGACGTGGTCGACATCCCGACCAATCTGCCGGTCCAGCGCAAGGACGCCGACGACGAGGTCTATCGGACGGCCCGCGAGAAATTCGACGCCATCGTCGAGCTGATCGACGAATGCCGCAAGCGGAAACAGCCGGTGCTGGTCGGCACGGTCTCCATCGAGAAGTCCGAGATGCTTTCGGAACTGCTCAAGAAGAAAAAGGTCCCGCACGAGGTGCTGAACGCCCGCCACCACGAACGGGAAGCCTATATCGTCTCGCTGGCCGGCGTGCCGGGGGCGGTGACCATCGCCACCAACATGGCCGGCCGCGGCACCGACATCCAGATGGGCGGCAATCTGGACATGCGGCTGCGCCACGAATTGGCCGGCATCGCCGACGAAGCGGCACGCGCCAAGAAGACGGAAGCCATCAAGGCCGAGGTGGCCGAGGGCCGCAGGATCGCCGTGGCCGCCGGCGGTCTTTACGTGGTCGGCACCGAGCGCCACGAAAGCCGCCGCATCGACAACCAGTTGCGCGGCCGCTCCGGACGCCAGGGCGACCCCGGAGCGTCGAAGTTCTTCCTGTCGCTGGAAGACGACCTGATGCGCATCTTCGGCTCGCAGCGCATGGACGGCATGCTGCAGAAGCTGGGGCTGCAGGAGGGCGAGGCGATCGTCCATCCGTGGATCAACAAGGCTTTGGAAAAAGCCCAGCAGAAGGTCGAGGCCCGCAACTTCGACATCCGCAAGAATCTTCTGAAGTTCGACGATGTGATGAATGACCAGCGCAAGGTCATCTACGAACAGCGCAAGGAACTGATGAGCGCGACGGAAGTGTCGCAGGCCATCACCGACATGCGTCACGAAACCGTCGAGGACATGGTCGTCAAATGCATTCCCCCGAAGGCCTATCCCGAGCAATGGGACGTCGACGGACTGCATGAGGAAGTGCTCCGCGTTTTCAACATCGATCTTCCCATCGCCGACTGGGGCCGCGAAGACGGGATTGCCGATGCGGAAATCCGGCACCGCGTCCTTGAGGCGACCGACCATAAGATGGCGGAAAAAGCCGCCAATTATGGTCCCGACGTGATGCGCATGGTGGAGAAAAGCCTGCTGCTGCAGGTGCTCGACCAATCGTGGAAGGACCATTTGCTGACGCTCGACCACCTGCGCCAGGGCATCGGTCTCAGAGCCTATGGGCAGCGCGACCCCTTGAACGAATACAAGCGCGAGGCCTTCAATCTGTTCGAGGAGATGCTGGCGCAATTGCGCGAGAAGATCACCTCGCTGCTGGCTCATATCGAATTGCGCGTCGAGTCGGGCGCCGAAGAGATGCTGACATTGCGGTCCTCCGGCCAATATGTCGAAAGCCGCGAAGATCCCGCTTTTGCCGAGCGGGCGGCGGCACAGGAGGCCGCGAGCGACGTCGGCGTCACCTTCCAGCAGCCGATGCGCATCGCCGCGGTCGACCCCGCCGATCCCTCGACCTGGGCCGCCACCTCGCGCAACGCGCCCTGCCCCTGCGGCTCCGGCAAGAAATACAAGCACTGCCACGGCGCGGTGAGCTGACGACGGCAAGAAGTAGGGATCTCGGGATTTCCCAGATCCTTCTTCACCCCTTGCGAATTATTTCTGATCCGCAGATGGCCGCAGATCAGGACATCCACGGCCATTCATCATGCGCTTCACTTGCCTTAATGATCCACAAATCTGCGCTTAGAGCGATTTGCGATCGGACTGGATCATCGATTTTTCTCGTCATTGCCTTGGATCAGCCGGAATCCAGGGGGCACCCCACGGGCGTTTCCGAGACTCCCGGATCCCCGCTTTCGAGCTTGTGAAATAATCCCAGTGGCAC
>JAATGN010000134.1 GCA_015654615.1 Rhodospirillales bacterium
GCCCGTTAAGGAATAACCGCGTCATGGCGCGTTCCGCACCGGCCGGCGGCCGACCCGTCCTGGAAGAATAAGGAAAAGTGGCACCGGCGTCTCTGCCGGTGTCCGCCGCTGGCGCGGCGGAGTTTTTTCTCCACCGGCAGGCACGCCGGTGCCACTGACGCTTTTCTTCCAGGGCGGAGCGAGGCAATGACGCGATTATTGCTTAACGAGCCCATCTAGGACTTGGCGCGATCATCTCGCGCCAAGTCCTAGATGGGCAGTCCCGCCCCGAAAAGAAAGGGGACGGCCGAGGCACGATCGCTTTATCGATCCGACGGACGACGTACGGGGACGTTTCCTCCCGGCGGGTTGGGCCATCGACGCGCCGGCGTCGAGGAGCGTCGACCCGTCGCGGTCGCGGTGGTATCCCTATGGGAAGGCACAGGGGCGGAAAAGGGGACATCATGGCCGGACAGGGCCTTTTGGGAATGGCCGGACTGCTGGCCGGGGCCTGGGCGATCAGCGAAGAGCGGCGGTCCATTCCGTGGCGGACGGTCGCCGGCGGTCTGATCCTGCAACTGGTGCTGGCCCTTCTGCTGCTCAAGGTGCCCGGCGCGACCCGGATCTTTCTGCTGCTCAATCACGGCGTCGAGGCCATCCAGGCGGCGACCGATGCCGGCAGCAGCTTCGTCTTCGGCTATCTGGGCGGCGGCCCCGCTCCGTTCGCCGAAAGCAGGCCGGGCGCCGATTTCATCCTGGCCTTCCGCGCCTTGCCGCTGGTGCTGACGATCTCGGCCCTCTCGGCCCTGTTGTTCCATTGGGGCATTTTGCAGCGCATCGTCATGGCCTTCGCCTGGGTTCTCCGCCGCAGCATGGGGGTGGGAGGAGCGCTCGGCCTGGGAGCCGCCGTTCATGTCTTCGTCGGCATGATCGAGGCCCCTTTGCTGGTGCGTCCCTATCTGGCCCGCATGTCCCGCGGCGAATTGTTCGCCATCATGAGCTGCGGCATGGCCGGCATCGCCGGAACCATGATGGTGCTCTACGCCTCGATCCTCGGACCGGTCATCCCAAACGCCCTCGGCAATATCCTGATCGCCTCGCTGATCAGCACGCCGGCGGCGCTGGCCGTGGCGGCGCTGATGGTCCCCTTCGTGCCGGGCGACGCCGCCGGCCAATTCCATGTCGAGACGGCGGCGGCCAATGCCATCGACGCCATCGTCCGCGGGACCACCGACGGTATCGGCCTGCTGGTCAATATCGTCGCCATGCTGCTGGTTCTGGTGGCCCTGGTGACACTGGTCAATATGGGCCTGTCCACCCTGCCCGACGTCGCCGGCGCCCCGATCACCGTGCAGCGTGGCCTGGGCGGACTGTTCGCTCCGGTGATGTGGAGCATCGGCATGCCGTGGCACGACGCCCGGACGGCGGGGGATTTGATGGGCACCAAGACGGTGCTGACCGAATTCGTCGCCTATCTCGACATGGCGGCCCTTCCCGAAAGCGCCTTGAGCCTTCGCTCCCGCCTGATGACCACCTATGCTCTGTGCGGATTCGCCAATTTCGCCAGCCTCGGCATCATGATCGGCGGCTTGGGCGCGATGATTCCCGAACGCAAGACCGAGGTGATCCATCTGGCCGCCAAATCCGTCCTTTCGGGCACCATCGCCACCTGCCTGAGCGGTGCCGTGGTCGGCCTGCTGTGAACCGCCGCGCCGTCATCGACGCCGCCCTTTTCGCTCTCGTTCCCCGGGCTGCGGACGGCGACCGGCAGCTCGTTCTCGATCATGCCCTCGATTCGCCCGGTCTGCGCAAGGCCGCGCCGGCCAAGGCGGCCTGGCTGTCCCTGATCGCCTTCGTCCGGCACAATTATACCGACTACGACGCCCTGCTGGACGACGGCTACGACGTCTTGTCGGCCCGTCATTTCTGCCTGGCCCAGATCAATGATGTTTTGCGGGCATGGGGATGCCGGCGCCTCGTAGGCGACGACGCGGAGGACGGAACGCCCGCCGCCTCCCGATGACCATTTGCGCAGCCCCTGCCCGGCTGCGCAATAAGGGAGCGGGTCCGATGGTCGGGACCTGTCGGTCTATGACCGCATCAAGCCCTTTGAAGCCCGAGCGGCGCTTGAGTCCGCCGCGGCGGAACGGAGGCGTCGCAACGAGCCCCGGGATGGCGAAGCTCTTCGAATTTCTTCTGTCGCAGGAAATAGTCGAGATCATCGACCGCCTCGCCGGTTTCCCGTTCCTCGACAATGGCCTGCGCCCGATCGGCCGTAACCTTGTCGAGAGAGGACAGAACAATGGACAAAAAATCCACGTGACACTCCTTTCGTTATTGCACTGACGCAATTTTCTATACGAAAGGATTAGAGAGGCGCCGTGCAAAGACGGTCTGCCTCCCATGCATCCCCGGGAATGCGGCTTAGGAGTCGTTGCGGAATAACAGCAACGACTCCTAAGGCTATATGTCGCCTGCGCTCCGCTCCGGCGCTCGCTCAAACGCCGCGCGGGCTTGGCGGGCCTGGTCCGGTTATTCCATCCCAGGCCCTTACGGATTGGGCGGCGGCGGTGGATAGCCGGCCGGCGGATAGCCGGACGACGACGGAGGCGCCAGATTGGCCGGCGCCGGCACGGCATCGGCCGGCGGCGGACCGCCGGCCCGCGGCGCGCCGACCGGCGGCGGAGCCATACCGGGCGGCGGCGGTGGGGCGGCATAGGGCGGCGGTGGTGGCGTCGCCGACATCGGCTGGAAGCCGGGAACCTGATTTCCCTTGGCATACATGCACTGCGCGAAGGCCGTGTTGTATTGATATTGGATGCCATGCTGGGAGCGGTCGGACGAACCGGCGCCCATGCCGGTGCCGAGAACGCCCCCGGCCGCGGCGCCGATCCCGGCGCCACGCCCGCCATCGACGGCGGCCCCCAGGCCGGCACCGAGAACGGTTCCGAGGACGGCGCCGCCGAGCGCGCGCTCGTTGGCGGTGTCGGCCTGTCCCGCAATCTGCTGGCTGGCGTAATTCTTACAGACCGCCATGTCGTCCTCGAACACCGAAAACGGCTTGTTGGGGGCCGGCATCACCTGAATGGTCGGACCTCTGGGCGTCGCGGCGCAGCCGCCAAGCAGAACAAGACCCGACAAGACCAGCAACGCATCACGACAAGGACTCATCTCATTCCTCTTTTTCGGCAGGCTGACCAGCGCTTCGGCGCGAGAAGCGGCACATGTTGAAACGGTCTCCAGGCTATCCCACTTGCGGTCTTTCCTCCATGGAAACATGAACGATGCCCGCGGCCCCTCCGCCCGCCCTTGAGCCGCCCGCGGCCCGCTCCAATATGCCTGTCTCCGGATACGAAATCCGCATCGACCGACATCCAGGGAGGATATGATGAAACGTTTGGCAGCCTTGGCCCTTGCCGCCGCTTTGGCGGCGAGCCCGGCCTGGGGGGCGCTCACCGTCGGCGCCAAAGCTCCCGACTTTACGGCGGCCGCCTCGCTCGGCGGCAAGGAATTCACCTTCTCGCTGGCCGACGCCCTCCGCAAAGGACCGGTGGTCCTTTATTTCTATCCGGCCGCCTTCACGCCGGGCTGCACGCAGGAAGCCCATGATTTCGCCGAAGCGACGGATCAGTTCAACGCCTTGGGCGCCACCGTGATCGGCGTCTCCCATGATTCGGTCGAAACCCTGGACCGCTTCTCGGTCAGCGAATGCCGCAACAAATTCGCCGTCGCCGCCGATCCCGACCAGCACATCATGAAATCCTATGACGCGGTGCTCGCCGCCAAGCCCGAACTGGCGAACCGGACGTCCTATGTGATCGCCCCGGACGGGACCATTCTGGCCACCTACACCGATCTCAAGCCGGATCGCCATGTGGAGATCGCCATGGAGGCGGTGAAGGACTGGCGGACGGCGCATCCTTAACCGCACCGCTGGCGCGCCGACCCGTCCTTAAGCCCGCCAAAAGCGGAGCGGAGGCGTCGCATACAGCCTTAGGAACTGACGCGGTTATTCCGCGTCAGTTCCTAAGGAAGAGTGGCACCGGCGTCCCTGCCGGTGTCCGCCGCTTACGCGGCGGAGTCTTTATCCACCGGCAGGGACGCCGGTGCCACTGACGCTTTTCTCCCTGGCGGAACGAGGCAATCCGGCAACAAGGAGAAGGGAGCCGCGGTTTTCTACGCCGATAAACTTTTCTGGAACTGCGCGGCCAACGCCCGGATGGGGCCGAGTTGGCGGCTGATCAGCGAGAGTTGCGTCCGGATCAGCCGGGACGGGTCGTCGCTTTCTTCCGAAAGGGCGGTCAATTCCCCGACGAGCCCGTCGTCCTCGTCGGAGAGGACGATCGGGCGGCGGGCGGCGAGATCGTCGGCAATCTTGTCGAGGATGCCGGCGATCCGTTCGCCGGCGCGCCCGATGCGTCGGTCGCCGGGACGGGCGGACGACAGGGCGCCGCGATGCGCCCCCAGCGCCGACAGCGAGCCCAGCAAGGTATGCGACATCACCAGATTGCGCAGGCAGGACTCGGCGTCCTTGCGAAAACGCCCCGGTTCCTGAAGCATGTTCGACAAGGTGCTGGAAAGCGCCGCGTCGGCGGCATGGGCGTTGCGCCGGGCCAGGCGGTAAGCCAAATCGTCGCTCTTGCCGGTCTCATACTGCCGCATCAGTTCGCGGAGATAGCCGCTGGCGCCGCTGAGCGTGCCGGCGACCACCTTGTGCAACTGGCGACCCTGCCAATCGGGCAGAATGAAAAAAACGGCAAGACCCGAGATCAGGCTGCCGAGCAGCGTGTCGGTAAGCCGCGGCCAGATGATCGCATAACCGTCGACCACCTGATTGAAGCAGCAGACCACCATCAGCGTGATCGCGCCGGTCGCCAGGATGTAGCGGTTCGTCCGATAGGCGAAGAAGGCCACCCCGGCGACCACGGCGATCAGGCGCTGGACCTCGGGTTCCGGGAAAAGCGTGATCAACGCCCAACCGGCGACCAGGCCGAGGACGGTGCCGGCAATCCGCTCCCAGAGGCGCGTCCGGGTCGAGGCGTAGTTCGGCTGGCAGACGAACAGCGTCGTCAGCAAAATCCAATAGCCCAAAGTCGGATGGATCAGATATTTGACCCCATAACCCGCGGCGAGCGCCAGCGTCAGACGCAACGCATGGCGGAACACCGGCGAGGCCGGCGTCGCATGCCGGCGGATGCGATCCCAGGCATCCTTCAGGGAATGCGGCGAATCGTCGAACAGGCTGTTGTCGCGTTGGTCGGTCAGGGCGGCGGGCGCGTTCGCCTTGGACACCACCTCCTGCAGGGCGGCCAGATTGTTCACCAGATCGCCCAGCGACCGCAACAGACGGCGCCCATCGGGATCGTCCGCCGCCCGCAGATAGGCCAGCGAAGCCTCGAGGTCGGCCAGGGCCCGCGCGCTGTCGCCGCAATCGAAGGACTGGCGCAGGCGGATCGCCCGTCCCAGCGCCCGGCAGGCCTTGCCCTGCAGGCCGAGCAGACGCTGGCAGCGGAACATCACATCGCTGTGAAAGAAGGCCGCGGCGAATTCGCCGTAAGGGGAGTGCGAGGAACTGGCCCGCTCGTGAATGTCCTGGGCCATGAAGAACAGGCTGAGATACCGCTCGCCGCCCGCCCCGCCGCGGCCGCCCTGCAACCGGCTGCGGATGGTCTCCTTGACCTGGTTGAGAGCGATGACCACCTTGCCGTTCAGCCGCGCCAGGGCGACGCGGCCGCTTTCGATATCGAGTTGACGCGTCGGTTCGAACAGCGCCGACTTGGCCTCCAGATAGACGCCCAGCCGATCGAACAGCGCTGCCAGCCCCTGTTCCACCGGCTGATAGGCGAACAGGACCTGCCAGATCACGGACAGCGCGCCGTACCAGGCCGCCCCGATCGTCAGCATCAGGGGTTCATGCCAGAGATTTTGCGGAGTCCCTGCCTGCTCGAGCCCGAGCATCGTATAGACGGCGAGGATCAAGGTCGCCTGGGCGATGGTGGCGTAACGCTCGCCCAGCGCGCCGAACATCGAGAAGGTGAAGGTGGAAAGCGCGATTCCCGCGGTAAACAGCAATGGAAAGGGCGTCAGCAATTCGACGATGAAGGACGAGACGGCGAACAACGCCAGGGTGATGAGCGTCGCTTTCAGACGGCCCCGCCAGCCGTCGTCCGTTTCCGCCAGGGCGCCGGCGATGATGCCGAGGAACAGCGGAATGATCAGGTTGATGCGGCCCAGGAGCGAACAGGCGGCCATGGCGCCGGAAAGCGCGATGAAGACCCGCAGGCTGTAGGAAAATTTCTCCAAGGCCCAAAGGCGCTGCAGAGAGAGGAAAAGCGGCGGCAATGACATGGCTCCGGGCGGAGTCTCCCTCCGTCTGGGATGGTCCGATACCCCCCCTGGCCGGACGGACCCGGGGGCGCGTGATGGCGCCGCCAGCGCGGCCGGCCGGCCGATGATACGCCGCGGCGGGGCCAGCGGGAACACCCCATCTCCACTTTTATCTATTGCACCGACGCAAACGAAAGAGTCATGGCTCGTTTTTCGCTCATCATCCCCGCTTTCGAGCCTGTGAGAAAATGCTTTCAGTGGGGCGGGCCTCCGTGCCCGCCTCCGCCGCAAAGCGGCGAAAATGCTCACTCTTCGGCTTCGCCGAAACGCCGGCACGGAGGCCGGCGCCACTGATTTTTTCACAGCCTCTTTCGCGGGGATGATGATGAAAAGCGACTGCATCTTTTGAGTGAGTCGGTGCACGATGTCATGCGCGGGCTTGGCCGAACGTCGCCGCTTGATCGAGCCACGTGGATCACCGGGTCAAGCCCGGTAATGACGAATGATGGTTGTTTAATTTCTCAGCGCGGGGCCAGGTTCAAGGCGTCGCGATAGACTTCCGGCTTGAATCCGATCAGCCGGCGGGTGCCGAGGTCGAGAATCGGCCGTTTGATCATCGAGGGCTGGGTCAGCATCAGCAACATCGCCTTGCCGAGATCCAGGTTCTGCTTGTCCACGTCGGCAAGCTTGCGAAAGGTGACGCCGGCGCGATTGAGCACGGCTTCCCAGCCGAATTCCTCGCACCAGGCCTTCAACCGTTCCGGATTGACCCCGGCCAGCTTGTAGTCCTGGAAGGCGTAGGCGACACCGTATTTGTCCAGCCAGTCGCGGGCCTTCTTCACCGTGTCGCAGTTCCTGATGCCATAAAGTGTGACGGTCATTTTGCTCCCCCGGGCGCATACCTACACCATGCGGGACGACCGGCGCCACCCTCAAGCGCGCTCCCCGGCGATCGTCGACGACGATTTCGGAAAGGAGACGCGATCTTTCGGAAGGAATCAGGCCGGTTGAAAGGCCGACGACCGGCCGGTCGGCAGAGCGAGATCCGCCTCTTTTCAATAAATGAGAGGGCGATTCAGACTTCCGACAAACCCTGCGCGGCGGCGCGTTCCAGCCATCGCCGCGACTCCGCCGCATTCGCCTCGCCGGCCAGGCCGCGCGCCAGATAGCGGCCGAGCATGAGCTGGGCCGGGGCATGGTCCTGTTCCGCGGCCGCCAGGAACCAGCGTTGCGCCGCCCGCCGGTCGACCGGCAGGTCGTATCCGCCGTTGTTGAGCGCGCCGAGCGCGAACATGGCCTCGACATGCCCCCGGGCGGCCGCCCGTTCCAAGATCGGCTTGGCGCCGGCGTGATCGCGCGAACCGCCGGTGCCGTTGACCATCAGCGCAGCCAGGGCGACCTCGGCCTCGGCCATCCCCGCTTCGGCGGCGCGCGTGATCCACGACCGTCCGTCCACGGGATCGGCCGCGACGCCCCGGCCGTCGCAGAGCATCCGGCCGTACCAATATTGGGCATTGACCAGCCGGTCGGCGGCCCGGCGGAACCAACCGACCGCCGCCGCCTCGTCCGGCGGACCGCCGACGCCCTCGGCCAGGCAAAGGCCGTAATTGAATTGGGACACCGGATCGCCGGCGGCGGCGGCGTCCTCGAACCAGCGCCGGGTCGCCGCCAGGCTTTCATGCGTGCCGTCCTTGGCGAGCAGCAGATTGGCCAAGTCGGCCTGCGCATGGCGGTCGCCGCCCGAGGCGGCGAGGCGGAACCAGGACGCCGCTTTTTCCGGATCGCGGTCGACGCCGGTCAGATGAAGCTGCCCCAGGGCCCGCGCCGCCGCCATATGGCCGGCGTCCGCCGCCCGCCGATAGTGCCCCGCCGCAACCGCCTTGTCCGGCGCCAGGCCGACGCCGTGCTGAGCGAAGGTCCCCAGCAGGAACATCGCCTCCGGCACGCCGGCGTCGGCGGCGCGCCGGATCAGCTCCACCACCTGTTGCCGATGATCGGCCTGAGGGTCCGACCGACGCGCCAGCGACAAGGCGAAACCGAGCATGCCCTGCGGACATCCCCCTTTGGCCGACGCGCGATACCAGAAGTGGGCCTTGTCCGGATCGCGCATCGATTCGGGGCCGGCGGACAAGATATGGGCCAGGACCGCCTGCCCTTCGGCCGAGCCGCCTTCCGCGGCTCGCCGGGCCCATCTCGCCGCCGCGTTGAAATCCGGCGCCGCCGCGCCCCTGTCGAACAGTTTCGAGGCCGGGCGGCCGCTCCCCACGCCGGCGGCCGGCGGTCCGTCCCGATCCTGCAGCAGCAGCTTGGCCAGCAGGACCTGCGCCGCGAGATGCCCCTGCCCGGCCGCGCGGACCAGCCACCGTTCACTCTCCGCCGGGCTGGGCGGAACCCCGCCGCCATCGAGATAGCGGCGGCCGACCTGGTATTGCGCCTCCGCCAGGCCGGCGCGCGCCGCCGCCGCATAGGCGCGAAAGGCTTGAACCTTTCGGCCCGCCGCGGCGAGCCGCGACGCCCGTCCGAGGGCGCCTTCGGCGTTGCCGACCGCGACCAGATCGCACAGAAGCCTGGCGGCGGCGGACATCCGCCGGAACCGATCCATCATGGCTCGCGCATGCCCTCTGAGGCGACGGGCAGGATGCGGCCAAGCAGATAGGAAAGGACCGTCCGCTTGCCGATCTTGATGTCCGCCGTGACCGGCATGCCGGGCGTCAGATGGAAGCCGGCCGGCAGGTTCCGCAAATTGACCTGGTCGATGGTGATCCTGCCGCGATAGTAGAGTTCGGTGCTGTTGCTGGGCGTGGCGACGGAATTGGCCCACCCGGACCGGCTGCGCGCTTCGTCCTGGGCCGTGAAGCTGTCGGCGCTGATGGTGCGGACGGAGCCATGGGCGAGGCCGTACTGCGCGAAGGGAAAGGTGTCGAACTTGACACCCACCGGATTGCCTTCGTGGACGAACCCGTCGTCGCGTCCGGCGATATTGGCCTCCACCTCCAGCGCCGCGCCGGCGGGCGCCATGGTGATGAGCTGGTCGCCGGACTGCAGGACCGAGCCCTCCGACGTCTTGGCGACCGTCAGCACCACGGCGTCGCGATCGGCCCGCAGCTCCATCAGCCGCTGGCGCAGCTCCGCCTTGCTCAGGGACTGCCTGGCGTCGCTCAGTTTTCCCAGGCGGTCGACGAGATTTTGGGAGATCTCGGCCTTGCGGCCCTGTTCGTAGCTGTCGCGTTCCGCCTGCAGCGCGGCGAGTTCCCGCCGGGCCGCTTCGGCCGTGTTCAGGGCCTGGGCAAGCCGGCCGCCGACCTCCATGCGGCTGTCGGTCGCCACCAGCGAGTTGAGCTTGCTGCCGACCTCCAGGTGTTCGAGCTCCTTGCGCATGCCCTCGACCTGACGGGCGACGCCCAGGCGTTGGCGATTGGCCTCCGCGTCGCCGTCGGCCTTCGAGACGGCCGCCTCGAGGCTGGAGATCTTTTCGGCGTAGTTGGCGACCTTGAATTTGCGCTCGGCCTGGCGCTGCGTGAACAGCGCGGCTTGCGCCATCCATGGGATCGTCGAATCGGCCGGTGCGAAGTCCTGTTCGCTCGCTTCCGCCCTCAGGCGCGCCACCTCGGCCTCCAGGGCCTCGACCTGCGCCCGCACCGCGCTGACGTCCGCC
>JAATGN010000363.1 GCA_015654615.1 Rhodospirillales bacterium
AACCACCACACCGGCGCGCTGAAGCAGGTGCCGACGACATTGGCCCAGGTCCCGCGATAGCCGAGCAGCTTGATCCAGGGAATCCGCACGGTGGGCAGCACCGGATCGCTGCGGATATAGGCCAGTTCCGCCGCCGAGAGCTTCGGATGCTCCTCGGGCTTCCGATAGGTCATGAACCAGACGATGACCCATAGAAAGCCGATGCCGCCGGTCACCAGGAAGGAAACCTGCCAGCCCCAGACCATCACGATGAGCGGCACGAGGATGGGGGCGACGACCGCGCCGACATTGCTGCCGGCGTTGAAGATGCCGGTGGCCAGGGCGCGTTCCTTGGCCGGAAACCATTCCGACACGGTCTTGATGGAGGCCGGAAAATTGCCGCCCTCGGTCAGCCCCAGGCCGGCGCGGGCGATCTTGAAGCCGAGGACGCTGCTCATGAGCGCATGCAGGCAGGCGAACAGGCTCCAGGCGGCGACGGCGCCGGGCAGGCCGATGCGAACGCCGATCTTATCCATGAAACGGCCGACGCCCAGATATCCGAAGGCATAGAACAAGGAAAACACGGCGACGATGTCGCCATATTCCGTTTCCGTCCAATGAAGGTCCGTCATGAGTGTCGGTTTGAGCAAACCGAACACCATTCGGTCCATATAATTTATGGTTGTCGAAAAGAACAGCAAGGCACATATCCGCCATCGATATTTACCGATGACGGTCAGTGTCGTGTCTGCAATCTTTGATAACGTGGCCGCATTCGACTGTGACATGTTTCGTCCCCAGATGATTCCAGCATCCAATTGACTGAATTACGGTGGGGCGGAAACAGTCTTGGGGATCTCCACGACCGTTCCACCGCAATTGTCCCTTACCTTTTCTCCCGACGAAGTTCCCGCTGGACGCCCGTGCTTCCCCGACAAGGGGAGCGCGTCGGCAAGGGAACCAAGTGAGCATGGTGGCGGAGATTAACATGCTAGTATGGCAGTATGTCAATAAGGGCTTTTGAGCTTCCTCTTGTCCCTCGACGGCTTGGCGATGCCCCCGATTTTTCCGGTTAAATATCTGTTATCAAAGATGAATATGTCGATTTTGGCGGACTCCCCCCGGAAACCGCGGTGGCCTTTTGCGGGAAGGCCCCTCGCGCGGTCGCCGGGCAAGCACCTTGTCGCCCCGTCATCTTGTATGGTAGTATACCTCTCCTCCATTCGTTATTAAGGTGTATCTGAGATGTCGAAGACCGGTCGCGAGGACGAGACAGGCACACTGCTCCGTCTTTCCACTGAAAGTCTGCCCAATCTGCCCAAGGACGTGGCGCGTCCGCTTTACGATCGCGCCGCGGTGAGCCCGGGAATCGTTCATTTGGGCCTCGGCGCCTTCTGTCGCGCCCATCTCGCCGTTTATACCGACGACGTGCTGGCGGCCGGCGCCACCGATTGGGGCATCATCGGGGTCGATCTGCTGTCGCCCGCCATTCGCGATGCGCTCAAGCCGCAGGATTGTCTTTATTCCGTGTTCAGCCGGCAGGCGGACGGCGACCAGTTGCGCGTGGTCGGCTCCATGCTGGATGCCTTGGCCCTTCCCGAGGATCTCGGGCGCGCCTTGGCGCTGATGATCGATCCGCGGACCAGGATCGTCACCCTGACGGTGACCGAGAAGGGTTATTGCCAGGACGCCGCCACCGGCGCCTTGGACGAGAGCAATGCGGTGATCAAGGCCGATCTGGCCAACCGGACGGCGCCGCGCAGCGTTCCCGGCGTCTTGACGGAGGCGATCCGCCTGCGCCGCCAGGCCGGCGTCCCGCCCTTCACGGTCCTGGTCTGCGACAATCTGCCGCAGAACGGCACGACGGCGCGGCGCATCGTCATCCGCTTTGCCGAGCTGATCGACCCGGAACTCAGCCGCTTCATCGCCGAAAACGTCGCCTTTCCCTGCACCATGGTCGACCGCATCACACCGGCGACCCGCGACGAGGACCGCGCCGCCATCGCCGACGGCTTCGGCGTCGCCGACGCCTGGCCGGTGGTCTGCGAGCCGTTCCGCCAATGGGCCATCGAGGACAATTTCCCGCTCGGCCGGCCGCGCTGGGAAGATGTCGGGGCCTTGCTGGTCGAGGACGTGCATCCCTTCGAATTGATGAAGCTCCGCTGCCTGAACGGCGCCCATTCGACCCTGGCGTATCTGTCCGTCGTCACCGGCGTCGAAACCATCGCCGAGGCGATGGGCGACGAGCAATTCCGCGCCGTCATCCATCGGCTGTGGACCGAGGACCTGATCCCCACCCTGCCCCCGGTGCCCGGCACCGACGTCACGGCCTATACGGTCGCCCTGGAAGAGCGTTTCCTCAACCCCGGCGTCCGCCATCGGACCTTGCAGATTTCCTCGGACGGCTCCCAGAAGCTGCCGCCGCGCCTCTTGGAACCGGCGCTGTCGCGGCTGCGGGCCGGCGCCCAGCCGCAAGCCATCGTTCTGGCCGTCGCGGCCTGGATGCGCTTCACCGTCGGTGTCAACGAACGCAAGGAAGCTTATGAAATCGCTGATCCGCTGGCGGCGCGCCTGCGTCTCATCGGTCAGCAGAACGGGCACGACGCCAAACTTTTGGCCGCCGAGCTCTTCGCCATCACCGACATCTTCCCGCCCGAACTGCTGGGCTTCGGCGGTTTTTGCGAGGCCGTCGAAAAAACGCTGCACAGCCTGCTGACCAAGGGAACGAGGGCGACACTCACCGCATTCCTCGGTTAGCCGGTTTTCGAAACCCAAAATAAAAAGGTCAAGGGAACGATTCCATGAGTGAGATCGAACTTGCGATGGAGGGAGCGGCCGAGCCGGCGGTGCCGGCGGCCTCTCCTGCCATGTTGAGACGCGTTGCTTTGGCCTCGTGCGTCGGCACCACGGTCGAATGGTACGATTTTTTCGTCTATGCGACCGCCGCCGCGCTTGTCTTCAACAAGCTTTTCTTCCCGCAGTTCGATCCGCTCGTCGGATCGCTCGTCGCGCTCGGCACCTATGCGGCGGGCTTCATCGCCCGCCCCATCGGCGGCCTGGTCTTCGGTTATGTCGGCGATCGGCTGGGCCGCAAGAAGGCCCTGGTGACCACGCTGCTGATCGTCGGCATCGCCACCTTCGCCATCGGGCTGCTGCCGACCTATGCCGCCATCGGCCTGGCCGCCCCGCTCATCCTGATCGGCATCCGCATGCTGCATGGTTTCGGGATCGGCGGCGAACAGGGAAATGCCATCCTCATCGTCTGCGAACACGCCCCGGACGAACGCCGCGGCTTTTACGGATCGCTGGTGCAGATCGGCGCGCCGGCGGGATTCATTCTTCCCCTCGGACTGTTCGCCCTGCTGACGGCGACCATGTCCGACGCCGTCTTCCTGGATTGGGGATGGCGGCTGCCGTTCCTGGTGAGCATCCTCTTGATCGGCATCGGCCTTTACATCCGGGTCAATCTGTCCGAATCGCCGCTGTTCGCCTCGGCGCACCGGCAGGGCCAGCCGCGCGCCTCGCTGGCGGCCATGCTGAAGAAGCACACCCGCGGCATCCTGCTCGGCTGGGGCGCCAAGATCTGCGAAGCCACCATATTCTCGGTCTATGCCGTGATGATTTCCGCCTATGCGGTCAATCGGGGCATTCCCAAGTCCTTGATGACGACGGCCATCTTGATCGCCATCGTCATCGAAGTGCTGACGCTGCCGCTGTTCGGCGCGCTGTCCGACCGCATCGGTCGCCGGGCCGTCTATATCTTCGGTTCCGCCGTCACCATGCTCCTCGCCTTTCCGGTCTTCGCCCTGGTCTATTACGACATGCAGAGCGTCATCTGGATCGGTCTGGTGGGCGCCCTGGCGATCGGCCATTCCGCCATGTATGCGCCGCAAGCGGCCTTTTTCGCCGAATTGTTCCCGACGCCGGTGCGGGCCACCGGCGTCGCCGTGGTTCAGCAGTTCGGCGCCCTGATCGGCACGATCGGCGGATTTGCCGCCGGCTGGCTCCTGCAGGTCGGCAACGGAACGCCCTGGCTGCTGGCCGGTTACGTCGCCTTCACCGGTGTGGTGACCGCGCTCAGCGTCTTCTTCATGTCCGAATCGGCACCGCGCCATGCCGCGGTATCGGCGGTGTCCTTTCACTGATTCACCCCCGGCGGCCGGGCCGATCGGCCCGGCCGCCGCCCTTGCAACGAGAAGGAATATTTCATGCTTCAAACATGGCGATGGTTTGGTCCCGACGATCCGGTGACTCTGGAACATGCCCGGCAAGCCGGCGCGACCGGAATCGTCACGGCTTTGCACCATATGAACACCGGCGGCGTCTGGCCGGTCGAGGAAATCGAAAAGCGCCGCCGCCAGGTCGAAGCGGCCGGGCTGGAATGGAGCGTGGTCGAAAGCATCGGCGTCGGTGAAGAGATCAAGACCCGGACCGGCAATTTCCGCGAAAAGATCGAGAACTACAAACAGTCGATCCGCAACGTGGCCGGCGCCGGCATCAAGGTGGTTTGCTACAACTTCATGGTGATCACCGATTGGAGCCGCACCAATCTGATGTATCGCCTGCCGACCGGCGGTTACGCCTTGCGCTACGACAGCATCGATTTCGCCGCCTACGACCTGTTCGTCCTGCAGCGCAAAGGCGCCGCCGCCAGCTATACGCCCGAACGCGTCAAGCTGGCCGAGACCCGCTTCAAGGCGATGTCGCAAGACGAGATCGTCGAGTTGGAGCGCGTGCTGATCGATTGGTTGCCGGCCCGCGATTTCGCTTACGACCGCAACAGCTTCAAAAAGATGCTGGAGATCTATCAGGAGATCGGCGTCGAGGACCTGCGGGCCAATCTGATCTCCTTCCTGCAGGAAATCACCCCGGTCGCCGAAGAGGTCGGCGTGCGTCTGGGCATCCATCCCGACGATCCGTCCTTCCCGATCTTCGGCTTGCCGCGCGTCATGTCGAACGCCGAGGACGTCCGCGCCATGTTTGCCGGCGTGCCGCAAGAAGCCTGCGGATTGACCTTGTGCACCGGATCTTTCGGCTCCAATCCGAAAAACGACCTGGTGGCCATGGCCAAGGAGTTCGCGCCGCGCATCCATTTCGTGCATCTGCGCAACACCAAGCACGAGGCGGACGGATCCTTCTATGAGGCCGATCATCTCGATGGCGATACCAATCTGATCGGTGTCGCGGCGGCCATCATGAAGGAAGAGGATCGCCGGGCCGCCACCGGTCGGAGCGACGCCCAGATTCCCATGCGGCCCGATCACGGGCATCTTCTCGGCGACGACGTCGGCAAAAAGATGAACCCCGGCTATTCCTTCGTCGGACGTCTCAAGGGATTGGCCGAACTTCGCGGCGTGATGCGTACGGTCGACGCTTTCCGGTCGGGACAGATTTCCTGACCGGTCGGACCGTCCGCCGGCGCCGATAATACTTTTAGACCGCCGCCATATCCGGCTCCCCGCCGTTCGCGGGGAGCCGGATCCCGGTTCCTCCCTGGACGAATTTCCGGAAATCGCGGCAATCGAGGAGAGCGGAACGAACCCGGGGCGGATTTGGCGATGGATTGCTCCATCCCCATATTGAGGTTAAACAAGAACTTGACCTGATCACCAACTCAACGAAGGTTATCTTCATGGCAGCATCGATGGCGCTCGAAAACCGGCACCGCCGACTCTCCGAACAGGCTCTCGATGCGGTGCGGCGTCAAATCGTCACCGGTGTCTATCCGCCCAACACGCGGCTTTCGGAAGTGGAGCTGTCCGAGAAGCTGGGGGTCAGCCGAACGCCGGTCCGCGAGGCGCTGATCCGGCTCGCCGAGGAGGGACTGGTGAAGATCGTTCCGCAGATCGGCAGCTTCGTCGCGCCGATCTCGCTCGAAGCGGTTCGCCAGGCCCAATTCATTCGCGAACATCTGGAATGCGCCCTCGTCGTCGAGGCGGCGAAGCACATCGACATGGCCATCATCCGCAAGATGTCCGACAATCTCGAACAGCAGACCCTCGCCACGCGGCAGAACGACTGGGAAACCTTTTACAGTTACGACGAGGCCCTGCACGCCATATGGGCGACGGCCTCGGGAAATCTGGGCGTGTGGCGGGTCATCCAGCAGTCCAAGGTGCACCTGGACCGCTTCCGGCAGCTCAGCGACCGGCGTCCCGAACATATGGCGCTTCTGCTGTCGCAGCACACCAGGATCGCCGATGCCGTCGGCAAGGGCGACGTCGCCACCGCCCAGACGGAACTCCGGGGCCATCTCCGCGAAGTCTTCAACACCATGCGGAGAATGGAAATCTGCAAGGAGAAGGAGGTGGTGCCGACCCTCGTCCCGACCTCGACCTTGAGCCCCTCCTCCTGATTCGAGGCCTCGCAGGTGCGGCAAAACCTGACACCGTCATGCCTGGCCTTGTGTCTTGAGGACGAGGGCCGGGCTTCGGGATGACGACGGATTGGCTGTCCGCGTCCGTCCATGTTGCTCAAATATCTTGTCCGTTCTCCAGGCCATCGGGCCGGTCCCGAGAACGAAGCAATGGCGGCTTGCGTGCCCCCTGGTCCCGGGCTTTTCGATCCGGCCACGAAACGTCCATCCGGCCTCAAGACAATCCGGCCAAGTCGAGCCGGCCGTCCTTCAGCGGCGGACAGTAGTAATAGCCGCCGGTTTCGGCTTCCGTATATTTCAGCAGGGCGTCCGGCAGACCGTCGACCAGGCCGCACATGCGGCGCAAGACCAGATCGACGACGCCGAGATCGGCCACGAAAGCGACGAAGAGCAGGCCGTGGCTGCGCAAATCGCCCCACGGCATCGAACGGCGAATCATGAAAGCCGGCGTCTCGAAACCCTCCTGATCGGTCCGTTTGACATGCGAGGATTCCGGAGCCGCGTCGAATTCCTCGTTGTCGGAGAGGCGCCGCCCGATGATATCGTCGCGCTCGGCCTCGGACAGCCGGTCGAAGCGGCGGCGAAAATGCACGTAACGCTGGACCAGGGCGAACGATCCCCCGGCCCGCTCGCCTGCGGCGATCAGCATCACCCCGGGAGCCTCCTCGGCCGGGGGATTGGCCGTGCCGTCCTTGTAGCCGGTGAGGTCCCGCCCGTCGCGATAGCGAAACAGCGGCAGACATTCCGTCAGGGAGAAGGCGCCCCGCATTTGCTTATCGAGATTTTCCGCCCGCGCGAAGGCCCCGCCCGGCGTTTGATCGGCGATGAAGGCCCACAGCGCCTGCTGGGTCGACGGCATGCCGGCCGGCCCTTCCAGGACCGGAAACGGGCGAAGGCCGGGAATGTCCCGGCCCAAGGCGGCGGTCAAAGAGGCGCCGATACCGATGACGGCGCCGGCCGGATCGAGCGCCGACAGGGCGGCCAGCCCTTGCCCGGCATCGCCCTCCAAGGCCCATTCCAGACTGTAGCCGGCCGGGGAATCTTCGACAAACAGCCCCGGCTGAGCGAGACTCTTCAACATCTCCATGGCGCACCCTGTCAGAGAGAATTCATAATTTGGCTCGCAAGGAGTGGGATGCTCCCCCACAATGTTTGCCGATGATAGCGAATGATCGGACCGCGACCGATTTCTTTTTCAGCCCTCAAGAGGACCATTATGAACTATACGTTAATGTTTTACTTGAGACCGGATGAGTTTTCGGCGAGAACGGACCCTGCCCGCCAGACGGCCTTCTGGGGCAGTTTCATTCCTTACATGCAGGCGCTCAAGGACGCCGGCATCGTGGTCGGCGGGGCCGGTCTTCAGCCGCCCGAGATGGCGGCGACGGTCAGATTGAAGGATGGCCGGCGCACCGTGCAGTCGGGGCCCTATGCCGACACCCGGGAACAGATCGGCGGCTTCTTCATCATCGACGTGCCCGATCTCGATACGGCGCTCGCCTGGGCGGCGCGCTATCCCGCCGCGTTGAACGGCGTGGTCGAAGTCCGCCCCAATATCGTCAATGGCTGATCGCCGCGCCGCCGGGATCGCTCCCATCTCGTCCGCCGGGCTTGCCAAGGCCCCCCGGCTCGGCGATCATCGCCCATCCTTCCGCTAGGTTTTTCCGTCATGCTCCCGCCCGACCGCCCGTCCGCCTCCACCATCGACCGTCTGCTGGCCATCATGGCCAGACTGCGCGCTCCGGAGGGCGGCTGCCCGTGGGATATCGCGCAGAACTTCGCCACCATCGCGCCCCATACCATCGAGGAAGCCTATGAGGTCGTCGAGGCCATCGAAGCCGGCGACAAGGATTCCCTGAAGGATGAATTGGGGGATCTGCTGTTCCAGGTGGTCTTCTACGCCCAGATGGCCCAGGAGGAAGGCAGTTTCGACTTCGCCGACGTGGTGGCGGCCATCTGCGAAAAGATGGAGCGCCGCCACCCGCATGTCTTCGGCGAGGCCACCGTCGCCGACGCCCAGGCGCAAACCGTGCAGTGGGAAGCGCAGAAGGCCGTAGAGCGCCGGCGGAAAGCCGGCGACCGCGCCCCCGGCGCCCTGGAGGGCGTCTCGACCGCCCTGCCGGCGCAGACCCGGGCCCTGAAGCTGCAGGCCAGGGCCGGGCGGGTCGGCTTCGATTGGCCGGACGCCGCCCTGGTTCTCGACAAGATCGCCGAAGAAATCGACGAAGTGCGGGCCGAGCTCGGGGAAAAGATCGATCCGGACCGACTGGAGGATGAACTGGGCGATTTGCTGTTTGCCTGCATCAATCTCGCCCGCAAGCTCAAGATCGATCCGGAAACCGCCCTGAGACGCTGCAAC
>JAATGN010000230.1 GCA_015654615.1 Rhodospirillales bacterium
CATCGCGGCGCGCGTCGCCCATATCGTCGCCGCCAAGGAAGACCGCGAGAACCTGCTGATCTATCACGCCATGGGACCCAACCTGGCCGGCGTCTTCGGCACCGCCATCTCCGGCGGCATCATGCTCGCCCTGCTCGGGGTCAAATAGGACTGGCTCTCCCCCCTCCTCCGAAGGAGAAACTCCCGGCTGTTTGGCAAGAAACAGCCGGGATATTTTTGAATGCTTCACTCCCCATCGCCAGAAAGGCGCTTTTGGCTATTTTGAACCACCAAGGCACCAAGACACCAAGGCGGCGGCGGATTGCGCCGCAGGCATTCTCCCGTTCTTCCATCGGCGTGGCGCCGGATGACCGGACGAAGGTCCTCCTCCGCCGCCGGACGTTGCGAAAAGCGCCTTGATGCCTTGGTGGTTCTCTGAAACCTGATCGCCTCGGAACGATGGGGATGGGCCTCACTTCGCGTCGGACCAAAGGATTAAGTCATTGACGAGCGTCGCAGTCATCGGGACCGGACCGAGCGGCTTGGCGGCCGCCAAATCACTGGCCGAGCAAGGGCTCGAACCGGACGTCTTCGAAGCCCGTTCCGATATCGGCGGCATGTGGGGCGGTCCGGCCCGCGGCGCCTGGTCGTCCTCGGCCAGAACCAATCTGTCCTTCCACAGTTGCGCCTTCTCCGATTTCCCCTGGCCGCCGGGGACCGAGGTTTTTCCCTATCGCAGCGAACTCGCCGGCTATCTGAAAGGCTATGCGGAGGAATTCGGTCTTCGCGAATTCATCCGATTCGACAGCCGCGTCGAATCGCTGCGGCCGGAAGCCGGGCATCGCTGGCGCATCGCCTATCGCCAGGGAGGATCCGCCCGGAACACGGCGGTATACGACCATGTCGTCGTGGCCAGCGGCTTCTTTTCGAAGCCCTATACGCCGCTCTTCGCCGGCCTGGAGGATTTCCGGGGAAGGATCTTCCATTCCGCCGACTGCGATTCGCCGCAAATCTTCGGCGAGCGGTTTCATGGCAAACGCGTGCTGGTGGTCGGGGCGGCGTTTTCGGGAACCGAGATCGCCAGCCTGCTGGTCCAATTCGCCGCCTCGGTCACCGTCGCCCTGCGCACCCCCATGTGGTTCGTGCCGCGCTGGATCCCGGCGTATCCCGACGGCCGCCGCCATCCGCTCGACCTGGTTTTCTACAATCGATGCCGCGATCATCCCTGGAAACAGGATCCCGCGCGATTCCTGGCGGCGGTCGCCGGAGACCCCGGCGCCGTCTCGCCGGAACTGGCCTTCGACAGGGATCGGGATATTCCCCTGGCCATCGTCATCGCCGACGCCTTCCTGGATCAGGTGCGGGCGCGGCTGATCGGCGTGAAACGCTCCGCCCGGCTGACATTCGATGCGACGGGCGTCACCTTTTCCGACGGCCGCCGTCAGGACTTCGATGTCGTGGTGATGTGCACCGGCTTCCAGTCGGACCTGCGATTTTTCGGGGCGGCCGAACGGCGGATCCTCGGCTTCCAGTCGCGCGACCAATTGCAGCCGACCCTTCTGCACCGCCATGTCTTCCATCCGGACCTTCCCGGGCTGGCCTTCGTCGGTCATTATCGCGGGCCGTATTTTCCCGTCATGGAGCTTCAGTCGCGGTGGATTTCCAGGATCGTCACTGGCGAATTGCCCTTGCCCTCGCGACAGGAGATGATGGAAGGGATCGAGGAGGAACGGCGGATTCGCCACCAAATTCCCCGCCCCCAGTTCCCCCACGGAGACTTCGTCGGCCTGGCCGACGGCCTGGCCGGCGACGTCGGCGTTTTTCCGCGGCTCGACGCCGGCCATCCGCTGCGGGCCCATATCGAACGCGGCCCGGTCGTCCCGGCGCATTTTCGGCTGGTCGGTCCGGACGCCAAGCCGGATCTTGCCGCGAAATTGATCCTGGCGGCGCCGGCGCCGCTCCTGGAGCGTTGAGACCGATGCGAAAGACAGCGAACTCCCGGGTCTCCGATCCCACGGCGGCTCCGTCGCCGGCGGCCAGGGCGTTCGCCCTGCTGGAAGGATCCTGGTCGGTCGAGCGCACGATCGAACCGGGCGGCCGCTTCGTCGGGACGGCAAGCTTCACCCTTGAGGAGAAAGGCGTCCTCATCTATCGGGAAACCGGGACCGTGACCCTGGCCAACGGCCGAAAGCTGTCGGCAAAACGGAGCTACCACTACAGGCTGCGGGACGACCTCATCGAGGTGCGGTTCCATGACGGATCCAATGCCGGCGAACGGTTCGTCGACCTGATCTTCCCCGACAGCCAGGACCACCCGTGGCCGATCGAAACGGCCAGCGACACGCATGTCTGCCGGCTCGACCGCTATGACGCGGTCTATCGCCTCGACTTCGAGGACCTGTTCCAGATCGTCTATTTCGTGCATGGACCGCAGAAGGACTATGTCAGCCGCTCGACCTACCGCCGTCTCGCCAATCCCTGATCCGCATAAGTGGCACCGGCGTCCCTGCCGGTGGAAAAGACTCCTCCGCGCCAGCGGCGGACACCGGCAGGGACGCCGGTGCCACTTTTCCTTATTCTTCCGGAGCCGGTTCGGCCGCCGGAGAGAGCGTCACCGTCCCATCACAGCGGAATGTTGCCGTGCTTCTTCGGCGGGCGCAGTTCGCGCTTGCTCAGCAGTTTGCGCAAGGCCAGGGCCACCATCGAGCGGGTCGTCGCCGGATCGATGACATCGGTGATGTAGCCGTTGCCGGCCGAGACATAGGGCGAGGCGAATTCGGCCCGATAGGCGGCGGCGAGTTCCGTCGCCTTCGCCTTCGGATCCTCGGCCGCCTTCAGTTCCTTGTTGTAAAGGACGTTGATGGCGCCTTCGGCCCCCATCACGGCGATCTCGGCGGTCGGCCAGGCGTAAACGACGTCGGCCCCCATTTCCTGGCTGCACATGGCGAGATAGGATCCGCCGTAGGCCTTGCGCATGATCACGGTGATCTTCGGGACGGTGGCCGAGGCATAGGCGAACAGCATCTTGGCGCCGTGCCGGATGATGCCGCCCCGCTCCTGCTCGATGCCCGGCATGAAGCCCGGAATGTCGACCAGGGTCACCAGCGGGACGTTGAACGCGTTGCAGGTCCGGATGAAACGCGCCCCCTTGTCGGAAGAATCGATGTCCAGCGTACCGGCCCGGACGGTCGACTGATTGGCGATGATGCCGACCACCATGCCTTCGATCCGGGCGAAGCCGACGATGATGTTGCCGGCAAAATTGGCGTGCACCTCCAGGAACTCGCCGTCGTCGACCAGGCAGCCGATGACGCCGCAGACATCCATCGGACGCGACGAATCGCCGGGGATCATCTCGTTCAGCCGCTGGTCGTCGATCAGCGCGATCTCGGAGGACGGGCGATGCGGCGGATCCTCGGCATTGTTGGCGGGCAGATAGCTCAGCAGCCGGCGGACCAGGTCGACGGCATGCGCCTCGTCTTCGGCGACGAAATGCACATTGCCGCTGACCGAGGAATGCATGGCGGCGCTTCCCACCTCGTCCATCGTCACCGCCTTGCCGGTCACCGCCTTGATGACCTCCGGCCCGGTGATGAACATGAAGGCGTTGGTCTTCGTCATGATGATGAAGTCCATCAGGGCCGGCGAATAGGCGGCGCCGCCGGCGCAGGGACCGCAGATGACGGCGATCTGCGGCACCACTCCCGACAACAGGACATTCTGGAAGAAAACCTCGCCGTAACCGGACAGGGCATCGACCCCTTCCTGGATACGGGCGCCGCCCGAATCCTTGAAGGCGACCAAAGGCGCCCCCAGCTTCGCGGCGCTTTGCATGACGCTGACGATTTTTTTCGCGTGGATCTTGCCCAGCGATCCGGCGGCGACGGTGAAGTCCTGGCTGAAGGCGGCGACCAGGCGGCCGTCGACGTAACCGGTGCCGACGACCACGGCGTCGCCGGGCAATTCCTTGTTCTCCATGCCGAAGAAGTGGCAGCCGTGACGGGCGTGGGCCCCCGACTCCTGAAAGGTGTCTTCCTGGAAGAGGGCGGCCAGACGCTCGCGCGCCGTCCACAGCCCCTTCTTATGACGGGCCGCGATCTTGTCTTGACCGCCGCCGGCCAAAATCTTCTCGCGGCGGGCGTTCATATCGTCGAGCAGCTTCGGGTCGAGCGCCATGGTTCCTCCCTGTCCTCAAATGAAATCGGTCCCGCATGCCGGCAAAGCGCGAAGGCCGGCCAACGTCCCCGCCTTCGGCTCTAAGAAGCCTGCTCCAGTTCGACCAGGGCGCCGTTGAAATCCTTGGGGTGGAGGAACAGCACCGGATTTCCGTGCGCCCCGATCTTCGGCGTGCCGTCGCCCAGCACGCGGGCCCCCTTGGCCTTCATCCGCTGGCCCGCCGCGACGATGTCGGCGACCTCGTAGCAGATATGGTGGATGCCGCCGTTCGGGTTCTTCTCCAGAAAGCCCTTGATCGGCGAGGTCTCGCCGAACGGATGGAGCAATTCGATCTTGGTATTGTCCAACTGGACGAAAACGACCGTGACGCCGTGGGCCGGAATCGTCTGCGGCGCGGAAACCTCGGCCCCCAGCACGTCGCGATAGGTGCGGGATGCCGCGTCGAGATCGGGAACCGCGATAGCGACGTGGTTGAGCTTGCCAATCATGGAAACCTCCTTGGAATTTCGAATATCTCGGGACTTCGGAAAGCCGATGGAACATCGGCGATCATTCGAGCCCTCCCTCGACCTGACCGACCCACCACGCCACCTTCCGGGGCCTGGCGATGGCCGGTGTCGTGGTGAACCGCGCATGGTCCGCCGCCATATTCCAGGACGTCGACCATGACCGCCGCGCCGGCGCCGTGAC
Organism: Rhodospirillales bacterium; assembly: GCA_015654615.1. GTDB lineage: Bacteria > Pseudomonadota > Alphaproteobacteria > Rhodospirillales > Magnetospirillaceae > Telmatospirillum. The sequence continues at coordinate 4,846 of JAATGN010000230.1, forward strand.
CGCCGGCACCTTGGAATGCCTGGGCATGGACAGGCGGCCATTGGCGAAGGCCTGGGCGAGCGGAGCCGGTATGCCGCCCCGCCGCATCGCGTCCCGAATGCGATGGCGGACCATCCATGCGGTCTTCGCCGTCACCCCCAGGCTTTCGTGCAGCCGCGCGCTGTCGACGCGATTCTTGGCAGCGCAAAGCAGATACATGGCGCGCAGCCAGATATGCAGCTTCAAATTGCTCGATTCGAACAAGGTGCCGAGCTTGACCGTGAAGGGCTTGCGGCACTCGTAGCATTTGTAGAGGCCGACACGCGTGCTCTTGCCGCCCAGCTTGCCGCTGCGCTCGACGCTGCCGCAATGCGGGCATACCCGCCCGCCGGGCCACAAAAGCCCTTCCACGAAAAGGTGGGCGGCTCTTTCGTCGTGAAAATGCGGAGCAAAGGGAATGACTGACGGCACGGCCGATCTCCTGACAGGACGCGATATTACCCAAGGCGAGTGGGTATGGAAAGTATAATATTTTTAAAAAATATATGGTCTTTGACCCTTATCCAGGGTAGCTTTTGCAAAGCTTAAGGTAGAATTGCCAATCCGGCAGGAGGAATTCCACATGGATTCAGGCTCAATTCCCAACGCGCGTCCGGACCAGTCCGAGGGCGCCCCGGCTTCGCATCCTGCCGGCCCCGCATCCTCCGACCGCAGGGCCGCCGACGGACTTCGCCACGATTGGGGCCTGGCCGAGATCGAAGCGCTGTTCGCCCTGCCCTTCAACGATCTGCTGTACCGGGCGGCCGGGGTACATCGGTCGCATTTCGATCCCAACCGGATCCAGATCAGCCGCCTGTTGTCGATCAAGACCGGCAAATGCCCGGAAGACTGCAAATACTGCCCGCAGAGCGCCCATTACGACACCGGCGTCGGCAAGGAAGAGCTGATGGAGGTCGAGGCGGTGCTGGAGGCCGCCCGTGCCGCCAGGGATTCGGGGGCGTCGCGCTTCTGCATGGGCGCCGCCTGGAAGAGCCCGGGCAAGGATTTCGACGTGGTGCTGCGCATGGTCGAGGGGGTCAAGGCGCTCGGCCTGGAAACCTGCGCGACACTCGGCATGCTGAACGCCCGGCAGGCCGAGCAGTTGAAAAGCGCCGGCCTCGACTATTACAACCACAATATCGACACCTCGCCCGAACATTACGACAGCATCATCACCACCCGGACCTTCGACGACCGCCTGCAGACCCTGGACCACGTCCGCGAGGCCGGCCTCAAGGTCTGCTGCGGCGGCATCGTCGGCCTGGGCGAGACCCGGGACGACCGGGCCCGCATGCTGCAGACCCTGGCCAATATGGAGCGGCATCCGGAAAGCGTGCCGATCAATCTGCTGATCAAGGCGCCCGGCACGCCCTTGGAAAACGCCCCCGAGGTCGACCCCTTCGACTTCGTCCGCACCATCGCCGTCGCCCGTATCCTGATGCCCGCATCGCATGTCCGCCTGTCGGCCGGGCGCCAGGCGATGAGCGACGAGACCCAGGCCCTGTGCTTCCTGGCCGGGGCCAATTCCGTCTTCTGCGGCGAACGCCTGCTGACCACCGCCAACCCCTCCCCCGATACCGACCGCTCCCTGTTCGGACGCCTCGGCCTCAAACCCGAAGGCGCCTGAATAG
>JAATGN010000027.1 GCA_015654615.1 Rhodospirillales bacterium
GAACCGGCCGATCTGCATCGGGCCTGGGACACGCTGGAAAGCGCGATCCGCGACTGAGGGCCCGTAAACAATAATCGCGTCATAACGCCCTGGAAGAATAGGGAAAAGTGGCACCGGCGTCCCTGCCGGTGTCCGCCGCTTACGCGGCGGAGTTTTTTCCACCGGCAGGGACGCCGGTGCCCCTGACGAAGCAATCCCGGATTGCCGCGCCTTCGCATCGCTTTGACGCGGTTATTTCTTACGGGCCCTCAGCGATAGTCCCGGTTCGCCGTCGGGCTGACGATGATTTCATTGACGCAGACATGCGCCGGCAGGCCGGCGAGATAGACCACGAGGTCGGCGATGTCCTCGGGCCTCAGCATGGCCGATTTCTCCTCGGCGCTGATCGGCACGGGACGCTGGTCCAGAAGCGGCGTGGCGACCTCGTTCGGCGAAAGCACGCAGGAGCGGATGCCGTTCGCCCCCTCTTCCATATTGATGCAATGGCTCATCGCCACGACGCCGCTCTTGGCGGCCGTATAGACCGGCCCGGCCACGGGGCTCAAAAAATGGGCCGCCCAGGATCCGATATGGATGAGCAGCCCGTCCTTGCGGGGCCGCATGATGCGAAGCGCGGCGCGCGAAACCTGGAGGGCGGCGTTCAAATTGCCGTTGACCAGCGCCGTGATGCCCTCCGGCGTCAGTTCGCTCCATCGCCGTTGCGGGATGTTGGTTCCGGCCGCGTTGACGACCAGGTCCAGGCGGCCCCGACCCTCGATGACGGCGGCGATCTCGTCGACCCGCCGGGCAGAGGCGAGATCGCCCTCCTCAATGAGAACGTCGCCGCCGGCGTCGGCTATCCTGGCGGCCGTCTCTTCGAGGGCCGGCCGGCGCCGGCCGGTCAGCACCACCGTGGCGCCGGCCTCGGCCAGGGCCACGGCGCAGGCGGCGCCGATGCCGCTGCCGGCGCCGATCACCCAGGCAACCTTGGCGTCCAAAGCCGTCACGGCATGTCTCCGTTCGAGGCGGCGGCGCGCAGCTTTTCGTCCAACAGGGTCAGGGCCGCCGCGGCGAAGGCCCGCATGTTGGCCAGCCGATCGTCGGAACCGGTTTCCAGCGTCCGCGCCACCTCGATCGGTCCCGACACGGCGAAACAGCTGTGTCCGGCCGGATCGCCGTAGCGGTTTCCCGACGGCCCGGCGGCTCCGGTTTCCGCCAGCCCCCAGCTCGCCCCCAGGCGGACGCGCAGGCGGCGGGCCAGCAGCAGGGCATAGGGTTCGCTGGCGGCGCGCATGCCTTCCATCTCGGCCGGCGTGATGCCGAGCAGGGCTTCCCGCGCCGCCAGCGTATAGACGACGGCCCCGCCGAGGAAGAAGGCGGATGCCCCGGGCTGAGCCAGCAGCGAGGCGGCCAGCAGGCCGCCGGCCGAGGACTCGGCCACCGCCACGGTTTCGCCCCGCGCGCGAAGACCCCGGGCGAGCCGTTCGGCCAATGTCAGCAATGTCTGCATGCGTTCTCCGATTCCGGAACGGCCGTCGATCAGGAACTGAACAGCCGGCCGGCTTCTTTTTTCCAGAAACGGGACAGGGCGGCGGCGTCGCCGCGGAACAGGTTGCGGTCGCACCGTTCGACGCCGGAGACGCTGCGCACCCGCTTGCCGCGGGGACCGCCGTCTTCGGTATCGCCGGCATATTGCCAGAAATGCCAGCCCTTGCCCTGCCAAGCCTTGGGCGTTTCGGGACTGCTGCGGTAATCGGCCAGCCAAAGAGGACACTGCGCCAGGATCGAACGTTCGGTGACGCCATGGCCCAGGCAGCGTCCGCCTCCCGCCGGCTTGCCGTCGGCCCAAGCCGAGCTGGTGTAGATCAGCGGTCGCCGGCCGGTGGCGGCGAGGACGGTCTGGACGAAATCCTCCGCCTGCTTCAGCTGCATGGTGTTCGCCGGGTTTCCGTCGTTGAATTCGAGATCGAGGGCCATCAGCGTGGCCGGTCCCGGCCGCGCCGTGGCGAGAAACATCAACGCCTGGTCGACGCCGGAATGCTGATGCGTGCCGAAATGATAGGCCCCCCACAGCAGGCCGGCCTCTTCCGCCTGGATGCGCCGTTTGGCGTAGGCCGGATCGCGGAAATCCCCGCCTTCGCTGGCCTTGTGGATGACGCCCAGGATATTGCTTCTCTTGCGGGCCAGATTGAAATCGCTGACGGTGGTCATGTGGCTGATGTCGATGACCGCGTCCAGCTTGATGTTGGATTTGGCGGCGGCGGCCTTGCGGGGTTGGCTCGCGGCGCTCGCCACCGACGTCGCGGCGAGACTCAGCAGCCCGGCAAGCACCACCCTGCGTGTCACCATTTTTTTCGATCACTCTCGCCGTAACGGGCCGGAGATTGCGATAGCCCACAACGATTTATATAACAAAATCGATAACGGGCAGTAAAAATGAGTCGAGATCGAGAAAAAAATCATCATTGCTGTTCCCCGGCCCGGTATAGGGCAACCAGCGTCCGCAAATGCGCCAGTGCTTCCGCGCGGCTGGCGCGGTAATCGCCGTCCTCCCACCATCGCTCCATGTCGGCGAGGAAAAGACCGATTCGCGGGCCGCCGGGGATGCCCAGGTCGAGCAGATCCCGGCCATGCACCGGCAGTCGCACCGGCCGCCAGGCGTCGGCCCGGTCGAGCAGGTCGATCCATCGTTGCCCTTCGGCGGCCGGCATGCGGTCACCGGTGGCCTTGCGGCGGGCCCAGGCCAGCAGCGTCAGGTCCCGGAAGCCGGCGGCGCCGATCCGATGCAGCAGGCGCCTGGCCGCCCTTTCGTCCATGTCGGCGTCCGGCATCTCCGGCGGGGCCGCCAGCGACAGCAGGCGGTCGGTTTCGGCCCGCGACAGCCTGAGACGGCGGGCGACGCCGGCCGCCTCCCGGGCGTCGGCGCCCAAGACGGCGGCAAGACGGCGCAGGATGTCGGGGCCCAGGCCCGGACGGACCAGTCCGCGCATCTCCAGGAAGGCGAGAACGCGAAGCCGGCCGAAGTCGCGCGCTTCCGGCAGAAGATGCCGCAAGACGTGGTGGCCCTGCATCAGGAGCAGCACGCCGGCCGGGTCCGGGGCCTGCAGCAGCTTCATCACCTCGGCGCGCAGACGTTCGCCGGACAGTCCGGACAGTTTGTGCGCCTGGGCGCGGCAGGCGGCCAGGGCGTCGACGTCGGCCGGCGGGCGGCCGTAATGGGCGTAGAAGCGAAAATAGCGGAGCAGGCGCAGCACATCCTCTTCGATGCGCCGCATGGCGTTGCCGACGAAGCGGACCCGCCCGGCTCCCAGGTCGGCCAGGCCGTCGAAGGGGTCGAAGATCATTCCGTCGGGCCGGCAAGACAGGGCGTTGATGGTGAAATCCCGCCTGGCCGCATCCACCGTCCAGTCGTCGGTGAATTCCACCCGGGCGTGCCGTCCGAAGGTCTCGACGTCCGAACGCAGCGTGGTGATCTCGAAATGCGCCGTGCCGATCACCGCGGTGACCGTGCCATGGGCGATGCCCGTCGGGATGGCCCTGATGCCGGCTTGCCGCAGCAGAGCCGTCACCCGGTCCGGCGTATCGCGCGTGGCGATGTCGATGTCGCGGATGGGGCGATGCAGAAGGGCGTCGCGGACGCAGCCGCCGACGAACCGCACCTCGGCGCCTTCGGCCGTCAGGGCGGCGACGACGGCCCGGGTCGCCGCGGCCCGCATCCAGTCCTGCGGCGGCAACTGGCCGACCGGCGACCCGGGCGGCAGGTCCTCGGGAACGATCGGAGTCACCTTCGCCATCCCGATGCGACGGTCCAATCCGAGCGGCCCTCGGAAGCGCGGGCGTCCGGATAAGCCCTCCCCCGCGATGGGTTATCGCAGGCACACCTCCTTCTCGGAAATATCAATAACCTATCGTCATGGCCGGGCTTGACCCGGCCATCCACGCGGTGCCGCCTGGGCGGATATTTGAGGTGTCGATGGACGTGGAGGCCCGGATCAAGTTCGGGCATGACGGGCGATTGCCTGCGGCGCTGGTCCGTATCCATCCGTGCCCATCTGGGTTCATCCGTGTTCCCCAAAGTCTTACGGGAGCCCCAGGCGCATCCGACGGGGGCGATCCTGGGTTTCACGGAAAAGACGGGGCGACGTGGCGAAAGAGGGCGGATGACCGTCGGCCGCATGGCTCCTCACCGAAACCCGCCGGGAACCAGCCGCCCTTTTTCGTCGACGGCGGCCGGATGATAGCCTCCGGTGGCATAGCCGGTGTGCAGCGTTCCGCCCACGGCGACCAGCATGGCGAGCAGGACGCCGGCGGCCAGCAGCCAACTGATCGGCACGCTCTGCCATTCCGGACCCTGCAGGCCGGCGCGGCGGGCCCGTTGCTGCGCCCAGGCCAGCCAGGCCAGCCACAATGCCGTGGGCAGCAGGATCGGCAGGACATATTCGAACAGAATGCGGATCATCGCGTCAGCGCTTCGTAAAGATTGACCAACATGGCCGCCGTGGCGCCCCAGATGTAGCGGTCGCCGAAGGGAATGGCGTAGAAATGCCGGGTCTCCCCGGAGGGCATGAGACGCGCATGGCGCTGATGATTGGCCGGATCGAGGATGAAGGCGAGGGGGACCTCGAAAATCTCTTCGACTTCGAAACTGTCGCGGACCAGGGTGAAAGGGGGGTGGATCAGACCGACCACCGGCACCACTTGAAACCCGGTTCCGGTGATGCAGTCGTCCAGCCGTCCCAGGACATCGACGGACTCGGGCGAAAGGCCGATCTCCTCCTGGGTTTCGCGGAGCGCCGCCGCGGTCGAGTCGGTATCGGCCGGTTCGACGCGGCCGCCGGGAAAGCTGATCTGGCCGCCGTGATTGGCCAGATGGGCGGTGCGCTGGGTCAGCAGCACGGTCAGGCCGTCGTCGCGCTGGACCAGGGGAACCAGGACGGCGGCCGGCACCAGGGGAGAGGGCGCAAGCCGGGGAGCCGCGCCCGACAGAGGAGTCGCGGTATCGGAGCGGGCGACACGCTTCGGCGGGCCCACCAAGGCGCGGGCGATGGCGTCACGGGTCAAACGACCGTCTCGAGCCGTCCCAGAGGAAAGAAAATCCCGTTGCTCCATACGCCGTACAAGCGCTCCCCGTCGACCGTTTCTTCCAGGCCCAGTGCCACCAGCTCATAATAGACCGAACGCGTGAGCCTGGCTTCAAGTCCTTCGCGGACGGTCAGATAAGGCGGCGTCCCATCCTTGTTGCAGACGATGCGCAAGGGATGATCCTGATCCAGGGTGACGATTTCGTCGACATTCGTGCGAAAACTGAAGACCATTTCGCGGCCGGATCCGCAGGTGAACAGCTCGACGGCGAGGAACGGCACGTCCTCGACCTCGATCCGGCCCTGTTCGCTGGGCGTGACCAGCCAGTAGGATCCGTCCGCACGACGCGTCAGCGTCGAGGCGAACAGGCAAACCATCTCTTTGCGAGGGATCGGCGTGCCATGGTAGAACCATTTGCCGTCACGGGCGATTTTCATGTCGAGAGGTCCGTGGTCGACACGGCCTTCTCCCGCATCTTCGATCGGAGCGTCGACGATCGCTTGGTTTCGCTTCATACCTCGGCCATTTTTCTTAAAGTTCCCCGGAGTGATCAGCGTGACTTCCAAATCCCAATCCGTGACGGGCACCCCTTCCGCCGAAGACCAGACTCAGGATCCTACATCTAAAGTGGTGGAGGAGGTGGAAAGGCTCAATAGCCGTTTGGCACAAGCTCGCGATGTCATCGGCCGCGTCATCTTCGGTCAAGCCAAGGTGATCGACGACAGCATTATCACGCTGCTGGCGGGCGGTCACGCCTTGTTGATCGGCGTGCCCGGACTGGCCAAGACGCGCCTGGTGCTGACGCTGGGCACCGTCTTCGGCCTCGACGCCAAGCGCGTGCAATTCACTCCCGACCTGATGCCGGCCGATATTCTCGGATCCGAGGTCCTGGAGGAGGCGGAAGGCGGCGTCCGGTCGTTCCGTTTCATCAAGGGACCGGTGTTTTGCCAGCTGCTGATGGCCGACGAGATCAACCGCGCCAGCCCGCGCACCCAATCGGCGCTGCTGCAGGCCATGCAGGAACACAAGGTCAGCATCGCCGGGCAATATCATGACCTGCCGCAGCCGTTCCATGTCCTGGCCACGCAGAACCCCCTGGAACAGGAAGGGACCTATCC
>JAATGN010000254.1 GCA_015654615.1 Rhodospirillales bacterium
AAAAGGATTGACCTCCACCAATAATCCGCAGAAATCTGCCATTTTCATCCAGGGTGGGTCGGCCGCGCGCGGTCGGTGGCGAACTAACAAGAAAAGGCCGTCATTGCGAGGAGCGAAGCGACGCGGCAATCCAGAGTGCCAAGCTGTCCTGGACTGCTTCGCTGCGCTCGCAGTGACGGCATTTTCACCCAGGAGGATCGACCTCGGTCGGTGCGGAACTCGCAATGACGCCGTTATTTCTGAACGAACCTCAAGCTTGCTCGGCGTAGGCGTCGAGATTGTCCCGCAGCGTCGCCAGCAGCGCGTCGCGGACGGCGTCGCGGGAATCCCCGACCCAGGCCGCGGCAAGAGGCAGCTTGTCGGCCATGCTGCCGGCCGGCACATCGAGCCGGATATAGCGCAGTCCCTTGATCTCCATCCGGGAGATCCAGCGGGGAACGATGGCGACACCCAGATCAGCCGCCACCAGATTGACGATGGTTTGCTTTTCGTCGGCCAGTTGGATGACGTGGGCCGGCAGCCCCGCCTCGGCGAAGAGCTTCATGGTCAGATCGTGACTGTGGGGGCGCACCCGCCGTTCCGGCACGATCAGAAGCTGGTCGGCGAGATCCGCGATCGTCACCCGCTGCCGGTCGGCAAGAGGATGCGACTGGGGAACGGCGACGACCGCCGTTTCATGAAAAAGAAAAGACAGCGCCAACGCCTTGTCGAGGATTCCGGGCGGCCGTATGAAGGCCAGATCGAGCCGGCCCGACAGCAGGAGCGGCAGAAGACGGATCGTCTTGTCTTCGAGCAGATGCACGACGACATCCGGGCGCCGCTCGCGGAACGTCTGCAGGAGCAGGGGGAGCAAGCCGGCGGCGGCGCTGTCGATGGCGCCGACCCGCAATGTCGTCGCCCGATCGCGGCTGCGGGCCCGAAATCGCGCGGCGAGGGCGTCGGCCTGGGCCAACAGGATGCGCGCATCGTCAAGAAAGGTCGCACCGTCTTCGGTCAGGGCGACGTTGCGGGTGGTGCGCGTCAGCAATTTTGTCCCGAGCCCTTCCTCGAGCAGGCGGACATGACGGCCCAGTGCCGAAGGGAGCATGGCCAGCCGGTACGCGGCCTTGCCGAAATGCAGTTCCTCGGCGACCGCGACAAAACACCGAAGCTGATGCAATTCCACCGCGGACCTCTCCTCCGATCCGGAATTATATCATTTTTTTGTATAAATCTATGGGGTTAATCGATGCCCGGCGTGTGTCTAGCATAAAAATCCAGAATGATCTTCGAGGGCGGAAAAATGTCCGCCTCTCCAAGGATAGCATCAGATGACGAGGCGATTTTGACGGCAGGCCCGGCGCTATTTTCTGCCGCCATATTCAAAAATGCCGGCGCGATATGCCGGCACAATAATGCGACATAGGGAGAGACTTCATGCACGACATCGCGCCGAATGGCATTACGCGCCGTTCCCTGTTCAAGCTCGGCGGAGCAGCCGCCGCTGCCGCCGTCGTTCCCGGCGGGATTCTGGGCACGCCGCCGGCCGAAGCGGCTCAGACCACCAGCCCAGGCGGCCTCAAGGGGTTGGCTTTCGATATCCAGGGCTCTACCGTCGATTTCTACACGCCGTTGATGACGATGGGCCAGCGGGTGAACCGCGACAAGCACCTTTCCCTCGACTGGGGCAAACTCTCCACCGAATGGCGCAACGGCTATCGGGACGTCATGGACGAGATCCTGTCCGGCAAGCGCGACTATATCACCACTGAGGCCGTCTATCGGATCGCCCTCGACCGCCTGATCGCCGGCAACGGCCTGGAGGACCGATTTAGCGTCGCCGAGCGCGACGAGATGAATCTGGTCTGGGGCGACATGATTCCCTGGAAGGATTCGGTTCCCGGCCTGACCCGGATGCGCAAGCGCTTCACCCTCACGGCGCTGTCGAACGCCGGCATGCCGACCGTGGTGCATATCGTGAAGACCGGTCACTTGCCTTTCGACGCGGTACTGACCGGCCAACTGGCCCGCAGCTTCAAGCCGTCGCCCGACGTCTATCGGCTGGCGGTCGACAATCTCGGCTTCGACCGCAGCGAGATCATGATGGTGGCAACCCATAAATACGACCTGAAGGGCGCCAAGGCCTTCGGTTTCCGCACGGCTTTCATCCCGCGGCCGCTCGAGTTCGGCCCGGCGACCAAGGTCGACGGCAAACCGGAGGACTATATCGACGTGATGGCCGAGGATTTCGTGGATCTCGCCGCGAAACTCGGCGCCTGAGGGATCCTGCGGCCGTGGGATCGGAGATGACCGGCAATCCCACGCCGCGCGCCCGCTCGATACCGGGGCGACGTCACGGCCCCGCGTTGTAGGGCAGGACAATCCAGCTGTAGCCCTTGGCGTCGGCGCGGACGTGGCCGAGGCCGGGAAAGGAGATATGGGCGCCGCCCACCAGGTAGCCCCGGGCGGCCGCCTCGGCCAATATGGTCTCGCGCCAGGCGACGGCCGCCCGGCGGTCGTCGTCGTAATCGATGGAGATCGCGGGGTCGGCGAATTGCACGTCCGCCAGATGGACGGTATCGCCCCAGAGCAGCAGCCGCCGGCCCCGGCTTTCGACCATGTAAGCGCTGTGGCCCGGCGTATGCCCATAGGCCGGCATGCTGCGGATACCGGGAAAAAGCTCCACCGCGCCGTCGAACGGACGGAGTGCGTCCGCCGCGGCATAAGGGTCGATGGCGGCCTGCGACGGCTTCCTATCCGCCGCGGTGCCGAGCCGGGAGCCGCAGTCGTGCTTGTCGACATAAACCGGGGCATGGGGAAAAACCCGTTGGCCGCCGAGGCTCAAGCCGCCGGAATGGTCGCTGTGGATATGGGTCAGCAGGACGGCGTCGACCTGCTCCGGCCGATATCCCGCCGCGCGCAGATTGGCGACGAGCCGGCCGCCGGAATCGGGGCCGAACAGCGCGCCCGCCCCGGTGTCGACCAGAATCAGCCGGGCGCCGGTATTGACCAGGAAGGCATTGATCGAAAGGTCGATCGGCAGCGTCTGATGGGCCCGCGCCAGGGCTTGGCGGACGGTCTGCGGCGCGCTCATGATTTCGGCGAGGTCGCGGGGCGCGGTTCCGTCCGAGAGGACGGTGATTTCGTAATCGCCCAGCATCATCCGGTAAAATCCGGGCGCCTGGGTTCGAACTTGCGGGGTGGCGGTACGGGGCGTGGACATCATCATTGTCGAGACCATCGGAACAGTGACAGCATGGCGAAGGGGCGATGCGTCGATATTTTCCGGCATCTCCCGATCGGCTCTTGCATGGGACGTCCGGATGCTACAGCCGGAAACATCCTGTGGAAATCCCCATCGCTTTTAAATCCGCCAAAGCGATACGAAGACGCGGCAATCCAGGGGGCACCCCACGGGCGTTTCCGAGACTCCCGGATTCCCGCTTTCGAGCTTGTGAAATAATCCCAGTGGCACCGGCGTCCCCGCCGGTGTGCCGGCGAAGCCGGCAGCGCAAGAGCGGCCGAGGGGATCGATCCTGAAGGGAACGTTTCCGCCGCAGGGCGGCGGACACCGGCAGGGACGCCGGTGCCACGTTCCCTTGCTTCACAAGCTTTTTCGCCGGGACGATGGTACAGGGATCGATCCCGTTTGGTCGCAAACCGCTCTAGACAGAAAACGCCGTCATTGCGAGGAGCGAAGCGACGCGGCAATCCAGAGGGCCAGGCTGTCCTGGACTGCTTCGCTGCGCTCGCAGTGACGGCATTTTCACCCGGGAGGGTCGACCTCGGTCGGTGTGGAACGCGCCATGACGCGGTTCTTGTTTTACGGGCCCCTAAGTTCGACTTTGCCCGAAACGGTTTTCCATGGCCGGGAATTCGGATAAAATTGCGGCAAACGAGGGGGGATGCGCCATGGGACGCCGCAAATTTCGGAGCATCATCGCAATGATCGCGGCGGCCCTGGTCGCCGGATGCGCCGACCAGGCTCAACCGGTCACCTACAAGGTCGGCGCCACCAGCTATTCCGATATCGAGTCGTTCCTGGCGGAGGTGCGACGCCAGGACGACGTCCTGCTGGCGCAGGTCAATCCATCCGCCCAACGGTTGGGCGGAACGGCCGTCGTCGTGCTGCCCTCCATCGCCAGCCTTCGGACGACGCTTCTGAACAATTCCCCGCTGAAGAGCGGCCTCGTGGACTCCACGGCGCGCATCAACGACGTTCACCTCGTCGCCGACGGCATGGTCATCGACAGGGGGCATATCTTCGACGCGGTGCGCCTGATGCGCTCGGACAATCCGGCGGCCGCCGGCATCGGAGATGCCGACTACGAGATTTGGCTCGACCGGTTCGGCGGTCCCTCGAACAAATGGACGCTGGTGACGCGCCGCGGCCAAAGCCATGAACTCACGCTGCCGCCCGGCAGTGCCGGCCGGCTGAATTGGATGAACGGCCTCAACATCGCCGTGCTCAACGCCGCCGCCGACATCGGAGCGCCGGTCAGACACCAGGCGTTGCCGCTGACGTCGGCGGCAGGGCCGGTGAGCGGCACCGCCTTCTTCATCGATTCCGCCGGCCATGCCATTACCAACGCGCATGTCGTGCAGGGCTGCAAGACCATCCAGATGGCCCTGGGCAGCGGCAATGTGGCGGAGGCCAAGGTGGCGGCCAGCGATCCGCAGAACGATCTTGCGCTGCTGTCGGTGGCGCCGGCGGCGACGCCTTTTTACGGCCGGTTCGGCGCCGTGGCCCCGCGCCAGGGCGACACGGTGGTGGCCTACGGCTTTCCCTTGGCCGGAGCCCTGTCCACGCAGGGAAATCTGTCCACCGGCATCGTCAGCGCCCTGGTCGGCTTGCGCGACGACAGCCGGCAGTTCCAGATCTCGGCGCCGATCCAGCCGGGGAACAGCGGCGGGCCGCTGCTCGACCGCAACGGCAATGTCGTCGGCGTGGTCACCAGCAAGATCAATGCGCTGCGGGTGGCGGCGATCACCGGCGACATTCCCCAGAACGTCAATTTCGCCATCAAGGCCAGCGTCGTTTCCAATTTCCTCGAAACGAACGGACTGACCTTCGAACACAGTGCGAACGGGAAGGCGATGGACGTCGCGGACATCGGCGAAAGGGCGAAGGCCTATACCTTCATGCTGACCTGCGCCCGCTGATCTTGAGGCCGAATGCGTTCGAACGCACTCGGCTCTCGGTTTTTTCGTGATTCGATGGGATCGCATCACGCCCTGGGCGGTCCCCTTCAGGCCGGACTGGCGCCGTAGCCGCAGGATTCGATCTTGGCGATGATCTCGGAGGGGTCGGCTTCGGCGTTTTCGAGGTTCATGATGCCGCTCGGCAGGTCGATCGCGACGACGGCGTCGGGGGCGATCTCCTTGACCGCTTTGGTGACGCGGGCGACGCAGCCGTTGCAGTGCAGGCCGGTGACGTTGAAACGGGACATGGCGGTTACCTCATCTTCATTGCTGTCCGTGGATCCTCGGCCTTCCAAAGCTGGAAGGGTCAAGGCCTTATCCTCCGGAAAATCGCCCCGATCATCGCGAGGATCTTCCCGACCCCGACAGAAGGCCGCCGGGCGCCCGCATTTTCGATGCCGGAACCGGGGCGCTCATCTGGTCCGACAGGTCGTCGAGAATGGGACAGTCCGGACGTTCGTCGCCCGGGCATTCGCAGGCCAGCCGCTCCAGGGTGCGGCACATGGATTCGATGGCGACGATCTTGGCGCGCAGCAGGGCGAGGTGATGCTGCACCAGATCCTTGACCTTGGCGCTGGCCCGGTCGCGGTCCTGCCAAAGATCCAGCAAGCCCCGGATGTCCTCGACCAGGAAGCCGAGATCGTGGGCCCGCCGGATGAAGGTCAGCGTATGGATGTCCGCTTGCGAATAGACGCGGTATCCCGCTTCGCTGCGACGGACCCGGCCGATCAGGCCGATGCTTTCGTAGTAGCGGATCATCTTTGCCGAAACGCCCGAGGCTTTCGCCGCCTCGCCGATATTCAGTGTCATAAATCCTCCGTTTTTTGCGGGTGCCAGCGCCGCAGCAGCAGGGCATTGGACACCACGCAGAAGCTGGAAAACGCCATGGCGGCGCCGGCCATCACCGGGTTCAGCAGGCCCCAGGCGGCCAAGGGAATGCCGACGGTATTATAGACGAAGGCCCAGAAAAGATTCTGGCGGATCTTCGCGTAGGTGCGGCGCGAAATGTCCAGGGCCTGGGCGACCAGGGCCGGGTCGCCCCGCATCAGGGTGATGCCCGCCGCATGCATGGCGACGTCGGTTCCGGTGGACATGGCGATGCCCACGTCGGCGGCGGCCAGCGCCGGGGCGTCGTTGATGCCGTCGCCGACCATCGCCACATGGCGGCCTTCGGCGCGCAGCCGCTCGACGATGGCGGCCTTTCCCGCGGGCAGCACCTCGGCGAAAATTTCGTCGACGCCGAGGTGCCGGGCGGCGCCCTGGGCGCTTTCGACGCTGTCGCCGGTGACCATCAACGAGCGGACGCCCATGCGGTGCAGGCTTGCGACGGCCTCGGCGGCGGTGGCTTTCGGCGCATCGCCGAAGGCGATGGCTCCCAGCAGCCGATCGGGCGAGGTCTGGGCCAGCCAGGCGATGGTCCGTCCTTCCTTCTGCAGCCGGGCGGTGGCGTCCTGAAGCGGCGTCCTGTCGATTCCCAACTCCTGCATCAGGCGGCCGCTGCCCAGATGCAGGGTCCGGCCTTCGACGGTGCCGGTCACGCCACGGCCGGGCACGGCGTGGACGTCGGCCGGCGGAACCAGGACCAGGCCCTCGGCTTCGGCCATGGCGACGACCGGGCGGGCCAGGAGATGCTCGCTGCCCGACTGCAGGCAGCCGGCCAGGCGGAGGAACTCGGCACGCGTCAGGCCGAAGGGTTCGACGGCGACGACGGTGGGCTTGCCCTCGGTCAGGGTGCCGGTCTTGTCGAAGATCACGTCGGTGATGGAATGGGCCAGTTCCAGGGCCTCGACGTCCTTGATGAGGATGCCGTGGCGGGCGGCCGTGCCGGTCCCCACCATCAGGGCGGTGGGGGTGGCCAGGCCGAGGGCGCAGGGACAGGCGATGACCAGGACCGCCACCGCGTTGAGAAGCGCCGTGGTCGGCGTCGCGCCGGCCCACCACCAGGCGCCGAAGGTCAGCAGCGTCAGGCCGATGACCACCGGCACGAAAATCGCGCTGACCTTGTCGACCAGATGCTGGATCGGCGCCTTTCCGGTCTGGGCGTCCTCGACCAGCCGGATGATCTGGGCCAGCCGGGATTCGGCTCCCAGGGCGGTGGTGCGGACGAGAAGCAGGCCTTCGCCGTTGATGGCGCCGCCCATCACCGGCTGTCCGGCTTCCTTGGGCACGGGCAGGCTTTCGCCGGTCAGCAGGGACTCGTCGACCTGGCTTGCGCCCTCGATCACCTCTCCGTCCACCGGAATGCGTTCCCCGGGCCGGACGACGGCCAGGTCGCCGAGGCGGACCTCGGCCATGGGAATGTCGAGGTCGAGGCCGTCGCGGCGGACCCGGGCCCGTTCGGGGCGCAACCGCGACAAGGCGCGGATGGCCTCGGTGGTCTGGCGCTTGGCCCGGGTTTCCAGCCATTTGCCGAGCAGCACCAGGGTGACCACCACGGCCGAGGCCTCGTAATAGAGATGAGCGCCGGGAACGTCGAGCAGCAGCCAGGTGCTCAATCCCCAGCCGGCCGTGGTGCCCAGGGCGACCAGGACGTCCATGTTGCCGCTGCCGCCGCGCAGCGACTTCCAGCCGCCCACGTAGAACCGCCGGCCGAACCAGAATTGCACCGGCGTGGCCAGGGCGAACTGGACCCAGCCGGGAAGCATGGCGTGCAGGCCGCCGAGCTGCAGGACCATGGGAACCACCAGGGGCAGGGACAACAGGACGGCCACGGCGAGCGAGATCGTTTCCCGCCGCAATTGCCGCCGTTGTTCCGTGTCGTCCCGCCTGGGTTCGACGACGCCGTCGTCGATGGCGGCGGCGTCGTATCCGGCCTTGGTGACGGCGTCGATCAAAGCGGCGAGGGTGACGGTTGCGCCGCCGCTCACCCTGGCCCGTTCGGTCGCCAGATTGACTTCGGCGCCGCTGACGCCGGGAACCTTGGCCAGGGCCTTTTCGACATGGGCGACGCAGGAGGCGCAGGACATGCCGGAAACGCTCAGGTCGAATCGCAAGGGTGCGGAGGGTTTTGCCGGGCCGGTGAAAGCGGGAAGGAGGGCTGCCTTGGATGTCATCATGCTTCTCTTCGTTTGCCAATGACGGACAGGCTGATCCTTCCCAAGATGGCAAGGTCAAGGACTAATACCGATCTGCAATGAGCTGGGCTCATTGCAGATCGGCTGGCCCGTTGAGGGCCCGCGAGCTTATGCGAGCGAAGCCAAGGGTTTCGGAGAAACCCGCCCGGCGCCTGAGGGACGCTGATCGGTTTCGATCAGCGCAGGCTGGTATAAGAGTCCCGGTCGAGGGCGGCGGCTTCGTTCCGGCCGGCTTGGGAAAAATGAACCACCAAGGCACCAAGGGGTTTTTCGCGACCCGGCGGCGGAGGGCGCATGAACGAGCGCCGCAGGCATTCATCCGATGATCCCGCCAACCACTGGTGGAAGGACGGGAGAATGCCTGCGGCGCATTCCGTCCCCTTGGTGTCTTGGTGCCTTGGTGGTTCAAAATTTCCAAAGACCTTCCGCCCGGCCGTCGGGTGCCCGATCCCGGCGCCGTGCGGGGTGGGCTTGCGGACCGCAGGGCCGAGATCGGGCGGCGCCCCATCGGGGGAGAAGGGGCGCCTATCGGTGGGTGGTTCCCGCCGCCGCCGCCGCCCGTTTCGGCGCATGGGCCAGCCAGACCAGCCCGACCAGCAGCAGGAACAGGACGCCGGACAGCCAGAACAGATCGGTCGCCGACAGGAGGAAGGCCTGGCTGTCGACCTCCCGGTTGATCGAACCCAGGGCCTGCTCGGCGGTCATGCCGAGCGCCTGGGCATTGGCCATGGCCTGCGTGGCGGCGGCGGCGGACTGGGTGACGCTTTCGCTCAGATAGGCGTGATGCCGGATGGCCCCGTCTTCCCACAAGGAGGTCCAGACCGAGGCGGCGAACGATCCGCCCATGATCCGCATGAAATTGTAAAGGCCCGAGGCGGACGGAATGCGATGCGGCTCGAGACCGGACAGGATGATCGCCGTCAGCGGGGTGAAAAACGTCGCCATGGCGACGCCCTGCAGCAGATGCGTCAGAGCGATGGTTCCCGGATCGACGTCGGGGCTGAATCCCGCCCGCCAGAAGCCGCACAGGGAAAACACCAGGAAGGCCACGGTCACCATCAGCCTGGGGTCGATCCGCCCCATGAATTTTCCGACCAGCGGCGACAGGATGATGGCGAAAAGGCCGATCGGCGCCGTCACCAGCCCGGCCCAGGTGGCGGTGTATCCCATGAAGCGCTGAAGCCACATGGGAATCAGCACCAGATTGCCGAAAAAGGCGGCGTAACCCAACGAGATCGCCACGCTGCCGACGGTAAAATTGCGCCCCTTGAAGAGCGTCAGGTCGACGATGGGATGCCCCTCGGTGAGTTCCCAGATGATGAAGAACGTGAAGGCGACGACGGCGGTCACGGCCAGGCCGATGATTTCGGCCGAGCCGAACCAATCCAGTTCCTGGCCCTTGTCCAGCAGGATCTGCAAGGCGCCCACCCAGATCGCCAGCAAGGCCAGGCCGACGAAATCGATCGGCAACCGCCGCGTCGCCGATTCCCGTCCTTTCAGCGCCACGAAGGTCAACCAGGCGGATATCAGTCCGACCGGGACGTTGATATAGAAGATCCAGGGCCAGGACAGATTGTCGGTGAACCAGCCGCCGAGGATCGGCCCCATGACCGGCGCCACCACCGTCGTCATCGCCCACAGGGCGATGGCCATGCCGGCTTTTTCCCTGGGGTAGCTTTGCAGCAGCAGGGCCTGCGACAGGGGAATCATCGGGCCGGCCACCATGCCCTGAAAGGCGCGGAAGGCGAGCAGCGTTTCCAGGTTTTCGGCCATTCCGCACAGGAAGGAGGCCAGGACGAAGAGCAGGATCGCGCTCAGGAACAGGCGCAGCTGCCCCAGCCGCTGGGTCAGCCAGCCGGTCAGCGGCACGGCGATGGCGTTGGCGACGCCGAAGGAGGTGATGACCCAGGTTCCCTGGCTGGCGCTGACCCCCAGATCGCCGGCGATGGTGGTGACCGCCACATTGGCGATGGTGGTGTCGAGGACGTTCATGAAGGTCGCCAGGGACAGGGCGACGGTGGCGACGGCCAGACGTCCGCCGGTCAACGGTGGATGGGCGGCGATGCTGGGGGGCTGCGACATCGATTTGCTCCGTTGGCCGGGGATCCGTCAGCGTCCCGCCGCGCCGGCGGAGGGCTGGCGTCCCGGCTCGGTTCCGGCGTTTTGCGCGATTATCCGTTCGATCAGGACGTCGGCGTCGCGATCCAGCGCCGAGAAGACCGTCGTCTCGGCCACGGTCTCGCGCTGGCGGCCGATCGAAAGCTGCGATCCGTCCCGATCCCGGACATCGACGTCGACCTGCATCGACAGGCCGACGCGCAGGGGATGGGCGGCCAGTTCCCTGGCATCGAGGGCGATGCGGACCGGAACGCGCTGCACCACCTTGATCCAATTGCCGGTGGCGTTCTGGGCGGGCAGCAGGGAAAACGCCGCCCCGGTGCCCGCCGCCAGTCCGACCACCTTGCCGTGATAGCGGGTGGCGTCGCCATAGACGTCGGCGGTCAGCATCGCCGGTTGGCCGATGCGCATGTCGCGCAGCTGCGCTTCCTTGAAATTGGCGTCCACCCAGACCTGCTCCAGCGGCACGATGGTCATCAGGGGGACGCCGGGCGTGGTTCGCTGGCCGACCTGGGCGACACGGCGGGCCACCTGGCCGGAAATCGGCGCCGGAACGACGGTTCGCCGCCAGGCGAGATAGGCTTCGCGCAGTTGGATGGCGGCGCGCAGCACGCGGGGATGGGCGGCCACGGTCGTATTGTCGATCAGGACGCCGTTGGCCTCCTGCTGCTTGCGGGCGCCGGCCAGCTGGGCCTCGGCCTCCTGCACGGCATCCTGGGCGTGCTTGACCTCCTCGGCCGAGACCGCGCCGGTGTCGGTCAGGCGTTGCCGGCGCGTCAAGTCCTGCTGCAGGCGGGCCAGATTGGTTTCCCGCAGCGAGACGGCGGCGGCCAGCGCGCCGTCGTTGCTGTAAAGCGTCCGCACTTCCCGGACCGTCTGGGCCAGGTCGGCCTTGGCCCGTTCCAGGGTGAGCCGCGTGTCGGCGTCGTCGATGGTCGCCAGCGGCTGGCCCGCCTGTACGAAGTCGACGTCGTCGGCATGCACGGCGACGATGGTGCCGGCGATCTGCGGGGTCACCTGGATCACATTGCCGGCGACATAGGCGTCGTCGGTGCCGACGTCGAAGCGGGCGACCAGCGCCCAATAGGTCCCGTAACCGGCGCCCGCCAGGACGAAGCCGAGGGCGGCGGCGAGCAGCAGCATGCGCCGGCGGCCGGAGCGGACGGACTCGGGCGGGGTGGCCTGGGATGGGTTGGGCATGGGGCGATCCTTGATGACGCGGAAGCGGTTAAAGCGAGGGAACGTTCCCGGGGACGAAGCCGCCCCCCAGGGCATGGGCCAGGGCCATGGAAATATCCGTTTGACGGTTGCGCGAGGCGGCTTCCCTGCGGCGCTGGGCGATCAGGTCGCCTTCCGCCGACAGCACGGTCAGGTAGCCGGTCAGGCCTTCGCGATAGCGGAGGAGGGCGAGACGATACGCCTCCTCCAGGTGCGAGACGGCGAGGCGCTCGCGGTCGAGGGCCGCCTGGTTGGACCGCCAGGAGGTCAATTGCCCGACGACATCCTGGACGGCGGCGACGATGGCGGCGTTGTATTGCTCGATGGCGATGTCGCGCTCGGCCTGGGTCTGGGCCAAGGCGCTGCGCAGGCGTCCGCCTTCGAAGATCGGCAGGGTGACGGCTGGACCGATGCCGGCGACATGGCTGCTGGTCTTGAGGAATTGGTCGATGCCGATGGCTTCGAACCCGAGAAAGGCGGACAGATCGACATTGGGATAAAATTGGGTTCGGGCGGCGGCGACCGACTGGCCCGCCGCCTCGATGCGCCAGCGCTGCGCCACGATGTCCGGGCGGCGGCCGATCAGTTCGGCCGGAATCGCCGACGGCAGCCCGACGTCGCGGACGGCGGCCAGGCGGGGACGCGCGATGGCCTGCCCGCGGTCCGGTCCGGCCCCGGCCAGGACGGCCAGTTTTTGCCGCAGCAGGGCGATCCGTTCCTCGCTTTCGGCGATCTCGGCCTGGGTGGCGGAGATCGCCGCCGCCGCCTGCTGATTCTCGACATTGGTGAGCAGTCCGGCGCCCATCAGCTTTTCGGACAGGGCTTTGATGTCCTGTTTCTGGCGCAGAAGATCGCGGTCGATGTCGAGTTGGTCGAACTCCGCCGCCAATTGGGCATAGGTCCTGGCGATGGCGGCGGCCAGATCGAGACGGGCCGCCTGCGCTTCGATCTCGCTGACCCTGAGGCGACCCAGGGCGGCCTGGTATTCGGCCTCTTTGCCGCCCCACAGGTCGATGCTGTAGAACCCTTCCAGGGCCAGACGATTCGAGGTCCTGGTGTTTCCGGCGAAGGGCGCCGGATAGACGCCGTTTTCGGTAAAGCGTTCGCGGGTGATCTGGGCCGATCCGTCGAGGCTGGGATAAAGCCGGGAATCGGCGATGCCGGCGGCGGCGGCGGCCTGGCGCATGCGGGCGGCCGCCATGCCGAGGGTCGGGCTGTTGGCCAGGCCTTCGCCGATCAGCCGGTCGAGTTGTTCGTCGCCATAGACCGTCCACCATTCGCCGGCCGGCCAGGGCGCGGCGGGCAGGGCGGGGCCGGTCGTTTCCGTCAAGGCCAGACGGTTGGTGTCCTTGACGGTCGATTGGCCGCTGATGCCCTGCCAATCCGCACAGGCGGTCAGCAGCATCGAAATCAGAGCGCTGGCGGCTAGGGGTATCTGCCTCATCAAACCGGTCCTTACTGAACGCTGCCGGAACTGCCACTGCCTAGGCAGATGTCGGGACAAAAAAAGGGCACTATTTCGTCCCGCCGTTTTTCAAAATACGGTGGAGAAAATCCATCAATTGATCGACTTCCGAAGGCGTAAAACCGGCGAGATGCCGATTGAGCACATCGATGGCGATCGGGCGCAGGCGTGGATACATCGCCTGGCCGGCCTCCGTCAGGGACAGGCGGACAACGCGGCGATCGTCGTCGCTGCGGTCGCGCCGGATCAGGCCCAGGCCGACCAGCCGGTCCAGCATGCGGGTCATCGATCCGCTGTCATAACCGATGCGCCGGCACAATTCGGCGGCGCTGCTTCCGACGCCGCTGGCGATCCGCATCAGCACGACCCATTGCGGACCGCTGATGCCGACCTGCTTGGCGCCTTGATCGATCGCCCCGGCCAACAGGGTGGCGGCGTCGATCAGGCTGCGGCCGACATTGCTGACCGGCGTATAGGTTTCCGTCGTGTAGATCGGTGGACTGTCGGCGCGTTTGTCGGCCATGGAATATCATCATATATCTGCCTAGGCAGATATTGCTTCGGCAGGATATTGCCGTCAAGGGAAGATTGATCGCCTGCGGAACCGGACGGCCCCCTTGTTGCTGGATTGCTTCGCTCCGCTCGCAATGACGCGATTATTTTTTAACGGGCCCAAAGATCACCAAGATTTCCAATGCCGAAATGGCCGAAATCGAGGTCTTGATACCTTACCCCTGCGTGTTGAATAATGCTCGATCATTTGGTGATAAGTAGGTTCCGCGATGAAAACGTCTATCATTTCAGGCATATTTGTTTTTTCACTGCTGACGACTGGTTGCTCAACCCATATTCAGCCGAAGGACGACACGATCGTTCCGAGCAAAGTCCCATTTGCGACATTTGACACTGTCGTGGTCAAGGCCCTCACCGCCGAATCCTACGACAAGATGGATAATGCCGATCGCAACGCCATGGCCAAGATCGACGAGGACTTCAAAAAGTGCATGGGAGAAATCTTTCCGAAAATGAAAAAGCAAGCCGACATCGGCAATGCTTATCCCTCGTCGACTCTGCTCATTGAGCCGGTCATCGACAATATCGAGAAGAAAACAGTGGGCGGAAGAATATTGCTGGGGCCGCTTTCCGGCGGTTCGGCAGTACTTTTGAAGGTGATCTATACATCGGCCGATAGCAAGAACGTCATTGCGGAACCAACATTTTACGCGAAGTCCAATGCTTGGGCCGGAGCATTCACTCTAGGCACAAACGACAACATGATCATGGCGCGGGTCACGCAACGAGCTTGTGACTATACGCGGAAGAATATGTGACTTCGGGTCGAAAGGCGGTATCCATCCTCGACAAGGCGATTCAAGTCGTCATGGCCGGATCCGACCCGCGGGCTGTCCGGATCAAGTCCGCATCCTCCAGGGGCACCCCACGGGCGTTTCGGAGGTTCCCGGATCCCCGTTTTCGAGCTTGTGAAATAATCCCAGTGGCACCGGCGTCCCTGCCGGTGTGCCGGCGAAGCCGGCAGCGCGAGAGCCGCCGAGGGATCGAGCTTGATGGGAACGTTTCCGCCGCGGGGCGGCGGACACCGGCAGGGACGCCGGTGCCACTCGTGGTTCCTTCTAAGCCGCAAGCTCGTGCGACGTCTCCTTGACCTTCTTGGTCGTCAGGTCGGCCGCCGCCGCGGCCTGGGCGATGTCGTTCATGCCGCGGCTGATCTTGCTGACGTCGTCGGCGGCGCCCTGCATGTTGGACGACATCTCGCGCGTCACCGCATCCTGCTCTTCGACCGCGGCGGCGATCGCACTGGAGATCTCGTTCAGCGTGGCGATCGTCGCGGTGATGGTGCCGATCGCCTCGGCCGCCTCGGTGGTGGAGCTTTGCACCTGGGTGATCTGTGCGGTGATCTCGTCGGTCGCCCGCGCCGTCTGGGTCGCGAGCACCTTGACCTCGCTGGCGACGACGGCGAAGCCTTTGCCCGCCTCCCCGGCGCGCGCCGCCTCGATCGTGGCATTGAGGGCCAGCAGATTGGTCTGGCTGGCGATGTCGTTGATCAGCTTGACCACGTCGCCGATCCGCTCGGCGGCCCCGACCAGCTCCGCCATGAGGCGGTTGGTCCGTTCCGCCTGCTCGACCGAGGCGGAGGAGATGCGCTGCGCCTGGTCGGTCTGGCGGCCGATCTCCTTGACGGAGGCAACCAGTTCCTCGGCACCCGAGGCCATGGCCTGGACGTTGGCCGCCGCCGTGGTCGAGGCGTCGGCGGCGCGCGTCGCCTGGTCGCTGGCGGCCGATACCGCCCTGGTGATCTCGCCGAGATCGTGATCGATCGCAACGCCGAGCGCCGCGCGCCGTTCGCGTTCATGCACCAGTGCGGTGATGTCGGTGGCGAATTTCACGACTTTGAACGGCTTGCCGCTGGCATCGAGGATCGGGTTGTAGGACGCCTGGATCCAGACCTCCTTGCCGTCCTTGCCCAGCCGGCGGAACTCGCGTGCCTGGTATTCGCCGCGATTGAGCGCCGCCCAGAAGGCTTTGTAGGCGGGGCTGGCCGCCTCGGCCGCATTGAGGAACATGCTGTGATGCTTGCCCTTGACCTCGTCCAGGCGGTAGCCGAGGGCGGCCAGGAAATTGTGGTTGGCGGTCAGGATGGTGCCGTCGAGGGCGAATTCGATGACGGCGTGCGATTTGTCGATCGCCTTGATCTGGCCTTCGAAATCGGCCGCCTGGCGCTTCTGCGCCGTGATGTCGGTGGCGAATTTCAGGATCTTGAACGGCTTGCCGCGCGCGTTGAGGATCGGATTGTAGGACGCCTGGATCCAGACCTCCTTGCCGTCCTTGCCCAGCCGGCGGAACTCGCGCGCCTGGTATTCGCCGCGATTGAGCGCCGCCCAGAAGGTCCGGTAGGCGTCGCTGTCGCGTTCGGCCGGATCGACGAAGATGCCATGATGCTTGCCCCGAATCTCGTCGAGTGAATAGCCGAGTATGGCGAGGAACTGCCGGTTGGCCGTCAGGATCGTGCCGTCCATTGCGAATTCGATAATCGCCTGGGATGCGTCGAGTGCGCGCAATTTTGCGGTGAGTTCCCGCGATTTGCCGATACCGAGGAATTCAAACATGGCTTGCCATACCCTTCTCACTCCACGGAACAATAGGGATATTCTTGCATAATTCTTTCGAAATATCTAAACCACAGATTTCTTAAATCCAAGATAATATTAATCAAAGGTTGAAATCAGAGATCGGCCGGGCACTACTTTGGCGGGTTTTTAGGCTGAACTTCCTTTTCCCCAATCTCATTGGGGCAACATGCCGGGCATACAGGGGCAGCAAAACCCCGAAGTGACGCAACTCATTGATCATCGACGCATTTCGATAAAACGAGAATATCGCTACCGGGTGCGGCAGGGTCTTGGCGACCAACGCAACCATTGATAAGTCTATCAGTCCCATGCGGGCCGTCAACAAGACAACGCCTGGGCGGCATGCCAGGCCGCCTCGTCCCGATAATGAACACATTTCGGTTGGAAACTGGCCCGCATCCTGGCTATCGAAGAGCCGCAGACGGGGAGATCCACGGCAATGACGGACCCACGGTCGGACAATCGCCACCATGCCTTGATCACCGGCGCCAGCCGCGGAATCGGCCGGGCCATCGCCCTCGCCTTGGCGCGGATGGGATATGCGATCACCATCAATTATCTCCGGAACAGGCAAGCGGCGGAGGAGGTCGTCGCGCTGATCCGGGCCGGCGGCGCGATGGCCCATGCCGTCCAAGGGGACGCCGCCGACCCGGACGCCGTCGCCGCGCTCGTCGGGCGGGCCCGGCAAGCCTTCGGTCCGATCGCCATCCTGGTCAACAATGCGGGAATCGGCCGGACGTCTTCGGTTTTCGACAATACCCTGGCGGATTTCGAGGCGACCTTCGCCACCAACGTCCGTTCGGCCTTTCTCGCCACCCAGGCCGTGCTGCCCGACATGCGCGATCTCGAGTTCGGACGCCTGATCTTCCTTTCGTCCACCGCGGCGATGACGGGCGGCGTCATTTCGACCGCCTATGCCGGCTCCAAGGCGGCCGTGGTCGGCATGATGCACCACTACGCCGCATCGCTGATGCCGTGGAACATCACCGCGAACGCGATTTCTCCGGCTTTCATCAAGACCGATATTTTCGACGGCATCGCGCTGCCGCCGGCGGAACGCCTGCCGCTGGGCCGCATGGGGCGTCCCGACGAGATCGCCGAGGTCGCCCGGATGATCGTGACCTGCGGCTTCATGACGGGCCAGACCATCCAGGTGAACGCCGGCCGCTACATGACCTGATGCCGGATTGGAGGATCAGGCCCGTTCCGGAATGACGAAAAGTGGCACCGAGTGGCACTGGCGTCCCTGCCGGTGTCCGCCGCTTGCGCGGCGGAGTCTTTGTCCACCGGCAGGGACGCCGGTGCCACTCGGTCTTTGCTTCCTCGCGTCCACGGGCCCTCGGGCGGCCTATGGGCCGCTTTCCGGTTCCGCGCAGGGAAAGCGCAATTCGAAACGGATCGTGCCCGGCACCGGGCAGCGGACCTCGGCCTTGCCGCCATGCAGGGTCATGATCGCCTTCACGATGGCCAATCCCAGACCGTTCGATTCGGTGACGCGATGGCGCGCCGCATCGCCGCGGTAGAAGCGATCGAACAATCGGTCGAGCTGATCCGGCCGGATCGGCGCGCCCTGGTTTTCGACGACGATGCTGGCGCCTTCGGCATCCTGCCGGCCGGTCAGGCGTATCGTCGTGCCCCAGGCGCCGTAGCGCACCGCGTTGATGACGAGATTGCCGATGGCGCGCTGGCATAAGGATGGATTGGCCCAGGCCGTGCCCTGCGCGGCGACCTCGAAGCCCAAGCCGCTCTCGTCGGCCGGACCTTCGAAATATTCGGCGATCTTCCGCAGTTCGGTGGGAAGATCGATCGCCTGGCGCTCGATCGCTTGTTCGGCATGGTCGGCCCTGGCCAGAAACAGGATGTTCTCGGCGATCGCACGCAAGCGATTGAGTTCCTCCAGATTCGCCTCCAGGGTTTCCTGATATTCCTCCGCCTGCCGCGGCTGGTTCAGCGCGACCTGGGTCTGGCCGATCAGGGCGCCGATCGGCGTGCGGATTTCGTGGGCCAGGTCGGCGGAGAACTGGGACAGTCGCAGATAGCCGCGGGCCAGGCGATCGAGCATCGCATTGAAGGCGACGGTCATCATGCGCAATTCGAGCGGCGCCCGGTCCTCATCGAACCGCACGGCCAGATTGATCGGATTGATCTGGCCGGCCTGGGCGGCGAGCCGCCGCAGCGGCCGCAGGCCGCGCCGCAGCAGCAGGACGCTCAACAGGACCGACACCGCCATCGCCAGGACCGTCGCCAGGATCACCCGCGTTCGGTAAGAACCGATCATGCGCATCTCGCGGGTCATCGGATGGGCGGCGATGATTTCGATCGGATCGCCGTCGCCGGCCGTGCGGGCGGCGACGGCGATCCAATGGACCGGAACGTCGTCGGGCAAACGGATGTCGCGCACGTCGCGCCGCGTCGCGATCCGGCCGATCGGGACCGCCGTCAGCTCCGGCACCGGCAGGTCGCCGGGATTGACGCGGATGAAGGGCGCGGTTGCCTGCCGGCGGAACAGCAGCACGTCGGCCTCGGCGCCCAGCATGGTTTCGAACAGCACCGGGCGGGCCGTCAGGTCGCCGATCGATCGCATGTCGGCGACCACCCGGCGAAAATGCTCGACCCGGGCGACCAGCAGCTGGTCCATATGCTCTTCGAGGGAGGCCCGCGCCGTCTGGAAGAAATAGGTGCCCAGCGAACCGGTCACCAGGCAGGCGGTCAGGCCGAACAGCAGGGCGGCCCGGGCGACCAGCGAACCCGGACCCCGGCGGCTCATGCTTCGTCCCCGAAGCGATAGCCGATGCCGCGCACGGTGTGGATCAGCTTGCGGGCGAACGGCTGGTCGATCTTGGCGCGCAGGCGCTTGACCGCCACGTCGACCACATTGGTGTCGCTGTCGAAGTTCATGTTCCAGACCTCGGAGGCGATCTGCGTCCGCGACAAGGCCTCGCCCTGGCGTTTGACCAGCAGGCGCAGCAGCAGGAATTCCTTGTTGGTCAAGGCGATCTCGACACCGGCGCGCGTCACCTTGCGCCGCAGCACGTCGAGCTTCAGTTCGCCGAATTCGTACAGGTCGGCCTCGCCGGCGACGCCGCGGCGCAGCAGCGTCCTGATCCGCAGCAGCAATTCGGTGAAGGAAAACGGCTTGACCAGATAATCGTCGGCGCCCAGTTCGAGGCCGTGGATACGGTCGTCGAGGTGGTCGCGCGCCGTCAGGAAGATGACGCGCATGTCGCGGCGCTCGCGCAAGGCGCGCATCAGCTGCCAGCCGTCGATGCCCGGCAGCATCACGTCGAGCACCACCAAGTCGTACGGGTGTTCCATCGCCATGCGCAGGCCGTCGGCGCCATGGCGGGCCAGGTCGACGCCATAGCCGCTTTCCTGCAGGCCTTTCCTCAGATAGTCGCCGGTCCTGGGGTCGTCTTCGATGACGAGGATGCTCATCGGCCGTTTCCGGTCACGGCAACCGGCCCCGGATGACATTTTTGTCATCACAACGTCGGTGGGCCGGGGCGGGCCGCCGCGTATACTGGGGGTTCCCTTCGGCTTCCTCGTGAGATGACATCATGAAACTGCACCCGCCCAGGTCGATACGCGCATGGTTGGCACCGATCGTACTCGCCGGTTCGCTGCTGGCGGGCAGCCAAGTGGCGCAAGCCCAGGAGGCACCGCCGGTCGCGGTGCGCGGCACGATCACTACGGTTGTCGATGAAGCGCTGAAAATCAAGACCAATCGCGGCCAGGACATCGACGTGAAACTCGGCAAGGACACGGTGGTGCGCGGCGTCACCCTGGCCCAGGTATCGGAAATCCAGCCGGGCCGCTATATCGGCACCACGGCGGTGCCGCAGGCGGACGGGACGCTGAAGGCGCTCGAGGTGCATGTCTTCCCGCCCGAGATGGCCGGGACCGGCGACGGACATCGTCCCTGGGACCTGACGCCGAACAGCACGATGACCAATGGCGCGGTCGGCGATCTGGTCACCAGCAACGGCCGCACCATCACCGTCAAATACAAGACCGGCGAGAAAAAGGTGGTCGTTCCCGACGACGTGCCGATCGTCGACCTCGAGCCCGGCGATCGTTCGCTGCTGGTGCCGGGAACGCAGATCGTGCTGTTCGCCAGGAAAAGTCCCGACGGGACGCTGACCGCCCTGGCCATCTCGGCCGGAAAGAACGGCGTCAAGCCGCCGATGTAGGAGATTTCGGCCGATGATCCATCCGCTGATCGTCCGGATCACCCATTGGATCAACGCATTCGCCATGGTCTGCATGGTCATGAGCGGCTGGGCCATTTACAACGCCTCGCCGCTTTTTGCCTTCCACTTTCCGGCCTGGGCCACGGTCGGCGGCTGGCTGGGCGGATCGGTGGCCTGGCATTTCGCGGCGATGTGGCTGCTGGGGGCGAACGGCCTGCTGTATCTGGCCTACGGCTGCGCGGGTCATTTCCGGACGAGCCTGCTGCCCTTGCGGCCGGCCGAGATCGTCTCCGACCTGGGGCGCGCCCTGCGGTTCCGGCTGCCGCACCGGCCTGGAACCTACAACGCGGTGCAGAAAGCGCTCTATCTGCTGGTCCTGCTGCTGGGCGGGCTCGCCGTCGCCTCCGGGCTTTCGCTGTGGAAACCGGTGCAGCTCTGGTGGCTGGCCGATCTGTTCGGCGGCTACGAGCCGGCCCGCCGCGTCCATTTTTTCGTCATGGCCGGCATCGTCGGTTTCGTGGCGGTCCATCTGGCGCTGGTCGTTCTCGTACCCTCGACCCTGCTGCCGATGGTGACGGGGCGGGCGGGGCGCGGCCGGCATCGGCAAGGTGACGCATGAACTTTGATCGCGACGGCCGCCGCCGGATGGCGACGGTGGATCTGTCCGACCACCGGGCGCAGCTGGAGAATGTGCAACGGCGCCTGCTGCTCAAGGGAGCGCTGTCGCTCGGCGCGCTGACCCTGCTGTCGGGGTGCAACCTGCAGGACGGCGACGCCGTCGACAAGGTGCTGTGGGCGATGTCGCGCTGGAACGACCGCGTGCAGGCCTGGCTGTTCAGCCGCAGCCGGCTGGCCCCGACCTACGCGGCCAGCCAGATCACCCAGCCGTTTCCGTTCAACGCCTTCTATCCCGAATACGACGCCCCCGACCTCGACGGCTCGACCTTTCGGCTCGAGGTCTCGGGCAAGGTCGCCGACAAGCGCTCGTGGAGTCTCGACGACCTGCGCGGCCTGCCGCAAAGCGGGCAGATCACCCGGCATATCTGCATCGAAGGCTGGAGCGCGATCGGCGACTGGCGCGGCGTCGCCTTCCGCACCTTCCTCGAACGGATCGGCGCCGACACCACGGCGCGCTATGTCGGCTTCAAATGCGCCGACAAATATTATTCGAGCCTCGACATGGCCACCGCCTTGCACCCGCAGACCCTGCTGAGCCTGGATTTCGGCGATGAACCGCTGCCGGACAAATATGGCTATCCGCTCAAATTGCGGGTGCCGACCAAGCTGGGCTTCAAGAATCCCAAGCATATCGCGGCGATTTTCGTCACCGACGACTATCCGGGGGGCTATTGGGAAGACCAGGGCTATAACTGGTTCAGCGGATCCTGACGCGGGACGACGGCGATCGCGATCGGGGCATCCCGGGCGCCGTGCTCATCGTCACTCCCGCGAAAAAGCCCGGTGAATTTTTGCGCCGTTCCTGAATGGGATGCTTCCCATCTCCCTTCGGAGGCTATCGGAGTCGCACGAAGCTGCCATTGCTTCGTTCTCGGGACCTGCCCGATGGCCTGGAGAACGGGCAGGATGTCTGAGCAACACGGACGGACACGGACAGCCACGGATGCACACGGAT
>JAATGN010000200.1 GCA_015654615.1 Rhodospirillales bacterium
CGCGGCGGCCTGCAGATGCTGGAATCGGTCGGCATGATCACCCGCGTTTCGGGTCGCGGCACCTTTGTCCGGCCCTATGCCGACTGGTCGTTTCTCAGCCCGCTGCTCAGCCGATGGATTTCCGAATTCGCCCCGCCGCGGCCGGCCTTCCTGCGCGATCTCTTCGCCTTCCGTCTGGCCATCGAGCCGGTCATCGCGATGGTCGCCGCCTGCAATGCCCGCGGCCGGGACCTGCAGGACATGGAGGAGGCCTTCGCCGGCATGACGGCGCATGTCCTCGACCGGCTGGCGCCCGAGCGCATGTCGCCGTTCGACGACTACGACCTCGCCTTCCATCAGGCGATCTACCGGGCAACCCGGAATTTGATCTGGACCCAGATGACCCCGGTCATCGAGCCGGTGCTCCGCCTCGTCATCCATCAGTCGAACGCCGACGCCGACGAACTCCGGGACAGCCTGGGCCGCCACGGAGAGCTTTTGACCTGCATCCGCCGGCAGGACGCCGCGGGCGCCCATGCGGCGGCCCTTTCCGTTCTGCTGCGCACCGCCCGCGATCTCGGCATTTCGCTGGAACAGGTGCCGACGGTGCCGGCTTATGTATTGGTCAACGGCGGACAAGGCTCTTTTTAGCCATGCGC
Source organism: Rhodospirillales bacterium (assembly GCA_015654615.1). Taxonomy (GTDB): domain Bacteria; phylum Pseudomonadota; class Alphaproteobacteria; order Rhodospirillales; family Magnetospirillaceae; genus Telmatospirillum. Next base: position 639 of record JAATGN010000200.1, read on the forward strand.
AACCCATCGCCAAATTTCGAACGGCCATCGCCGAAACATCATCGGTTCCACCCCGCTATCCAGGCAGATTGAAAAATGACCCCCACCAACGATCGGACCATCAATCAGGAATTCGCCGGCCTCGTCATCGAGGAAAAATACAACCCCTACCGGTCCTGCATTCAGGGGCTGTCGAACGAACCGATCACCGTGCGCGCCCTGTTGAAGCGGGCCGACGCCTATCTGAAGACCGAACCCAGCTACGCCGGCCTGGGGGATTTCTCGCTGGCGGTCATCGTCGAGCGCCTGGCGGCCAATCGTCCGCGCATCTGCATCATCCAGGGTTCGCCCGATCATCCGGCCCATCTCTACGATTACGAACATACGCTGCGCGCCGCCGCCCGCGTCTGGCAGAACGGCGGCGTTCCCTTCACCTTCGGCATCCCGGTGATCTGCGACGGAACGGCGCAGAGCAACATCGGGCAAAGCTATTCCCTGGCGTCGCGCAATCACACGGCGATGGCGGTGAATATCAATTTCGAAGGACACAGCTACCACGCCGCCTATGTGCTGTCCGGCTGCGACAAGACTCCCACCGGCATCCTGTCCGGCCTGGCCGCCGCCGACCGCGCCCGGCGCGAACCCGAACGCGGCACCGCGCCGGTGTGGGCGGTCTTCGTGCCCTCGCATGTCCTGAAGGGCGGCACCATCCCCGAAGAGACCCGCCGGGAACTGCAGCGCATCCAGGATGCGGCCCGCCAGCTGGGCGATGCGCAACTGGCCGCGGACATCGAGGAAAACTGCCACTACATCCTGCAGTGCTCGTCCGACGAGGCCTTCCTCGGCCAGCTCAACCGGGCGGTCGACCACAAGATCGTCAGCCGGGCCGAAGCCGACCGGATCCTCAACGAACTGGCCGCCGCGACCTGCGCCGAAAAGGGCGGCATCTGCGCCTTCAACGGCACCGGAAACTCCTCGCGCACCCTGGTTTCCGCCTTGGGCCTGGTGCCGCGCTGCTCCGAACTGCTGCTCGACGAGGCGGAAACCGAGATCGTCTTCAAGGGCGTCGACAGCCTGTTCCGCATCCTCAACAAACCCGAATTCGCCGTCTGCGATATCCTGGCCGCCAATTACGCCAACGCCATCCGCATCCACAACGCCACCGGCAGCTCGTCCAACCTGATGCTGCACATGCCCTGCGTGATGCGCCACGCCGGCTTCGACGTGACGCTGTTCGACTATGAGCGGGTGCGCGATGCCCATAAGGTGCCGGACATCTTCGCCCACAGCCTGACCGAGGGCCGCGATACCTATGTCCTGGCCCAGCAGGCCAAGGCCGGGCTGCATCGCGGCATGGAAAGCCTTTACAAGGTGCTGGTCGATTTGGGCGTGCCAATGGACCTCGACGCTCCCACCGTCGCCGCCTGCAGCTGGGGCAGCCGCATCGCCGGCCTGACCGAGGCGGTCTCGCCCGAACTGACGCCGGAATGCTCGATCATCCGGACGACGCCGGTCCGCGAGATTTCCGGCACCGACATCATGCGCGGCAATTTCTTCTCGTCCTGCACGTTGAAGGTCGCCGGCATGGCCACCGAGCAGTTCAACCGCTTCGACGGGCGGGTCTTCCTGGTCCGCTATTACGAAAATGAAACCGTCTGCAATCACGAGCTGCAGTCGACCGATCTGGTCAAGACGCTGTGCACCACCCTCGATCTGCCGCCCGCCCTCTTGCGGCAACTGCGCCGGACCAACGGCGGCAGCGACGACGACAGCATGGAACAGATGGTGGTGAAGGGCACCGTCGCCTTCGCTTTCGTCATCGCCGGACAGGGACCGAAAGCTTTCGGCATGCCGGAGATGTTCGCCCCCAGCGCCTATCTGCGCCACCAGGGCGTGCTGGAGCGGACCTCGATTCTGATGACCGACGGCCGCTATTCCGGCGTCACCAAGGGCGCCTGCGTCGGTCACGTCACCCCCGAAGCCTATGAGGGCGGCGGCATCGGGACGCTGGTCAACGGCGACCTGCTGTGGGCCCGCCTGTCGCAGCGGCGGATCGACCTGCTGGACATGGACGCTTTCCTGAAGGGCGAGATGCACCCCGCCGCCGCGGCGCCCGGCGAGAGCCGCAGCACCCTGGTCAAGGAACGCCTGGCCCGCATCGAAGCCCGCAAGAACCAGGTGGCGGCCTGCAGCTGGCTCGACCACGTCACCACGGCGGAACAGGGCGTGGTGCCCGACTCGGTCAACCGGCGGGCCGTCCTGCCGTGGTCGTGGTCCGCCAAGCAATAGCGGACGTCTCGAACCATCGAGGGGGCGCGCCATCATCCGAACCGAAGACCGCGAATACGAAAAAATATCGCAGCGCAAACAACGGAGGAAATATCCATGACGACGGAAGTGGCGCAACGGGCGTCGATGGACGAGGCGACCCGCTATCTGGTCAGCAAATACAGCCCCAAGGGCAATCGGGCGGGCTGGCTGATGATGGCGTCCATCCTGGTGGAGGCCTGGGACCTCTATTCGATCGCTTTCGTCCTGGTCTTCGTCCGCGAACAGTTCAGCCCCGACCCCCTGCTGCTCGGCCTGGCGGCGGCGGGCACGCAGGGCGGCGCCCTGGTCGGCGCGATGATCGGCGGCTGGCTGTCCGACAAGGTCGGGCGGCGATTCATGTTCCTGGCCACCATGTATATGTTCATCTTCTTCGCCCTGGTGCAGGGGATCGTGCCCAGCGTCGGCTGGCTGGTGGTGGTGCGCTTCATCCTGGGCGTGCCGCTCGGCAGCGACATCTCCAACAGCTACACCTACATCATGGAAGCCATGCCCAAGGGCCAGCGCGAGGTCATGGGCAACCGCTGGCAGTTCATGTTCGCGGTGGGCGAGGTTCTCACCTTGGGCGTGATCGCCCTGTTCATCATCGCCGATCTGAATCACGAGTGGATCTGGCGGGTCACGCTGGCCCTGGGCGCCGTGCCGGCGGCGATTATCCTGTTCCTGCGCCACGATCTGCCGGAAACCGCGGTCTGGCTGGTGCGCCGCGGCCGCTATGTCGAGGCCAAGAAGGTCACCCTGCAGATGTTCGGCGACAATCTCGACATGCTGCCGGATCACGACGTGACCGTTCCCAAGCCGCGGCTGACCGGCTTCCTGGCCGATCTCCGCAAGGACCCGATCCGCTGGCGCGCCACCCTCTACGGCTATATCGCCTGTTTCTGCCAGGGCAGCGAGTTCTCGACCTTCGCCTTCTACATGCCGGTGCTTTTCGTGACCATCGGGGTCAGCTCCATCCTGGGCACCGACCTGGTCACCATGGGACTGTTCGTGATCGCCGGCATCTCCGGCCTGGTCGGACCGATGATCACCCCGAAGATCGGACATCGCGGCATCAGCATGTGGGGCTTCGGCATCGTGTTCGTCTCGCTGCTGGTGGCGGCCGCCGCGATCTATACCAATCATCCCGGCGTGCTGCCCTTCATCTGCGCGACGATGCTGTGGGGGCATTACTGGGACGCCTCCAACTGCATGACCATCCCGACGGTGGTGGCCCGTCCGGAATATCGCGGCACGGCCAGCGGCTTCGCCTATATGTTCGTCAAGGCGCCGTCCTTCCTGGCGATCTTCCTGTTCCCCAGCCTGTTCACCGCCATCGGCCAGGCCGGCGCCACCCTTTTCGTGGCGATCTTTCCGCTGATCGGCTTCCTGGCGGCGGCGTTCCTGCTGCCGGAGGTCTATGGCTTCGACCAGGACTGAAGAGCGAACCCCTTGACTGAAAGGACGCTGACCCATGAAAGCACTCGTCATTCATCCGCCCCACGACTTGCGCGTCGAGGAGGTCGAAACCGGTTCGGTCGGTCCGGCGCAGCTTCGCGTCCGCGTCGGGGCCGGCGGCATTTGCGGGTCCGACCTTCATTATTACCACCACGGCGGCTTCGGCACGGTCCGCCTCAAGGAACCGATGATTCTCGGCCACGAGATCGCCGGCACCGTCACCGAGGTGGGCGGCGCCGTCTCCGGCATCGCGCCGGGCCGGCGCATCGCCGTCAGTCCCAGCCGGCCCTGCGGCCACTGCCGCTATTGCCTGGAGGGCCTTCCCAACCACTGTCTCGCCATGCGCTTCTACGGCAGCGCCATGCCGACGCCGCACATCGACGGCGCCTTTCGCCAGGAAATCGTCATCGACGCCGCCCAGGCCCATCCGGTCGAGGACGGCATCAGCGACGGCGAGGCGGCGATGGCCGAACCGCTCTCGGTCGCCCTGCACGCGGTGCGCCGGGCCGGGCCGATCCTCGGCCGGCGGGTGCTGGTCACCGGGTGCGGGCCGATCGGCGCCCTGATCGTCATGGCGGCCAGACGGGCCGGCGCCGTCGAGATCGTCGCCGTCGACATCAGCGCCAATGCTCTTTCGGCGGCCCTGGCGGCGGGGGCCGACCGGGCGATCAACACGGCGGAGGATCCCGCCGGGCTGGCCGCCTATGGCGCCGACAAGGGAAGCTTCGACATCCTGTTCGAGGCCAGCGGCTCGGAAAAGGCGTTGCGGAGCGCCCTCGACGCCCTGCGGCCGACCGGCATCGTCATGCAGGTCGGCCTGGGCGGCGACATGACCTTGCCGGTCAATGTGATCACCGCCAAGGAGTTGGAGCTGCGCGGCTCCTTCCGCTTCCATGCGGAATTCGCCCATGCCGTCTCCTTCCTCAACAGCCGGCTGATCGACGTGCGGCCCCTGATCACCGCGAGCTTCCCCTTCACCCGCTTCAGCGAAGCCTTCGCCCTGGCCGGCGATCGCTCCCAGGCCATGAAGGTGCAGCTCAGCTTCGAGTGAGGATATGGTTCACTCATGATTGAACCCTCTCCCCGCCAAGCGGGCGAGGGGCGAAATGTGTGCATCCCAGCGCTTTCGCGGGGATGACGAGAGAATCTTCAGTGGTGAAGTGTCGGATACACCGGGGCGGCAACTCCGGAAGATCGACAAATATTTCGACAAGATGGATCCGTAGACCTTGAAATTCGGGGTCGTGATAGAGACCATCTTAGTCTCGTCACCTTAATGCTCCCGCTCCTCCCGAGCGGATTCTCCCCCCGCCCGACGCGTCTCCACCATAGGAGGTCCGCATGCCGGAATTTATGATGGGCGTCGATATCGGCACCACCAGCACCAAGGCCGTCCTGTTTTCCGAGGACGGCAAGATCGTCGCGCATCATGCCGTGGAATATCCCCTTCTCACGCCGGTCCCCGGTGCCGGCGAGCAGGATCCGGAGACCATTTTCGAAGCGGTCGTCGAGTCCATCCGCCAGGCCGTCGACCAGGGCGGCAGCGGCACGCTTTCGCATGTCGCCTTCAGCGCCGCGATGCACAGCCTGATCGCCGTCGATGCCGACGGCCGGCCGCTGACCCGCAGCATCACCTGGATCGACACCCGGGCCAGCCTGTGGGCCCAGCGCCTGAAGAAGGACATGGACGGCCATCGGATCTATCTGCGAACCGGCACGCCCATCCATCCGATGTCGCCCCTGGCCAAGCTGTTGTGGCTGAAGGACGAACATCCCGATCTGTTCGCCGCCGCGGCGCGTTTCGTCGGCATCAAGGAATATGTGTTCTTCCGGCTGTTCGGCCGCTGGCTGGTCGATCATTCGATCGCCTCGGCCACCGGCCTGTTCAATCTGGTCCAAAAGGACTGGGATGCCGGCGCCTTGGCGGTTGCCGGCATCACGGCGGAACGGCTGTCGACCCTGGTTCCGACCACGACGCCGGTCACCGGCCTGCCGGCGGCGATCGCCGAACGTCTGGGTCTGCCGGCCGCGACGCCCTTCGTCATCGGCGCCAACGACGGCGTCCTGTCGAATCTGGGCGTCGGCGCCATCGGCCCCGGCGACGTCGCGGTGACCATCGGCACATCGGGGGCCTTGCGGACCGTCATCGACGCCCCGCGGACCGATCCCTCGGGGCGCACCTTCTGCTACGCCTTGACCGATCGGCTCTGGGTGATCGGCGGGTCCGTCAACAACGGCGGCGTCGTCTTCCGCTGGGTCCGCGACCAATTGGCCTCGGCCGAGACCGAGACGGCCCACCGTCTGGGGGTCGACCCCTACGAGGTGCTGACCCGCATCGCCGAACGGGTCGCCCCGGGCAGCGAGGGATTGCTGTTCCACCCCTATCTGGCCGGCGAACGGGCCCCCTTGTGGAACGCCGACCTGCGCGGCTCCTTTTTCGGCCTGGCCATGCATCACCGCCGCGAACATATGATTCGCGCCGTGCTCGAAGGGGTGATCTTCAATCTCTACAGCATCCTGCCGGCGGTCGAGAGCCTGATCGGACCGGCCCGGCGCATCTTGGCGACCGGCGGGTTCGCCCGTTCGGAATTGTGGCGCCAGATGATGGCGGACATCTTCGACCGCGAGGTCGTGGTGCCCGAAAGCATCGAATCCTCCTGCCTGGGGGCCGCCGTCCTCGGCCAGCTGGCGCTGGGCCGGATCGCCTCGCTGGAGGTCGTCAACAGCATGGTCGGCGCCACCCACCGCCATCGGCCCAATCCGGCCGCGGTGCCGGTCTATGCCGAGCTGTGGCCGATTTTCACCGCCCTGCCCGCCCTGCTGGGCGAGCAATATGCCGCCATCACCGAATTCCAGCGAACGGCGCCGAAAGCCGGCGCGTAAAGATCCTGACCGGGAGCGCGAGATAAGCCCTCCCCCTTGATGGGGGAGGGTTGGGTGGGGGTGATGCCCGATCGATAAAACCGAAATGAGATCCAGACTAGAGCGGTTTGCGATCAAACTGGATCAATCCCTGTACCATCGTCCCGGCGAAAAAGCTTGTGAAGCAAGGGAAAGTGGCACCGGCGTCCCTGCCGGTGTCCGCCGCCCTGCGGCGGAAAACGTTCCCGTCGAGATCGATCCCCTCGGCCGCTCTTGCGCTGCCGGCTTCGCCGGCACACC
>JAATGN010000430.1 GCA_015654615.1 Rhodospirillales bacterium
CAATTGGCTGGAGATCAACGGTCTGGTCCATGGCGGCGAACTGCGCCTGGAGTGGACCTACAGCCGGGAGATGTATGCGGCGGCGACGGTGGAGGCCCTGGCGGCGGAGTATCAGGCCGAACTGGAGGGGCTGATCGCCCACTGCCTGGACGAGACCCAGGGCGGCCTCACCCCCTCCGACGTGGTCGGCCTCAGCCTGACCCAGGATGTGCTCGACGACCTTTTGGACAGCGTTTAGGGGAGACATGGCGATGAGCGGCGATGTCGATCGGGAAAAAAAGAACATCGAGGCCATCGTCTCCCTGTCGCCTCTGCAAAAGGGTATTTTGTCCTATTCTCTTCAGACGGGAGAGGCGGACCCGTATTTTTATCGGAAAGTCTTCCGCATCGAGGGCGATTTGCACCGGGAGGCCCTGCGGCGGGCCTGGCAGGCGGTCCTCGATCGTCATCAGGCCCTGCGCGCCGATTATCGCTGGGAAGAGGTTCCCGAGCCCGTCCAGATCGTTTTCAAGACGATGACCGTTCGCCTCGAGGAGGAAGATTGGCGGCACCGGACCGACCGCGAGACCGTGCTTCGCGACGATTGGGCCGGCGAACGCAGGAGCGGCTTCGATTTCAGGCTGGCCGCCGGCCTTCGGCTGAAGCTTTTCAGGATCGGGCCGCAGTCCTGGTGGATGGTCTGGAGTTTCCATCATATCGCCGTCGACGGCTGGAGTTTCGGCATTGTCCTGCGCGACTTCCTGGAGGCCTATCGCGCCTTTTGCAAGAACACGCTCTGGACTCCCCAGCCCGCGACTCCCTATTCCGATTACATTCGATTCCTGCAGGAGCGGCCGGTCGCGCCGTCCCTGGGGTACTGGCGGGATATGCTGGCCGATTTCGCGGGGCCCACGCCCTTGCCTTTGACGGCGGCCGCCGGGCCGCGGCGGTTTGCCGAACGCCGCTTTCGGCTTGACCGGGCTGAGACCGATCGGCTGCGGCAAACCGCCGCTTCCATCGGCGTGACGATGAACACCCTGGTCCAGGGAGCATGGGGCCTTTTGCTAAGCCGGCATGCCGGGCTGCCGGAAGTCCTGTTCGGCGTGACCGTCTCCGGACGGCCCCCTGATCTGCCCGGCATCGAGCAGGCGGTCGGCTTGTTCATCAACACCTTGCCGTTGCGGCTGAGCATCCGTTCGTCCGAGAAATGCTCCCAGTGGCTCAAGACTATCCAGGAACGGAATTTCAGCATCCGGGATCATGAATATATTCCCGTATCCGTCATCCAGCGCGATTGTGTCGCCTGTGAGGCGAATTTGTTCGACAGCATCGTCGTCTTCGAGAACTTCCCCGTTGATTCCATCTTGAGGTCCGGAGTCTCCGGTATCGCCATCGCGGAGGTGACGACGGAGGATTTCGTCGACGGCTTCGCCGCCACGCAAGGCCGCAACAACTATCCGCTCAGCCTGATCGCCCATCTCGACGGCCAGATGAACTTTGCCATCGCCTATGATCGCGGCCGTCTGTCCGACGCCGCGGCGGCGGCATGGGGTGGGGATTTCGTCGAGATCCTGCATCGTTTGGTGGCGGACCCGGAGGCTCCGCTGGGGGCCGTCGGCCTTCCGGCGGCGATTCCCTCCTCACAGCTGGCGCGTCCCTGGCCCTACGGCCATGTGCTGCGGGGCTTCGACCGATGGGTCAAGGAGACGCCCGCCGCGCTTGCCGTCCAGGATGGCCGGACGAGTCTGAGCTTTGCCGAACTGGATGAGCGGGCCGGCCGGTTGTCCCGCCGCCTGACGATTCTCCCCGAGGAACGGATCGGCTTGTCTTGTGAGCGGTCGGTGGATTTTGTCGTAGGACTGCTGGCGATCCTGAAGGCGGGCGGAGCCTATGTGCCGCTCGATCCCCGATGGCCCGCCGAACGGCTGCGTCGAATGGTCGCCGACAGCGCGGTCCAAACGGTGATCGCCTCCGGCGAAGCCTTTTCGTCCGCCCGGGCCTTGGGCGCCGCGGTGGTGCGCATCGATGACCAGGCGGCGGCTGCCGGGGAACAGGCGGCCGTTCCGGTCGCCATCGATCCCCGACAGATCGCTTATGTGATCTATACCTCGGGATCCACCGGGCAACCGAAAGGCGTGGCGGTCAGCCATGGGGCGCTCGCCAACTATGTCCAGGGGATGCTGGAGCGGATGGCGCCTTTGCCCGATGGCGGGATGGCCATGGTCTCGACGGTGGCCGCCGACCTGGGCCATACGGTCCTGTTCGGCGCCCTATGTTCCGGCGCCACGCTGCATCTGATTCCGCCGGACCAGGCCTTCGACCCCGATCGCTTCGCCGCCGTCATGGCGACTCGCCGGATCGGCGTCCTTAAAATCGTGCCCAGTCATTTGCAGGGATTGCTTCAGGCGGCGCGACCCCAGGACGTCCTGCCCGAGCATCTGCTGATCCTGGGCGGCGAACGCTGCCCCTGGGACCTGGTCGAAAAAATACGTCGCTTGAAACCGCAGTGCCGGATCCTCAACCACTATGGGCCGACCGAAGCCGCCGTCGGCTGCCTGACGCAGGCGGTCGAGGCTCGCCAGGCCGATGTCCTCTCCGTGCCGGTCGGTCACGCCTTGCCCAATGTCGATGCCTATGTCCTCGACCGCGACCTCAATCCGCTTCCGGACCATGTCGCCGGTGAGCTTTACATCGGCGGGGCCGGCCTGGCGCGGGGTTATCTGCATCGTCCCGGCCTGACGGCGGAACGTTTCCTGCCCGATCCGTTCGGGCCGCCGGGCGGGCGTCTGTATCGGACCGGCGACCGGGTCCGGCGGTTGGCGGATGGCGCGATCGAGTTCCTCGGTCGCGTCGATTCCCAGGTGAAGATCCGCGGCTTTCGCATCGAACCGGGAGAGATCGAGTCCCAACTGCGCTCTCTTGCCGGCGTGCGCGATGCGGTCGTCATGCCGTTCGAGGGGGCTTCCGGTCCGCTGCTGATCGCCTATGTCGCCGGGGATGGCGATGTTCCGCCCGAGGATCGCCTCAAGTCCGATCTGGGGCGGATCCTGCCGGATTACATGGTGCCGGGGCGCATCGTGGTCCTGGAGCGGCTGCCGCTGACGCCGAACGGCAAGCTCGACCGCCAGGCGTTGCCCGACCCGTCTCGGACGGTATCGTGCCAAGTGGCGCCCCGCAATGATGTCGAGGCGACGCTTCTGGCTGTTTGGCGAGAGGTGCTGCCGGGGGAGGACTTCGGGGTCACCGACAATTTCTTCGAACTGGGCGGCGATTCCATTCTCAGTCTCCAGATCATCGCGCGGGCCCGCAAGCGGGGGCTGAAGATCACGCCCAGGCAGATTTTTGAGAGGCATACGATCGCCGAATTGGCGCCGGTCATCCAAAGACTCGAAGCCAGGAAGGCTCTGGCGGCGCCGGATGCCGCCGTCCATGGCGTGGCGGCCCTGACGCCGATCCAGCGCCGGTTCTTCGAGTTGGAGATCCCGGCGCGCCACCACTGGAACCAGTCGGTGCTGCTGCGGACGGCGGCGCCGCTGGAGGAAGCGGCGCTGGCCGGGGCGCTGGCCGAGGTGGCGCGGCACCACGACGCCCTGCGGCTGCGCTACCGGCAGGAGGAGGGCGGAGGCTGGGTG
>JAATGN010000362.1 GCA_015654615.1 Rhodospirillales bacterium
CGAGAGCTTCGACGCCGTGGTCTTCCACACCACGCTCTGCCATATCCCGGCGCGCGAGACGGCCTTGGCGGAAGCCTGGCGGGTCCTGCGCCCGGGCGGGGAATTGGCCATTTTCGACGCCAACTATTCGACGACCAACGTGGCGCTGGGGCCCGTCGACCCGCTGCAGGCCTGCGCCGAAGCCGCCGTCGGCGCCATCGTCCACGACCCGCATATCGTCAATCGCCTGTCCACCCTGGTCCGCGACGCCGGCTTTGCGCTGCGGCACTTTCGCAGCCATGGGTATGACGGCGTCATCGATCCCACCTATCTGCTCACCATCATCGATCGAGGGGCGGAAGCCCTGGAACGGGACGGATTGATCGGTCCCTCCCTGGCCCGGGCCCTGTGCGACGAGGCGCGCCGGCGGGTCGCCGCCGGCCGGTTTTTCGGCCATCTCGCCTATGCCAGCCTGATCGCCACCCGCCGTTCGGCCGGAATGGCCGAAAAGAGATAACCGGATTTCGAAAGTCCCTCGTCTCCGCCGGGCAGGGCATGCCCGTTCGATCCGTCATCCGAATATCGAAGCGTTCAAAAAAACGGCGCCAAGGGAGCCGCGCATCCCTACAATGGCGGGCGCGAAGGTTTGCCGCCATTTTCACCGAACAGTCGTTTCCTCTTTCGCAATCGATAGCCGCCATGCCCCGCAATTCCGAACGCATCCACTTCGATCTGACGACGCTGCGGCTCTTCGAGGCGACCGCCGAACTGGGCGCCATCACCAAGGCGGCGAACCGGATGGCGCTCGCCCCGGCCGCCGCTTCGCGCCGCATCGCGGATCTGGAAGCGCAATTCGGCCTTCCGCTTTTCGAGCGCCGGCCGCATGGCATGGCCTTGACCGATGCCGGCCGGACGCTTCTCGCCCATGCCCGCAGCATGATGCATTCCGTGGCCCGCATGCACGACGATGCCGCCGCGTTCCGCCAGGGCGACCGCGGCGTCGTGCGCGTCGCCGCCTGCACCTCGGCCGTCCTGCAATTCCTGGCGGCGGATATCCAGCGCTGCCATGCCATCCATCCCGGCATCCGGATCGACCTCCAGGAAATGAACAGCCACGGCGTCGTGCAGACGGTGACCCGCGGCATCGTCGATATCGGACTCTACGAGAGCTCGTTCGGCATGACCGACTTGCCGACCCTGCCCTATCGCGAAGACCGCCTGATCGTGCTCGCGCCGGCCGATCACCCGCTCGCCGCGAAGAAAAGCGTCCGTCTCGACGATATCCTTCCCTATGACATCATCGGTCTTACCGAGGGTTCGGCCATCTCGATCATGCTCGGCCGGCTCGCCATGCAGACGGCGCAACTCCTGCACATGCGCATCCGGGTCGGCAGCTTCGACAGCATGACGGCGATGGTGGCCGAAGGCATCGGCATCGGCGTCATGCCGGCGGAGGTGGCGCGAACGCTGGCCGGCGGCAAACGATTCAGGCGAATCGGCATCGACGGCGCCTGGGCCGCGCGCCGTTTCCTGCTCTGCCATCTGCCCGAGCAGGCGATCTCGACCTCGGCGCTGGCCGTGATCGGCCTGCTCGCCGCACCGGTTTCGCCAATGGCGAAACCTGGATAGCCCAAACGGCGATGGCACCCGGCAAAGCGCACCCCATACTCTTGCCGATCAAGGCAGCACGCGCATTACCGGCAGCACGCGCATTACCGAAGGAACGCCATGTCATCGCATCCGCCACGCATCGCCCTCGCCGTCGGCGACCCGGCCGGCATCGGTCCGGAAGTCATCGCGCGCCTGTTGGCGACCCTGCAACGCCGGCCGCGCGCCAAGGTCACCCTGATCGGCAATCACGACGCCCTGGCTCGCGGCGCAGAGGCCGCCAGGGTCGCCCTCCCGGCCGCCTCCGAATGGCTCGACATTCTCGAATGGCCCGGACGCCACGCGGTTTTCGAACCCGGCCTCGCCGGCCCGGCCAATGGCCGCTTCATTCTCGAATCGCTGCGACTGGGGGTGAGGCTGGTCGCCGAAGGACGCGCCGACGCATTGTGCTTCGGCCCGCTCAACAAAGGAGCGATGCGCCAGGGCGGCATGCAGGAACATGACGAGATGCGCTGGTTCGCCAAACTGCTCGACCACACCGGGCCCTGCGGCGAACTCAACGTATTGGATCCGCTGTGGACCGCCCGCGTCACCTCGCACATACCGCTGAACGACGTGTCGTCCCGCCTCAGCAGGGAAGGCGTCGCCGACGCCATCCGGATGCTGGCCGAAGCGCTGCGGGCGGCCGGGACCGCGGCGCCGCGCATCGGCGTGTGCGGGCTCAATCCGCACAACGGCGACAACGGCAATTATGGCAGTGAGGAAACGGACATCATCGAGCCCGGCATCAGGCTGGCCGGCGCGCGGGGATTTCCGGCGCAAGGTCCCTTCCCGGCCGACACGATTTTCCTGCGGGCGCGCGACGGTCTCCTCGACGGCATCGTGACGATGTATCACGACCAGGGCCAGATCGCCACCAAGCTGCTGGGGTTCGAGGTGGGCGTCACGGTGGAAGGCGGCCTGCCGTTCCCGATCACCACGCCGGCGCATGGGACCGCTTACGACATCGTCGGCAAGGGCGTGGCGAAATCCACGGCGATGACCAACGCCTTCGATCTGGCCTGCCGCATGGTGCAGTCCCGTCAGGCTGCCCTGTCCTGACCCGTGGGCGGCCCCTCGGCTTCGCGAGTTCATCACAACGATCCCCGCGACGCCCCTTCGGGGCGCACGGACGGGGACCTCTCCGGGAGGAGACAGCCGTGACTCAGCCACCCACAACCGAACGGCGGACGCATGTCCAGCACTCCGTGCTCGTCATGCTCTGCGCGATGTCCTTCATCCTGTATCTGGACCGGGTCAATCTTGCGGCGGCGGCGGGTCCGATCAAAGCCGAATTGGGTCTCTCCAACACCACGCTCGGCTTCGCCTTTTCCGCCTTCGGCTATACCTATGCGATCTTCCAGATCGTCGGCGGCTTGCTGGCCGACCGCATGGGCGCCAAGAAGACGCTGCTGATCTGCGGTTCGATCTGGGTCGTCGCCACGGTGGCGACGGGCTTCGTCGGCGGACTGGCCTCCCTGTTCGCCGCACGGCTGCTGCTTGGCATTGGCGAAGGCGCCGCCCTGCCGGCGCAGGCGCGGGCCATCACCAACTGGTTCCAGATGAAGGACCGCGGCTTCGTGCAGGGCATCGCCCATTCGTCGTCGCGCCTCGGCAACGCGGTCGCCCCGCCGCTGGTCGCCCTGCTGGCGACGCTCTATTCATGGCGCCTGTCGTTCGTGATCGTCGGCGCCTTCACCGCGGTGTGGATCGTCGTCTGGGCGATCCACTTCAAGGACGATCCCCGCGAACATCGACGGATGAATGCGGTCGAGCTCGACCGTCTGCCGGACGCCGCGAGCGTGGCGCCGGCCGGCCGCGAGGCGACGCCCTGGGGCAGGGTCCTGCGCCGCATGGCGCCTTCGATCTTCGTGTATTTCTGCCAGGTCTGGAGCAACACGCTGTTCTTCAGCTGGGTCCCGCTGTTCTTCCTGCACGGCTACGGCCTCAATCTCAGGGAATCGGCGATGTTCTCCTCCGGCGTGTTCCTCGCCGGCGTCGTCGGAGACGTCCTCGGCGGCCTGCTGAGCGATCAGGTCCTGCGCCGTACGGGCAGTCTCAAGCTGGCGCGCCAGGGCGTCATCGCCTTCAGCCTGCTCGGCGCGTTCGCCTTCATGATCCCGGTCATGATCAGCCGCGACCTGACGGTCGTCACACTTTGCCTGTCGGGCGCCTTCTTCATGCTGGAACTGACCATCGGGCCGATCTGGGCGGTGCCGATGGACATAGCCCCCCGCCTGGCCGGCACGGCGAGCGGCATGCTCAACACCGGTGCGGCGCTCGCCACCATCATTTCGCCGGTCGTCTTCGGCACGATCATCGATCTGACCGACAACTGGAGCCTGCCCTTCGTCGGGTCGGGCATCTTTCTGGTGATCGGTGCGCTGGCGACCGTCAAGATCCGGCCGGACCGATCGATCGATCCGGCCCCCGTCGGCGAACCGGCGAATTCGCGGCGCTACTCGTCCGCTTCGCCCAAGGCGTCCTCGGTCATAACAAAAATCTAATCTGAAGGAGGTCCAAGATGTCGCTTGCAAGTCGCCTCAGCTTGAGGTTGGTGGCCGCTGCGGCCGTCGCCGCCGCGTTCGCCGTGTCGGCATACGCCCAGCAGGGCATCCCTTCTCCCGCCAAGCCGCCGACCGATCTGCCGAATCCCTATCGTCTGGTGTCCGGGTGGCCGACGCTTCCCAAGAGCATGGTCGGACCGCACGGACACAAGTGGGGGGAAGTCATCAGGGTTCATGTGGCTCCCGACGGCAACATCTGGATCTTTCAACGATGTTTCAACGATAGGCCGGCCGGCGACGCCACATGCCTCAATCGTGGGCAAGCCAATCCGCCGATCCTCGAATTCAATCCGGCGGGCAAGCTTCTGAAGAGTTTCGGCCAGGGACTGTTCGCCCATCCCCACGGGTTCACCGTCGACCGGGAAGGAAACCTGTGGGCCAGCGATACCAACGACGAGGAGAGCATTCTCGGCGCGGCCGCCAAAAACGCCGGCGGCGTGCTGATGGGCCAGGAGGTGATAAAGATGAGTCCGGACGGCATGGTCCTGATGATGCTCGGAAAGGAAGGCGTGACCGGAAACGGACCGGATACCTTCGACCGGCCGGCCGGAGTCGCCGTTGCGTCGAATGGCGACATCTTCGTGGCGGACGGCCATTATCCCAACAAGCTCGGCACCGGCCGCATCGTGAAGTTCTCGAAGGACGGCAAATTCATCAAGACCTGGGGGAAGGTGGGAACGGACCCCGGCGACTTCGACGAACCCCACGACATCTATATCGGCGGTTCCCAGGAGCATGTGTATGTCGCCGACCGTCGGAACAACCGCATCCAGGTCTTCGACCAGGATGGCAACTTTCTCGCCGCCTGGCCGCAATTCGGCCAGCCGAGCTCGGTCTATGTCGACAAGGACGACAACATCTTCGTCGGTTCGACATTCCAGGATCCGAAGGCCAAAAAAGGCCAACTGAGAGGCATCGTGATCGGAAGCGCCAAAGACGGCGCGCTCAAGGCCTTCATCCCCGATCCGACCGATCTGGACAAGATGACGGACACCGGAACATCGGCATCGGGCATCGCGGAAGATGCCCAGGGCAACATCTTTGCCGGGGACGTCGGCGCAAACAACCTCAGGAAATATGTCTGCGCGCGGAAGGCGCCGTGCCTTTGATCAAAACGGCGGATGGCGATACACGTCCCCTAGGGCGTATGGACAGTTGGAATGATCCGCAGATGACGCAGATGGGCGCAGATAAATTTCGACATATTATTTCGTAAATATGAAGTCAAAAAGCTGACTTAAATATTTACTATTTACTATTCGTCATTGCGAGCCTTCAGGCGAAGCAATCCAGCCGGGCCGCTTGCCACTGGATTGCGTCGCTTGCGCTCGCAATGACGGAACGTAAATGAACGGCATTTGGTTTCAGTCTGTCGGAATCCCGCATGTCGTTCAGGGTGACGATAAAATCTGCTAAAATCTGCGCCCATCTGCGTCATCTGCGGATCAAAATCTGATGCAAGCCGCAAACTTCGGCCCGTGGCAGGGGTCATCGGCGGTTCCGGCATCACCCCCACCCAAACCCTCCCCCATCAAGGGGGAGGGCTTCATGACCGTCACGAATGTCCACACGCCCCAGGAGCCGCCCTGCATGCCGACAGCTTGGGCTTGACAAGATCGGCTTTCTGCCGATCTATTGGTCTTGAATAATCTAGTAAACGACTCATGAAATGCTGTCGAGCAAAGCAAAATACGGCCTGAAGGCCATGACCCATCTGGCCCGTTTCGGCGGGCAAGGCTCGTTGTTGATCGCCGACATCGCGGCCAAGGA